>JAIEMG010000256.1 GCA_019752375.1 Gemmataceae bacterium | reverse complement strand
CTGGAAACCTCCAAGGGCGGCCAAGTGAACCTGAGGCGCTCAGGCCGCTCTGCCCTGCGCACAGAATGGACAGCTACGTCGGGAGAGTAGGCGACCGACTCAACGGGAATCTCACAGTCGAAACGAAATAGTTCTTTGCCCGAGACGACATCCCAAAGGCGAACGGACGGGTCCCCAATTCTTCCGTTGAAGGCCGTTTTTCCGCCCGCGCCGGACGCCAGGATACGACCGTCCGGGGAGAACGCAAGCGTCACGGGCGTTGCCCGGTGGCCCTTCAGTTCGCCCAGTTCCTTGCCGGATTCCGCAGCCCAGAGGCGGATGACGGTGTCTCGTGCCGCCGCAGCCACGATCTTGCCATCGGGTGAAAAGCGGGGCGCAGCTATTCCGGAGTTGACGAACTCACTCCGCTCACCGGCGCTGAAACGAAAACTCCGCGAAGACTTGCCACTTTCGATGTCACAAAGGCGGATAACGTACTCCCGCGGGCCAATCAGCGGTGAACTTAGAATGGCAACACTTTTCCCATCGGGAGCGAGCCCGAACGAGCGATTTGGCGCGTTCTTATCGCTTTCTATCTTACGGCTCACCTTTCCCGCAGGGAGGTCCCAGACGTAGACGACGCCTGCGGGGCCCGCCGTAACCAGACGTTTTCCGTCAGGAGAGAATCCGATGGAGTCTTTCCCGGCGTTAATGGAGCCCTCGCTTGCCACCGTGCGTAAAGTCTCTCTTCCGGTACCGAGCCGCCACAGGGCCACGGTGTCGTCAATATGGCCCGTGGCCAAGTACACACCGTCAGGGGAATAAGCGACTCGCCGCGCCTCCCGCTCGCCTGTTGCATCCGGCGCGACGAGTCGTTTGACGGGCTTGGAGTCTTCCATCGTCGGTTCCGCGGCGACGACCTGACCTGCGACGACAAAAAACAGGAAAATGACTCTGGCGTGACAGTCGTTCACGAGATTTCCCCTTTTGTTCGCGAAGTCGGGCCCAGTCGGTCTGAATTGTCACGCGCTTCGAGATGTCCACTGTTCGTCTTCTGCAGCAACCCTGGTCAAGGTCAAGTTCACTCGAGCCTCCGTTACAGTTGTTACTGGTTGCCAAAATTCAGGCTTAACGACTCCAGATCGATTTGCAGGAGTCCATGGCAAGAGTCTATTTGCGACCGTTATTGCCCCAGAATGGTCTGCGGACCAGGATACGGTTGCGTTCGCTTGTGGCAGGGCGACGGCTTGAACAAAGTAACTGCCACTCGCCGATTCGGTCTCGGCTACTACGTTTAGAGCACCTAAAAAAAAGCGTTGGATTGGCATGGGCGCAGCTGGTGAAAGTCATGGGAGACCACGCTCTTGTGAGAGGGTATCACCATGGCTCAGCCTTTGGTCAGTGACGAACTGTGGCAGCGTATCGAACCATTATTGCCTCCGCTCAAACCGCGACGGGACCCGCAATCCCGGCCGAAAGCCACTGGACCGACGTAAAGTGTTGACCGGTATCATTTTCGTCCTCAAGACCGGCATTCCGTGGGAAGCGCTTCCCCAAGAGATGGGCTGCGGCTGTGGCATGACCTGTTGGAACTATCTCTGTGCTTGGCAAATCGCGGGCGTTTGGGAACGGCTGCACCAGGTGTTGCTGGCGGAATTGCAAGCCGCCGACAAGATCGATTGGTCGCGTGCGGCCGCGGACAGCAGTTCCGTGCGTGCCCTGGGCGGTGGCGAAGAAACGGGCCCGAATCCTACGGATCGGAGCCGCCCTGGCAGCAAGCACCATGTGCTGACGGATGCTCAGGGGATACCGCTGGCCGTCACCGTGACCGGCGCCAACGTCCCGGATGTCAAGGAGTTGTTGACGGTCGTGGATGCGGTGCCTTCCGTTTCCGGTCCCGTGGGACATCCGCAGCCACGCCCCGACGAATTGTATGCCGACCGCGCCTATGATTCGAAGGCGCACCGAGAGGAACTCAAGGCGCGCGGCATTGATCCTCGGATTGCGCAACGCGGCACCGAGCACGGCAGTGGGATGGGGATCTATCGTTGGGTGGTGGAACGCACCAATGCTTGGTTGCATCAGTTTCGTCGCCTCCGACTACGCACCGATCGTCACGTCACTGTACACAAAGGTTTTGTCGCTCTGGCCTCCGCATTGATCTGCATGAGGTTTCTATGATGACATCATTTTTTTAGGCGCTCTTATTAGGACAAAGTCAACATGGTGAGTGACTTGCAGGAAAAAATCGGGGACATCCTCGGTATCGTCGCCAAATACCAAGGATGTCCCGGTTCTCCTCCCGAGGATGTCCCGGTTCTCCTCCCCGTCCCGGTTTTTCCTCGCCGGTTTCTCCTGTCTCCGGTTTCTCCTGTTACTTGTCCTTCTTCCGATTCCTTTCTTCGAGCATGTCCCAGTCGATCTTCTGCTTGTCTCGGGGGATGTTCCAGACGCTGACTGTGCCGTCCAGGTTCGCCGTCACCGCCGTCTTTCCGTCCGGGTTTAGAGCTAAAGAGCCGATCCCTGCCTTCTTCCGCCCCCACAGATATGCCCAAAAGTCGCGCTTAACCATGTCCATCACTTCCAAATCGTAGTTCGTCCCGCCAACGACGAGTAACTGCTTGCTGTCCGGGGTAAAGACCATGTGCCTGATTGGCTTGCTCGTCGGCCAGAGGCCGCCTGCCTCCTTACCAGCAGCGAGATCCCAGAACTTGACTACGGGATTGCGCAGCCCCGGCTTCGCCGGTGGCTGTGTCAGCGTGTCCCCCCCGGCGGCGAGGAGTTTCCCGTCGGGGGAGAATGTCGGGCAGTAGGTGTTTGCCGAGAACGGCTGCCACTTTGTCGACTTCTTACGGGTCTGAACATCCCACAGGACGACGGTCCCGTCACGGCTGCTGGACGCGAGCACCTTGCTGTCGGGGGAGAAGCCGAGTCCGAGGATTTGCCCGGTATGCTCTTTGAGAGTCTATCCGGAGAGTTTTCCCATGAAATTAGGGGGCCTTGGTGATTCATGCGGGGCCTGAAACCGGATGATCGCCGAAATATCCAGCAGAAAACGCGATTCAGGCGTGATCGCAATTCCAGGATACCCCTAGTTTCAAGCGTTTCTTTGCAGATAGACTCTGAGTTCCGCGAGTTCCTTGCCGGTAGCCGGATCCCAGAGTACAACGCACGTACACGTTACGCCGCCGTCCGTTGCCAGGACCGACCCGTCGGGCGAGTAAGCCAGGAGCGGGCCGGCCTTCTCGATCGTCCGCAGATGCTCGCCCGTCGTCGGGTTCCAGAGGTAGATGACCGTGGCCATGCTGGTCGCCACCGTGCCGGTCTTGGGGCAGGAGGCCAGCCCGGAAATCGGGCGCGGTTGCTCCAAGGTCTTGATCGACATTAAGGTGTCCACGGCCCAAATGATTACCTTCTTGTCGTCCTGACCTCCGGCGGAAGCAAAGGTCTTCCCGTCGCGTGCAAAGGCGATATGAGGTGAACCACCTTTAAGGTGCGCCTTCACAATAGTGCGCTCATGACTGATTTCATCGCAGCACGCCGACGGTTTCCAGGCGATCATAACGGCCAGAAGGCAGAACCATGTTCCCGCACGGAGAGAACAAAGGATGCATGGCTTCATCGAGCGAGTCCTCCCAAGAGGGCCTGTCAATTCCCTTTGGTAACGAAGGTCAGATCGTTGGCGTTATACGTGATGTCAAAGGACAAGCCGCCCCCGAGTTGGAGGCGCTTGTCCGAGAAGTCACCGCTCCGGGTCGCAAAGGTAAGGAACTTGTACGTTGCCCCCACGGCCGGGACGAAGTTGCCAATCAAGCTCGCTTCCAGGATTCCGTCGAGTTGTACCCGCTCCGTGACGTTTAGCTGGTCAAAGCCGGTGCCGGCACTATTGCCACCTACCTCAATGTGGAGAATGCCTTCAGCTGTTTGCTGGTAGTTGCCATTGATATTCAAGATGCCTGCCGCTTGCGCGTTGCCGACTTCAATCCGACCGGCGTTGTGAACGATGGGACTGATGATCGTCCCGGACCCTGCGAGAGCACCGTCGCCGACAATTTCAAAAAGGCTGGCGGCCACTTGTCCCGAATCAAGGTAGAAGATGCCTCCCTGGATCGAGACCACATCCGTGGAAGTAAAGAAGCCTCCGCCGAGCCTCGTGATGGCATTGCCGGTCTGTTGGTACAACGCAGTGAACCGCAACTCGTTGGCTCGCAGGTCAACGAAACCCCCGTCATTCTTCACCGAGACTCGGATTTCGGTGATCATGCCCGAAAAAATGGGCTTCGTCAGGAGGGCACCGTTTTGAACGATGATCTGCGACGTCGGTACTTGCTCACTCTCCGGCTTCAAGATCTTCTGATTGTTCTCGATGAAGAAATTCCCACGACCACCAAGTCCATCGCTGATAATCGACGCGCCCTGAGACATCGCGATATCGCCTTCGCCCATCCAGTTGATCGTCCCGTAATTCAGGATCGTGAGCTGCTCAATGAACTTTCCCGTATTGCTGCCAATGTCCATCACGTCGCCGGGGTTGACCGTGACCGTTCCCGCGCCGGCTAGCTTCCCGCCTAGCCACGAGAAGTGATGCGCGCTGAGGTCGCCGTCCCCGCCTACAATTGCATCCGTGCCTGCGTTCTCATCAATGGTGAAATTCTGCACCTGGAGCGCTACACCCTGACGAATAATGAAATGGACATGATCATCCACAGTCACCAGCCCATCGCCAACGAACGACGCGCCGACATTGAAGATCTGCTCAGTGAAAAGGATTCTCCGTGAAAACGAAAAGCCAGTAGTTGCATCGGTCATCTTGAACTGGCCGGTGTGCGTCCCATCGTTCTGGAAGTCGATCGTACCGCTCGCCACCTCTACAAGCCCGGCGTTATTGAAGTCCATCCGAATTGATGCTGTTCCATTTCCGGCACTCTTGACGACGCGCCCGAAATTGTTGAACGTACCGATCGGAATTGGCACCGGCTGAAATAGCGCATTCATCCGCTGATCGCCGACAATAGAATAATTACCAAAATTGTCAAACACGCCGGAGATGTATTGCACGTTCTGCGCAGTCTGGCTCACACTACCTCGATTTTCGACAGTCCGGTTATTGATGGTCACGTTTCCGGTAATATTGAGCACGGCGTTAGCAGCAATCCGGGTCGTCCCATCGTTGCCATCCCCTTCCATTGTCCCACCATTCCAGGTCATCAAATTCGTCAAGAGGAATTGGCCCGTGCCGTTCAACCGCCCGCCGGCCATCGCAAAATCGCTTACTTGTAGTATGGCATTCGTCTCGATGGTCAACAGGGCACTGGCGTCATTCTGTGTTAACGTCCCAGGCGCATCAAATTTGAGAAGGCCATCAGAAATCAGTAAACCATTGTTATTAACGAAATTAATCGAGATCGTGCTCGCTCCCGAACTGTTGGTAACATAACTGTTGTTGACAAACGTAGATATATCACCTTCGGAGTGAAGGATAGAGGCGCCCGTTAAATCGAGACTACCCAGTTGATTAAGATCTAAAAATTCGTTAATGATTGTAGCCCCATTCGAGACTTGAATCGGACCGCCAGCTATTTGCGCGCGGCCGACATTCACGAGATTACGGCGCGAAAGAACCTTGGCGTCCGGGCCACTGACCGTAAGACTGGCCCCGGAATTGATCTGGGTGGTTCCGGTTCCCTCCATTGCCCCGCCGGTCCAAGTCAACGTCTTGGCGGCCTGCACCCATTTGCCGCCGCCTTGAATGGTTCCGCCGGCCTTCAATTCCACGTTGTCTTCATGCAGTGAATCGGGCTCAGGCGGCAGGTCAGGCAATGGAACGAAATATACCGCTAACCGAAGTCCTGTTCCGTCGCCAATTCGCGTGGTGCCCGAGGTGCCCGAGCCGCCGAATTGAGTTCCTTGGTCGGTAAAGACACCCTGGTAGAAGGCAATCAGTGCGGTCGCCGATCCGGTGTGGAAATTGCCTGTCAACTCACCGCCGCCGGTCAGTTGAAGTGTGCCGTCCGACTGTGTGAGCGCCCCATTCATGGTAAGTGACTTTGTGACCGCCGAATCAGTCGCCAGCGTCAGGCTTCCCAAAAAGTGAATCGCATTGTCCGAATGCAAACTACGAATGGACGCACTCCCCGCCGCATGGACAATGGTCACGCCCGGGTTCGTGTGAATGTACACGTCGTCGCATGCTCCCGGCAACTGGTCGGCGCTCCAGTTGACGACGTCGGTCCAGTTCACGCCGTCGCCGCCGCCGTCCCACGACACGCTGTGCGGACAGACGTCCAACGTCACGACGCCGACTTTCGATGCCGAACTCTCGGTGAACCAGATCGTGTTGCCCGGTCCGGCCGTGATGCCGTATGGCCCGCTGGCCGCCGTCGGCAAGTCGAACTCCGTCATGGTGCCGTCGGGCATCACCTTCGCCAACTTGCCCGTGCCGTATTCGGCCACCCAGAGGTTGCCGTCCGGGCCGGTGACGATCGCTTGCGGTTGGCTCCACGCCGTCGGCGTGTGGAATGCGGTCAACGTGCCGTCCGGCGTGATGCGATAGACGCCGTCGCCGTTGTCGCCGACCATGGTGACGAACCAGACGTTGCCGTCTGGGCCGGCCGTCACGCCCACGGGGACGCTGTACGACTCCGGCAGGGCGAACTGGGTGATACTACCCGTCGTCGGATCGAGGCGCGAGATGTGGTCGCCGTTCGCCTCGGTGAACCAGATCTTGTGGTCTCCGCCCACGGTGAGGCGCAGCGGAAAGCTGTAGGCCATTGCCGTGGCATAAAGCGTGACGGCGCCGGTGGACGTGTCGAGGCGGCCGATGCCGTGGGCGTAGGTATACCAGACGTCGCCAACGGCCGCGACGATGCCGCCGGTCGGCGCGCTGCCGGCCGGCAGCGCGAAGTGGGTGATTGCTTGCGTGTCGAGGCGCAGCTCGCCGATGTCGCTGGCCCCGGTGAAGAACATGGATGCCGCGCCAGCGGTGATGCCCAGGGGATGCGACCCGCTGCCGGTGGCAATCGAGGTGGTGGTGCCGCCGGGAGTGGTGCGCAGAATGGCGTCGGCGAGCAAGGCGGTGCTATAAAGGTTGCCGTCGCTGCCGGCGGCAATTTGGAACGGAACGCTCGGCGTGCCGAATTCGCTGATGCTCGTGGGCACGGTCCGCTCCTCTAGGCCCTCAAGCCAGGGCCGGTAGAAGCGGTCCGCAGGCCGCACGGCTGGCCGCTTTACGAAGGGGGGGGGTGGATGACGTGCAACGGCTTCGGAACCAGCGGGTCAGGGAGAGGGGCATGGGCATCCTTTCACGTTGCGGAGCGAGGGTGAAACGGCAACGAGGCGAAGCGAGAACGGAGGTCAGTTTGGAACGAGCCGACTCGTCTGTCAAGGGAATAGGAGGAGAGGAGCCAGCGGGAAATTGTTGCCAGGGCGACTCCTGACCGAGCAGTTACCCGTATTTCCGCAGCGGTTTGTGTCTGGCGACGAAGAAGCGTCGAACGATGGGGCCTGTCGCCTGGTACACATGGTGTCTCGTGCGAACGCGCACCTCTTGCCTCGTGCCCGTGAAAACGCGGTGCTTCCACCGCTCCATTCACGCCCGGAACAGTTCGCCCATCTTGCGTCCCAGCAAGAGTCCAGCGGTCAACAAGCACACACCCAGAAGCGCCATCGCAAACACCGCCAGGGCACTCGCGATATTGTCGCCGTCGTCGGGACGCATGAGCAGGCCCAGGATGGCGCGGGTGATCGGGTAGAATTTCTCCTCACGCGCCAGCATCAGGCTATCACTGACTTCCAGCAGGGCATAGGCGAAGGTCAGGATGCCTCCGGCGACCAGGTTGGCGGCGATGAGGGGCATCGTCACGGTCCGCAGCACGCGCCAGCGCGTGGCGCCCAGGTTCTCCGCTGCCTCTTCGAGCACGGGGGCAATCTGCTGCAGGCCAGCCAGGGCCGAGCGCGTCAGGTACGGCATCCGTCGCACCGCGTAGGCGATGATCAGGAGCAGGACCGGGTTGCGCGTCGGGTCCAGGAGCGGGCTCCACTTGCCGAGGCCCCAGCCGTTGAAGCAGGTCAAATAGCCGAAGGCGAGCACCAGGCCGGGCAGCGCCAGCGGCAGCATGGCGCATCCTTCGAGGACCCCCGACAGCCAACTCGGACGCCGCGCGACTAGCCAGGCGATGGTGACGCCGATGAGGATGTCCAAGATCGTGCTGACGGCACTGTATGCCAGGCTGTTGCGAATGCTGGTAACAGCGACGCGATTTCCCCATACCTCGGCGAAGTAAGCCGTCGTGTACGATTCCGGCAGCGGCGTGAAGGACCAGCGCTCGGCGAACGCGGTGAGGATGACGCCGACGTTTGGCAATGCGGACAGGAAAGTGATGACAGACACCGTGGCGTAGATGAGGACGAGAAGCCCTCGGCCTGCCGCCGGCGGCGCCGTTGCAACTGCGCCTTTGCCCCCGCTGACATAAGCACGCCGGCTGACCAGCCAGCGCGCCGAGAAGAACAGTACCCCGGTGACGACGAGCGTCACCACGACCAGGGCGAAGGCGACGGAGTTCGTCCGTTGCGGGTCGCTCACCTGGTCGAAGATCTTGACCGGGATCACCTGGAGATAGTTGAAAACCAGCGGCGTGCCCAGGTCGGTGAAGGCCCAGACGAAGACCAGCGTCGCACCGGCAAAGTAGCCCGGCAGCAGCAAGGGGAATGTGACAGAGCGAAAGACCCGCCATTCGCCGGCGCCCAGGTTGCGGGCTGCATCTTCCAGCGTCGGATCGACGTTGGCCCAGGCCGCTGCCAGGTTCAGGTACAGGATCGGATACAGGTGCAGGACCTGCATCGCGGCCACGCCGAAGAACCCGCCGTCGCCCAACCAGTCGATCGGCCGCGCCGGGTCGAGGGCGCCCCACTTCATCAGGAGTAGGTTCAACGTGCCATAGCGATCGAGGAACCTCTGCAAGCCGATGGCGCCGACAAACGGCGGCATAATCAGCGGGAGCAGGAGCATTCCTCCCAGGATGCCGCGGCCCGGGAAGCGGAAGCGGGTAAACCAGTAGGCCAAGGGGAGACAGAAAAGCGTCGTTGCGATCGTGGTGAGCGTCGCCAGGAGCAGACTGTTGCCGAGCGATTCGATCAACGTGGGCGAGTGCGGCTGCAGGCGGAAGTACGGAAAGCCCTCGGCCGAGTGAACCGTGAAGCCGAGCGCCTGGTCGAAGTAGAAGAGGGTCCACTGCCGTTCGCGGACGACCTCGGCGGTTCCGCCTGCATCGTTGAGGCGCTTGGCCAATCGTTCGGCGGCCGCTCGCTGGGTTCCAGAAAACACCTTGACGGTGTAGGGCAGCGTAAAAGCGCCCGTTCCTTGAGCCGGGAGCTGTTCCGGAGCGACCTTGTTCAAGGCGACGAGTTGTTCCAGCGCCCCCTTCGGCCCGGACTGCGGACTCACCAGACGCACCGCGAACTCTTCATCGCTAAACGCGCCGGGAATGATGTAGGCGATCGGATAGATCAGGAAGACCGCCAGGAAGGCGAGGACGAGGAGCTCAACGATCAACGTGCGTCGCAACATGTTCACTGTCATTTCAGCAATTGGCGAGCCGGGAACGTGAGCGATCGGAGTTATTCAAGGTCTGGAAAAACTCCGGTCGCTCACGCTCCCGGCTCGCCTCGGTCGTAGGCACTTCACGATGAATACAAACTCTGGTCGCTCACGCTCCCTGCGTGCCCATTTTTCTGCGATTCAAGAACCCGGGTATTTTTGCCAAACTCCGGTCGCTCACGCTCTCGGCTCGCCTCGGTCGTTACCAAACGCCCTATTCAGGACTCACGCGGCGCACGCGATGATTGTTGCTGTCTGCAATGTAGATCGTTCCCCCCGCATCGACCACACAGCCGTGCGGGCGGTCCAATCCCGCCTTGAGCGCTGGGCCGCCATCACCTTCGCCGCCCTTGCGTCCGCCGGCGACGGTCGTGACGACATTGGACTTCGCGTCGATGCGGCGAATCGCGTGGTTTTCCGTATCCACCACGAAGACGTTGCCGAGCTTGTCGCAGCGAAGGGCCTTGGGGCCATTAAAAGTGGCTTTGTGCGCGTCCGCGCCGTCTCCGGCGTAGCCTGCAGCGCCTGTCCCGGCAATCGTGGTGATGACGCCCTTGGCGTCCACCTTCCGGATGGCGTTGCCTTCGCGTTCGCAGATGTAGGTGTTGCCCATGCCGTCCACGCAGACGGCGCGGGCGCCGACGATGATTGCCTTGTCCGCTGATCCGCCGTCGCCGATGGCGCCGCCATCCGGCTTGCTCTTGGGACGACCTGTTCCAGCGAAGGTGGAGATCGTGCCGTTCTTGAGGTCCAGCCGGCGAACCCGCCAGTCGGCCACGTCGGCAATCAGCAGCCCGCCCTTGCCGTCGAGGCAACAATCGTTCGGCTCGCGCAGCATGGCCTGTGTTGCCTTCCCGCCATCGCCGTCGAAGCCCTTCTTGCCGTTGCCGGCGACGGTAGTCATGTCGCCGCTCTTGCCGTCGACCTTGCGAATGACTGCGTTCAGCCGATCGACGATGTAGAAGTCGCCATTGCTATCGACGACCACGGCATAGGGTTCGTTCATGGTCGCCTTGGTCGCGGCAGCGCCGTCGCCCGTGTAGCCCTTGGTTCCGCTGCCCGCGACGGTGCTGATCGTGCCATCCTTCAGGTTTAGCTTGCGGATGCAATGGTTATTGGCCTCGGCGATGTAGAGGTTGCCTGCACCGTCGAGATCGCAGTGGAAGGGCTGGTTCAGCAGGGCTTCCACGGCCTTGCCGCCGTCGCCCGCGCGGCCGGACTTGCCGGTGCCTGCCACCGTGTCGATCTTCGCCTTTGATTCCTGCACCGCCAGGGAACTGACCAGGACGAGGAATAATGCCGATCGCACCATGAGAGATCCTCCACGTCATTGGCAAATCGGGGGCATTATACGGGGAATGCACAATCGCGAACCACCGATTACACGGATCGCACGGATAAGTGTAAAGCAAGCCAGCCCGTTGCTTGGAGAAGTCATTGTCCCTCGAGCCGAGTGGCGAAACGGCCACCACCGGATCAGTGCATGTGACTATCAGTGTCATCCGTGCAATCCGTGGTTCGCATTTCTTGGCGCCAATTGCGCCGGTCGGGCAAGCTTGGCAACCTGGCAAAGCGCTCTTGGCGAAGCGGGGCGATTGCGGCACAATTCTGTCGACTGATGGAGCCGATCCCCGCGGGGAAAAGAAGGAGCGTTCCTTGGCCATTCCCGAACTGTACGCAAGCCCGGAAACCACGGTGTCGTTCGAGTTCTTCCCTCCCAAAACGGAGCAGGACGAGGCGATGCTCTTTCGCGACACGGTGCCGGGGCTGGTGACGCTGAAGCCGGCGTTCGTCTCCGTGACTTATGGCGCCGGCGGCGGTACGCGGGGCACGACCTTACGCGTCGCCGGTCGATTGAAGCGCGATTTTGGCATTGAAGCAATGCCGCACGTGACCTGTTCGGGCTCCACGCGGGAGATGATCTCCAACCTGCTCGACGAGATTACCCGCGAAGGCTTCACGAACGTGCTGGCGCTGCGCGGCGATCCGCCCAAGGGCGAGACGGAATTCCAGCCGACCGCCGACGGGTTTTCCTACGCGGTCGACCTGGTGCGTTTCATCAAGGACAATGGCTACCGCTTCCGCATCGGCTGCGCCTGTTATCCCGAAGGCCACGTCGAGTGCGGCAACAAACGCCTCGACTGGGACCGCACGGCGGACAAGGTCGAGGCCGGAGCTGAATTCCTGCTTTCGCAATTGTTCTACAACGTCGAAGATTTTCTCGAGTTCGAGGATTACCTACGCAACAAGCGGGGTGTCCAGGTGCCGATCATTCCGGGCATCTTGCCGTTTCTCAGCACCAAGCAAATCAAGCGATTCACGTCGATGTGCGGGTGTCGGCTGGCTGATGGGCTGGTGCAGAAGCTCGACGCTCTGGCCCACGACGACGAATCGGTGCGCAAACTGGGCGTGGAAGTCTGTACCGACATGTGCCGTCGCTTAATCGATCATGGCGTTCCGGGCATTCACGTTTACTGCTTGAACCGCACCGCCAGTGCGTCGGAACTGATGCGCAACCTCGGCCTGCCGAAGCCGACCGCCTGAAACGCCGCTCTTGCCTGACTGGCATCTTCCTTCCCTTCGCGACAGCTTTTCGTGACACTTCGGCTGCCGATGACTTCGGGGCCTGCTTTTGCTGGTGCTGAAGCCGTTCGCGGTGTAGCTTAATGCAAGATCAAGCGACCTCATGTCCGTGCATGCCCGCTCCTTTCAGTGTCCAAAACGCTGGTAGGATCGGTCAAGACCATCCGCCCTCATTTCCCACGAAAGTGTTGGCGGCGGGGTGAGGGTAAGGTCACCCCGCCAAGCCGTTGGTGGTGGCGTGATGACTCTGGATCCGGCGGTCGCATGGTCCGACGTTCGTCACCTGGAAGCCTTTCGGCTGCATTTCTTGCTCTCATTTGGGAAGGATTCAGCATGCGTCTACACGAAATCGCCATTCCCATACGGAGTCCGCGGACCTACCTGCCCATCGGCGCCCTTTCTGCCATGTGCCTTGCGCTGGCGAGCCGGATCCCCACGGCGCCATCGTCGCAGGCGGCCGACAAGACGACCGAACCGCGCAATGGCATGGTCGTCTCCGTGTCGGCGCCTGGTTCGGACGTGGGCCTGGAGATCTTGAAGAAAGGCGGCAATGCCGTCGATGCAACGGTGGCGACGGCCTTTGCCCTGGCGGTGACCTTCCCAGCAGCCGGCAACATCGGCGGCGGGGGATTCATGGTCGTCTACCCGGGTGGCAAGGGCGACCCGGTCGTCATCGAGTATCGTGAGACCGCTCCGGCCGCCGCGAGCAAGTCGATGTACCCCAAGGACCACGACGGTTATGGCCACAAGGCAGCCGGCGTGCCAGGCACCGTGCGCGGCATGGCCCTGGCGCATCAGAAGTTCGGCAAGCTCCCGTGGAAAGACCTGGTGATGCCCGCGGTGAAGCTGGCGGAAGAGGGGTTCCTGATCGATTCCCAGCTGGCGGGTTCGCTCAACAACGTCGTCGCCACGTCGAGCGACTATCCGGAGCTGCGCCGCGTGCTCGGGAAGGACGCGGGCAAGGACGACTGGAGTGCGGGGGATCGGTTCATTCAGAAGGACCTCGGCAAGACTCTGCGGCTGATCGCAGAAAACGGTCCCGACGCGTTCTACAAGGGCGCCATCGCCGACCAAATCGCGGCGGAGATGAAAGCGGGCAACGGCATCATCACGAAAGAGGACCTGGCAGGCTACAAGGCGAACGCACGGGTGCCGATCCACGGCAGATATCGCGGCTATGACGTCTACGGTCCGCCGCCGCCCAGTTCCGGAGGCATCTGCCTGGTGCAAATGCTCAATATCCTGGAGAACTTCGATTTGAAGAAGCAAGGTCGCTGGTCACCCGAGACGATGCACCTCATGATCGAAGCGATGCGCCGCTCCTATTGCGACCGTGCCCGCCACCTTGGCGATCCCGATTTCACCAAGATCCCGGCGCACCTCACCTCCAAGGAATATGCCCGCGAGCTGGCCAAGGGCATCGACCTGAAGAAGGCCACGCGCAGCGAGGATCTGGCCAAGGACATCGCCTTGGTGAAGGAAGGCGACAGCACAACGCACTTCTCGATCGTCGACAAGGACGGCATGGCCGTGTCGAACACCTATACGCTGGAGCGAAGCTACGGGTCGCGTGTGGTGGTGAAAGGGGCAGGTTTCTTGCTGAACAACGAAATGATCGACTTCAACTGGCGGCCCGGCCACACCGACCGCAACGGCACCATTGGCACCGAGCCGAACCAGATCGCTCCGGGCAAGCGGATGCTGAGCTCGCAGACGCCGACCATCCTGGCAAAGGATGGAAAGGCCGTGCTGGTCACGGGAAGCCCTGGGGGACGCACGATCATCAACACGGTGCTGGGCGTGGTGGTGAACGTGATCGATTTCGAGATGGACATCCAGGCCGCGGTCGATGCGCCGCGCATGCACCATCAGTGGTTCCCGGACGAGACCCGTTTCGAGGGCCGGTCGGCACACACTGCCACGGTGGACAAGCTCCAAGGCATGGGCCACTCCATCGTCGGCAATCGCCAGGGCGACGCGCACTCGATCTGGATCGATCCGAAGACGGGGGCGTATCGCGGCGCCGCCGACAAACGCATCAGCGGCAAGGCGTCGGGATATTGATCTGATCCGACCGCGCACTTGGCGGCTGAGTGAATGACGAATGTCGAAGCCCGAATGACGAATCAATGACCAAGACCCGATGACCCAAGGTCAAGACGTAACGTTTTTCATTGGGGCTTCGGCATTGGTCATTGATTCGTCATTCGGGCTTCGACATTCGTCATTTCGTCGGCGAAGGAGCCTTGCGAGGCGCTATTGCTTCTTCGCAGCCCACTTCTCGGCTTCGTCGAGCATCACGCGGAAGGCATCCGCCGACGAATTCGCCTGGGCTTCCACGCGATGAGAGCAACCGGGCCGGTCGGTCGAGAGCAAGCAAGTCGCTCGACAACTGCCGTCGCTGAGCTTTTCCTCGTGCAGGCACGTCGCGCCCAGCCGATCGAGACGGGCATGGGCGGCATTCCAGTCGAGCGCTTCGCCAGTCTTGGCGCAGGTGACGCCAAGCTGTTCGGGCGACGGGATCGCCAGCTTGGTCGGCTGCACTTCGACATGCGCCGGTTCATCCGGCGCCTGGGCTCGGACGATGGGCCGCGGCGGAGGTTGCTGGGCCAGCGCCGGACGGCTGGGCGGCGCAGCCTGGGGCGCGGCACGCTGCGGTTGCTGCGAAGCCATCGCCGCGGGGACATGGTACTGTTGGGGGGGCATCGGTTGCCCTTGGGGGACGTAAGTGGGGGCGTAGGCTTGCGGAGGCATCATCATCGGCGGACCGCCGAACATGGGTGGAGCACACCCGGCCGGTCCTCAGCCAGCGCCGCTGCGTGCCGGAGTTAGCGCCAGCCAGCAAACGGCGCCGAAAAACGAAACGAGGATCGGTAGCGCTTCCTTGCGCATACGGGGACCTCCAAGGGCCGCGCCATGAGATATGTGCGAGACGGGCGCGGCAAGCGTGTTCGATGGGAGCGGCCGGCGAGTCGTGTCGGCCGCGGGGCGTTCGAGTGGGCGGGTACATAACAGAGGTGTGCACAGGTGAGAAGTGCAAGTTCACGCGCTTCTGGCGGAATGCACAAATTACAACGAGCGGCAGCACAAGTTACAAATCCAGATGCGCCCCCTTTCGTGCAAAGACACTTGCTGATTTTGCTCCCGCTCCGCGCGAGCATCCAGTACCTTGACCGGCGCGATTTGATTTAAATCATCGAGAGGACTCCTGCCGTGCCGACCCTTGCTGCCGATACGCTTCGTTCGTTTGCGCGTTCTCTGTTCGAAGCCGGCGGCGTGCCGGGCGATGAGGCTGCGATCGTGGCAGGCAGTCTCGTCGACGCCAACTTGTGCGGCCACGATTCGCATGGCCTGATTCGTATCCCGCAGTACCTGCGTGGCGTGAAGGACGGCCTGCTCCAGACCGGACGCCCGCTGACGATCGTGAAAGAGACGCCGGCCGTGCTGATCGCGGACGGCAACTGGGGCCTGGGCCAGGTGCAGGCGCATCGGCTCCTGCGGAAACTCGTTCCGATGGCCCGAAGTGTGGGGCTGGCAGCCGGCACGCTCCGCCAGTGCGGACATATCGGCCGACTGGGCGAGTTCGCCGAGGTTGCGGCGCGGGAGAAGTTAGCGCTCATCGCCACCGTGAACGGCCACGGTTTTGGCCGCAACGTCGCGCCGCCGGGCGGCACGACCGGACGCATCGGCACCAACCCGCTTTGCCTCGGCGTGCCCACGTCCGGCGATCCGGTGGTGCTGGACATTGGCACCAGCATCGCCGCCGAGGGCAAGGTGCGCGTGTGCTTCAACAAGGGTGTACCCGTCCCTGAAGGCTGGTTGCTCGACGGCGCGGGGAAGCCGACGACCGATCCGGGCGCCCTTTATGCGGACCCGCGCGGCACGATCCAGCCCCTGGGCGGGCCGCAGGCTTACAAGGGCTTTGGCATTGGCCTGCTGCTCGACATGTTTGCCGGCGGCCTTTCCGGCGCGGCATGCAGCCGCCCGGAAGTGAACGCCCCCCTCGGAAATGCCGTGCTCTTCATCGCCCTGGACATCAACACCTTCGCGGGAGCCGAGCATTTCCTGCGTGAGGTCAGCGCCCTGGCCGAAGCCGTCCGCACCTGCCCGCGCGCGGAAGGAGTGGCCGAGATCATGCTGCCCGGCGATCCAGAGAGGCGTGCACGAGTGCAGCGCCAGGCAGCCGGCATCTCGCTCGACGACGGCACCTGGAAGCAATTGTCCACGCTCGCCCAGTCGCTGGGCGTAAGCGTACCGGCGTGAGCACGTTGTAGGCTTGCCTGGATTTGGTTGACGGACTGTCGCCGGCGCGGGAAAGTCGAAGGATTCTTAACCATCGAGGTCCAAAGGCATGGTCGTGTTTTACGGTCTCAGCATCATCGCCGGCGTTGCGCTGCTCATCGCCGGCGCCGGCATGGTCTTCGGTGCCTGGCGCAAGCGTGGCAACGAAGCAGCGCCGCAGAATGAGAACGACGATCCCCAGGGCCGGACAATCCTGCCCCGGCGCAACGAGACCGGCCAGGACTGGCGCTACCGGCCCTGACCCGCAACGCCACCACCATAGGGCGACGAAGCCATCGGCGGTCGCTAGACTGAGAGAACAACGATATGACGCGGTCCATTCCCCCCTCGCCGCGCTTCGCAGACACGACAAAGGAAAACAGGCGATGACACCCAAGGTCTACATCAACGGCAAGCTCTTCGACAAGCCCGATGCCAAGGTCAGCGTCTACGACCATGGCTTCCTCTACGGCGACGGCGTCTTCGAGGGCATCCGCGTTTACGACGGCAAGGTGTTTCGCCTGGCCGAGCACATCGACCGGCTCTACGACAGCGCCCGGCACATCTATCTTGAGATTCCGATGAGCCGGGATCAGATGACCGAGGCAGTGATCAGCACGGTGAAGGCCAATGCCAAGCGCGACGGCTACATCCGGCTCGTGATTTCGCGCGGCGCCGGCTACCTTGGCCTCGATCCGCGCAAGACGAGCGATCCGCAGATCATCATCATCGTGGATGACATCACGATGTATCCGCCGGAGCTCTACGAGAACGGCATGGAGATCGTCACGGCATCAACCATCCGCAACCATCCGCACGCGCTGGACCCGCGCATTAAATCCCTGAACTACCTGAACAACATCATGGCCAAGGTCGAAGGGGCCAAGGCGGGCGCACTCGAAGCGCTGATGCTCAACCATAAGGGTGAAGTCGCGGAATGCACCGGCGACAACATCTTCCTGGTGAAGCGTGGCGTGCTCAAGACGCCGCCGACCGACGCAGGCATCCTCGAAGGCATCACGCGCGGCGCCGTGATCGAGCTGGCCCGCGCTGCCGATATCCCGGTGGCGGAAATGGCGCTGACGCGCCACGACGTCTACACCGCCGACGAATGCTTCCTGACCGGCACGGCCGCCGAAGTAATCCCGGTCATCAAGTGCGACGGCCGGCCAATCGGCACCGGCAAGCCCGGCCCGATTACGCGACAGTTGCGGGAGCGGTTCCAGAAGCTGGCCAGGGAGTAGAGAGTAGGGAGTGGGGAATAGGGAGAAAGTGGGGGAGAGGGAGTGAGTGGGAAATGGGAGAGGTTGGAACGATGGAGATACACTCCTACCGCGACTTGAAAGTGTGGCAAGTGGGGATGGCACTGGCCAGAAGCTGTTGTTTCCTCACACGCCAGTTTCCGCGCGAGGAGTTGTTTGGACTTACAAGTCAGATCCGTCGAGCGGCCGGTTCGGTACCGGCTAACATTGCCGAAGGACACGGACGCGAAGCGACACGCGAGTACATCCGGTTCTTGCGAGTCGCCCAAGGCAGTCTCAAGGAACTGGAAACACACTTGATCCTTGCGGGGGAGGTTGAAATGTGTCGCTCCGATGCAGTTCTTCCGTTGCTTGGCGAAGCCGATCAGCTCGGACGCATGTTGCGTTCCCTGATTCGAACCTTGCAGGCAAGACTCAAATCCCCGTAATCCCCTATTCCTATTCCCTATTCCCCTACTCCCTATTTCCCTCTTCCCTGTTTCCCATGATCGACCTACACCGCATCCTGGTCCCTACGGACTTCAGCAAGTTCTCGCAAAACGCGCTGGGCTATGCCGCTGCGTTCGCGGAGAAGTTCGGCGCTGAACTGTATCTGCTGCACGTCGTCCAGAATCTGGCCGTCATGATCCCCGACAGCGTTAACGTCATGCCGCCAGTCGGGCCGTCGATGGAGCAGATGACGACCGCGGTCCGCGATGCGCTGGACCGCGCCATTCAGGAAAACCAGCTCGCGCGGTTCACGGTCCACAAGGAAGTGCGCGAGGGAACTCCCTTCTACGAGATCATCCAGGTCGCCAAGGAGAAGGACGTCGACCTGATCGTGATGGGCACGCACGGCCACAGCGGCCTGGCGCATGTCCTGCTCGGCAGCGTCACGGAGAAAGTGGTGCGCAAAGCGCCGTGTCCCGTGCTTACCGTCCGGCATCCGGAGCACGAGTTCATTCACCCCTGAGCTGAGGTTGACATGGCTCCCCAACGCCCGACGTCGGTCCTCGTGATCGCCATCCTTCAGTTCATTTTTGGCGCGATCGGCCTGGTCAGCGGCGTCGTCGCGCTCGGCACCCTGGCGACCACCGGCGGTTCCGGCATGTTCGCGCCGAACGGCCCTCCGGGCAGTCTAGGGGCGGACCTACCCAAGAAGCTCGAGGGCTTCATGGAGCGCGAATTGCCCTATTACAAGGTGCTCAATTTCGCCAACGCGGGCGTCGATTTGCTGCTCTCAGCGACGATGATTATCAGTGGCGCGGGTCTCATCCAAGTGAAGCCCTGGGGACGCACGCTGACCATCGCTTACGCCTTTGCCAGTCTAGCGCTAAAGGTGATTGGGTTCGTGGTTGCCCTGACCATTACGTTGCCGGTGATGAAGGCGTTCATGCAGACACTGACGCCGAAGACCCAGGAGGAACGGATGCTCGTGACCATCATGGACACGGTGGCGACCATGACGCCTTTCATGCTCCTGGTGTTCGGCATCTATCCGCTGGTCGTGCTCTATTTGGTGACGCGTCCGCACGTGAAGGCGGCCTTCAGCAACATAGGAGCCGCGTAACAATAAATTGAACAATTGCACGTAGGACGGATTTCCAATCCGTCCCTAGAAAACCGGACGGATTGGAAATCCGTCCTACAGGAATTGCACAAGTTATTCTTGCGCGGATCCATAGTGCCCGCGGCAATTCCTTCGCCCGAGGAGGAACGCTGGGGACGGTGATGTCAGCGGGTCCGGCGCAACACGGCGATTGCCTCTCCCATGAACTGGTTGTGCACGACAGCCTCGATGTCGATGCCCAGCGCCAGTCGCTTACGCAAATGCGGCAATAGCTCCATTAGCTGGTGTAGCGTCCAGACGTGATAGTGTATGTTCGGCCGGCCTTGCGCCGCCAAGGCAGCGATGCGTGCCTCAAGGTCAGACCCCGTCCGGTTCTCGACCAACTCCGCCCATTCGCGGACGTGATCGAGGAACGACCATTCGGGACCTTCCTCGTAATCGCGGTGCAGGTGCTCCAGCGACGTGACTTGGCGCTTGCGGTCAAACGTCCAGCGCCGATCGGGCACGGCCAGGAACAAGATGCCTTCGGGCCGAAGCACGTCCAGATGGCGCCGGATCGTCCGGATGGGGTCCGGCACATGCTCGATGAAGTGGTTGGCAATGACGAAGTCCTGCGATTCGGTTGGCAGCGTGGCCAGCGTCTCGCCGTCGTCCACCCGATCAACGGGCACAAGGGGCCGGCGACTGTAGTCGTGATGATCGCGAAGCTGCTCGCGCAGTGTTGTCGTGTCCCAGCGGTCGATGTATGTGACCTGGACGCCGCGTGGCACGAAGAGCGGACAGTTCAGCGCACCAATTTCGATGCCGTGGCCGCGGATGAATTGCCGGGAAAGGCTGTCGCGCGGATTGCCCGCCGGCGCCCACGGCGGCCGCGGCACCGGTCCAACCAGGAGATCGGGGCCTCGACCCACCAGGCGGGCAAGCGGGATTCGGATGGGCGGCGGAAGCAGCGAGACGATTTGACGACGAAAGTGCATGACGCCCTCCATGACAACCAGGGTCGCGGACCATCGTCCCGGTGGCATGTTCGGCTGTCAAGGCGAACTGCGCAAACAGTCCCGCCGCTGACTTCCGCGGGTGTCGCCCGTCACCGCACGGTCGCCAAACGGCGGGACTCGCGTTCCCATGAACGGATTCGCGGGCTACCATGCCCTGTGACAAACTTTCATTCGCGGTCGGAGAAATCCAGCCGATGTGCGCATTCCTTCCCGAAACACCCCCTGATGCGCTTGGCCCGACCGTGCAACAGGCTGTCACCGTCGCGGGACGCTCGTTCACGCTCGTTCGGCCGGACGCCGTCGATCGACTCATCGATCATCCATCATTCATCAGTTCCACGGCGGCGGACGAGTATCTGCCGCACTGGGCATCGCTATGGCCGGGGGCGCGAATGCTGGCCGAGGTGGTGCTTGCCGAACCGTGGGCCGCGAGCAATGGTTCACTCACAGCCCTGGAGCTTGGCTGCGGGCTGGGTCTTGTCGGCATCGCTGCACTCGCACGGGGGTTGCGCGTGGTCTTCAGTGACTACGACGCCACGGCACTGCGTTTCGCCGCGGATGGGGCTCGCTTGAACGGCTTCACGGACTTTCAGGTGCTTCAAATGGACTGGCGCTGCCCGCCGGCGGACTTCCAGGTGCCGATCGTCCTGGCTGCGGATGTCGCCTATGAGCGGACGCTGCATGTACCCCTCGCAACGCTCATTCGAAAAGTGCTCGCTCCGGGTGGCGTCTGCCTGCTTGCAGACAAGGACCGAGCGCAGGCACCGCACTTCCGCGAAGCACTGGTCGGCGCGGGCTTGAGCTTTCAATGCGAGAGGCTGCATCTGGAAGGGGCGGACGGAACGCTCTATCGCATCACATACGGCTGAGTCGTGCGCTCAATGCGGAGCTTCGCACGGGGGCGCCGGAACGGGACAAGGGATCTGGAGCTTGCCGCACGACCAGCTATCTTGCTTGCCGTTCAGCGAGAAGTCCTCCCAGCACGAGCGCGTCGGCACGAAGATGCGATCGCCGGGGGCGAGCTGATAGTTGGTCGTCGTGTCGCCGAGCTGCACGATTTCACGCAGGCAGATCGGCAGCACCACCCGGCAACTGTCCGGTGCGGTCGGCCGGGTCATGATGATGTTCCGCCGGGAAGCCCGATCGTTGAGCCCGCCCGCCGCGATGATGCCGTCCAGTACGGTTTCGCGCCCCGTCAGCGGAAACGCGCCCGGAGCGTTCACTTCGCCGAGGACGTAGTAGACCTTGCTGGCCCGCGATACCAGGCGCACCGTGATGAAGCCTACGTCCTTGGTCTGAATTTCCACCGCGGCGCGGACCATCATCTCGATTTCCTCGACGGTCTTGCCGACCACGCTCAGATGGCCGTAGCGTCCGAGGTTGATGGTGCCGTCGGGAAGGATCGGTTGATCGCCGGGCAAGCGCACGGGGGAATCGAGGTCGGCGGGGTGGATGACGAGCACGTCGCCGGGTTCGACGATGTAGGGCGCCAGCGCTTGCTTGTCCAGTTCCCTGGGCAACGGCACCGGATGCGGTTGGGCGACCTCCTTGACCGTCGGCAGCAGTTTGTTGCCGCCCGAGGAGAACATCGACCGTCCGCCGGCGCCGACGGCGCAGCCGGCCACGCACACCAGCAAGAAGCCCATCATGGCAGCGATGCCGTGTCCTGCCCGCCTTGCCTGCATTGCCGATCCTCCGCCGGGACGGACGCGCCCCCTTGTCATATCGGCACAATCGGCAGCATCGCTACGGTCAGCGATTGATCCCGCCCAAAAAGAAGCGCACGGCCTCCTCGGTCAGCATCACGATGGGGTCGCGCTGGACGACTGGGTTGCGTACGGTCCCGGTGATGCGCAGGTGCGTCAGGCGCACGGACAGAAGCCGGGTGGCCTGGGCAATCAGCGACAAGGGCAACGGGCCTTCCGCCAGCTCGGCACTGAGCGCACGCAGGCCCGGGATCAGGGCCGTCAGCCCGCCGGTGTTGGCGGTTGCCTCCAGGTTGAGCGTCCCACCCAGCGAGATGGTACCCTCGATGATGACCTGCACGATGCTGCCGACGAGCTGAAAATGCTGGATGCGGATCATGCCGCGCGACAGGCGTGCCTTCATCTCCCCGCCCTGAAACGTCGCCGACGCCGACTGCCCGGGAGCGATATAGGGCGATAGCTGGCGCAGGATCGGCAGCTGAAGTGCCTGCGTCTGCTGCAGCGTGGCGTCCAGCGTGGCATCGAGGTCCGCAAGGGAGCGCACGTCGGTCCCGGACACGTCGAATCGGCCGCTCACCTGCCCGGCGCCCATCTGCCCCATGTCGGAAGCAGACCGCAGAAGCCCCCGCAGATCGACGCCAAAGAAGCGCACGCTGCCGTCGATGCGCGATCCGGAGCCCCAGCCGATGGCAGCCTTTGCCGACGCCTGCCCCTGCGCCACCTGCGCGCTGGACTCGCGGATCTCGACCTTGCCGCGGCGTTCCTGGGGAATGAAGGAAAAGTCGAACGGCATCCGCGCGTTCACGACCTCGACGCCGAACAGGTTGCCGCGGGCCAGCGCAACACTGCCGTTGCCGCGCCATTCCGACGCGAAGGCGCCGTCAAACCGAACATCCAGAAGTCCATCCACCCGTGTGGCCGCTTCGGGCCACGGCGACAGCAGGCGGCTGGCTTCCACACTGTCCAGCGCGATTGCGAAACTTCCCCGGCTGGGCTTGTTGAGGCGATACGTGACACGGCCGCGCACCACGCCCCGGCCCAAGCTTCCAGAAATGTCCTTCACGCGCAGGACGCCATTTTCCAGGACCACCGCGCCGGTGACGCCCTCGCCAAGCTCGATATCCGCCCAGCGCAGCCGGTTGAGCACAAAGCGGCCCTTGCCGGTTGCCGAGCGTTCGCCGGCCTCCTTCGCGAAGGCGGCATCCAGGTCCGCGCTGCCGCGGAATGGCCCAAGCACGTCCTTGATGCCGAGCGCGGTCCAGATCCGGCCCAGCTGGATTGCCTCCAGACGAACGCGGCCCTCCGTCCGCTGTGTGGTCGCGTCCCGACGGCCCTCGACCACGATGCCGCCTCCCAGCAGATTGGCGGCGAAGCGAGCCTCGACGTCTCCGTCCTGGACAAGGACGCTGCCGCGCAGGCGCTCGGCCGGAATGCTCTCCAGACGCAGGCGCGGCGCTTGCACGTCGATCTGGTACCTGATGTCGCGATGGCCCTCTGCGTTCGCCTCGCCAAGTGTGGCGAAGAACGATCCGTTCGCGCGCCCCTGCACCGCGATCGACGAACCGAATTGCCCGCCGAGGCGGGACAGGTCGACATCCGCGAACAAGGCCAAGACCCTGCCCGGCATGGCCGCCCGCAACGGCAGCAACGCTTCACCCGTGGCCTGGCCGCCATACGCGCTGATACACAGCTCCGTCAGGCGCAACTGCTCGCCAAGCTGCGACCATTGGCACGATGCCTCATCGATCGCCCAGTCGCCGAACGCGATCGCACTCGCCCGTGCTGTCCCCGAAGCGATCGTATCGAACGGGCGGAGCGTCCCGTCCAGCGTCGCATCAAGATCGAAGCGGCCAGCGCGGAGGCTCGGCGCAGACAACCGTTGGGTTATCCGGGCCACGGTAACGGCCTCGTCGGTCCTCAGTGTCGCGTGGGCTTCACAGCGATAGGGAGCCGACAATTCAATCCAGCCGGAACCGACGACGCGTGCCCCTTCAACAGCACCGGTCGCGCGGGGGATCGTCAGCACGCCGCGTGCAACCTGCGCATCGATTTGAAGCGCCGTCGCCTCCCAGCCGAAGGCGCCCAGGCGGTCGCTGGAAAGCGTTCCGCTCGCTTGCCAGCCGGTGGGATCGCTGAATAGACGCAATGGCGCTTGAAAGCGAAGCCGCCCGCTGAATGATCCTGAAACAGGTTCCTTCACAGGCAGGAGTCGCGTCGCCTGGGCCGCTGGAATCCCATCCAGCTGAAGTCGGGTACTGAGGTCCGCGAGCGGGACCAGTTGCAGACGGGCGTCGCCCGCAATGGCGCCCGAATGGGGCGGCCCGCCAGACGCCGGCATCGGGCCAGGCAGTCGTCCGCTCAGTTCGTGCAGATTCAGGATGCCATGCCGATAGTCCAGCCTCGTCTGTACTTGCTCCAGTTCAAGATCCGCAAGTCGGAGCCACGCCAGACTCGCCGTTCCCTGAACGCGGTAGCTCTTGAGATCGTGCGCCGTGTCCAGCGGGATGACGATGTGGACGTCGAACGACAGGCGGCCGCGTGTAATCAGGGGGAGTTCGAACTGCAGTTCGCGCAGCAGCGCTTCCAGGTCGGCATCGCGGAGCGCCAGGTCGATTTCAAGCGTCGCCGGCCTTGCTTGTTTGCTTGGGAAAGCCGACGCCAGGCGCTCCATGCTCGCAGCCGCTTTCGCGCCCGTGTCGAGTACCCGCTTCGCGATACCGGTGACCGCCGTCCACGCCAGCGGGACTACCGCATCAAACCAGGACGAGGCTGGTGTTGCCTGGCCTCGGGACGGCTGGTCGGGATCGGGCGGCGGCACGGAGATCTTGAAGCCTTTGCCCTCGGCGGACAGCTTCAAGCGGACCGGCGGCGCGGCCTGGCCGCCCAGGCGTGCTTCGCGGATGATGCCCTTGCCTTCGCCGCTGGTGCGCGCGCCGTCCGCGTCGATCGTCACCACCAGGTCGGCTTCACCGCTGAGCCGGCCGTCGAAGAGGCGCTGGACGAGCGGGTTTTGGAACCATTTCTTCGGCAGTTCGCTCAACTTGACGCGTTCGACCTGGACCTTGAATTGCAGCCGATCCACGGGCTTGCGGAAATCGAGTTCGCCGCTGGTGGCGATGGTGCCGCTCGCCGACTGGCCTCTCACGTCGGTGAGCTTCACCAGGCCATCGTCGATGACAACTTTGCCCTGGGCCTCGGCTGCGTGAAGGTCAATGGCCGAGATGAAGAGCTTCGTCCTCTCCGCATTCAGGACGACGCAGTAGTGGACGCGTTCGGTTTCTGGAACATAGTGCAGCGTTAATTCGCCCGTGCCCTGGCCCTGAGCCTGGACATGCTGCCAGGTGGCGGGCGAGACGAAGGGTAGGTCGTCAAGCATGGACTGGGTGAAACGGACGTCCGCAACCTTGACACCCAGCGTAAATTCACCTGTCCCGGTCAGCAGATAGCCGCTCAGATTGGCACTTCCCCAGCGCCCTTCCTCGGCGGTACCCGTCAGTGTAAACCGATCGCCTTCTCCCAGGAAATCGGCCTTCTCGACAGCGACAATCAGGTCGGGGCGTCCAGTTTGGCGAAGGATCACCTTGCCGTTGAGGATGCGGATTGTCTTCACGCCGACTGCGCCGTCCTTGCCCTCGCGCTTGGGAAAGCGAGTCAGCAAGCGGCCGCGCTCGTCGAAACGAAGGGTGACGACGGCATCGCTCAGCGTAACGATCCCGGGCACCGCATTGCCGCTCAAGAGCGCCCAGGCAGACACGTCGGCCCGAACGTCATCGATGACGGCCCACGGCTCGACCGGCGCATCCGGCCCCGCCTCGTACAGACGAACGTCTCGTAACGAACTGCTGCCGACGCCCACGTCGACTTCGCCGACCGAGATGCGAGCCCCGTAGATCGATTCGAGGCGCGACGCAACGTCGGCGGAGCCGCGCGCGGAAGCCAGGTAAAGCTTGGCGACCACACCGGCAATCCCGATCGCAACGACGATGCCAAGCAAAATGTAGGCAACGCGGCGAAATCGCCTCATGACCAGTCCCAAAAAGGCGACGGCGTGAGCAAGCGCCCGATTCTATCCAGGTCATTCGCTCCGTGTGGGTAAAGATCGGCGTTTTGGGAGCGGTTTCGGTAGGCAGGGAGATGTCGGTGCGGGGCGAAAAGAGAGAAGCGTATGCCGGCCGCAACCGGATGGTGGCTCGTTTCGCCCAGGCCCGCGCTGAAGCTGCGTTCGCCGCGCTCGTCGAACGGCACGGTCCGATGGTCATGGCTGCTTGTCGCCGCGTCCTGGGCGACGCCCCCGGAACCGGTTGTCGATAGACCGCGTGTGTCCGCGTCGTCGCCCCTTCCGTGGCGGTGCACTCTTCGGCACCGGTGCCGGCATCTTTTCCGGTTCAACCGGCACGCTCTGGATGAAGTTCCAGATCGCTTCCATCTGCTTGCGGGCGTCGCCGTTGAAGACGCTGGTCACCTTGCTGGTCTTCAGGTCCGCGATGAACTTCGGCATCTTGGTGGCGGGGTCGTAGCGCGGCGGGTCCAGGACGAAGCGGTGGAAGAAGTCGGGGCGCAGCCGTTCGCGGGCATGGGCGAAGTTGATGCCGGGGGAAATCTGAGTCTTGTCGTCACCCATGATCTGGTCGCGACCGACCGCGTGACATTGACGGCAATCCAGGGCGGTCCGGAACGTCAGCTTGTTGCCGATCTCGGCCAGTGCCTTGTCGAAGAGCGGCGGTTCCGGCTCGGCGGCCAGGCCTTGCGACAGCACGTCGGCATAGGCGGGGAAGCTCGGCATGTGCGATTTCAAGTAGGGCCGGACCGGGTACGGCACCTTGCCGGCCAGCAATCGCGCGGTCCAGTCGGAACGCAGCTTCTCGCCGGCATAGGTCAGGTGCGGCAAGCCCTCGGGCGGGATGCCCCGCCCTTCATCGGCGACGATCGTCCAGTGCGGACTGAGAGCGGCGTCGCGACTGTGGCAATTCGTGCAGCGCAACGAGTGCACCAGCCGGCGCGACTCCTCCGCCCGCACGCGCCGCGCCAGCGACTGCCGATCGACTGCCCCGCCACGATTCGAGATTCGACGGGTGTGCGTCTTTTACTTGGGTGACTTTTCGAGTCGGGTCCGTGACGGAAGCCGCCGTGTAACGTAAGCGACCAAA
>JAIEMG010000263.1 GCA_019752375.1 Gemmataceae bacterium | reverse complement strand
CGAGCCGGGAGCATGAGCGACCGGAGTTCTTCAAGGTCTCGAAGTACTCCGGTCGCTCACGCTCCCGGCTCGCCCGAGGATTTCGGGGTTTTCTACAAAGCATGCCTGACCCCTTTCCGGACAGACTCTCAGAGAATCCGGAGCATGCGGCAGGCTTCCTGGTAACTTGCTTCCAGGTCGAGGGGCACACTGCGCTCCGCTGAAATCCACAGCGGCAACATCGGTAGCAGCTGCCCCACAACCAGGGGATATGGCCAGGTTTGCAATCGCGTGCGCCGCGCGGGCTTCTGAAACCGCAGTGAAGCGGCATAGGTCGCTGGCGGCTCCTCGCCCAGGGATGGGTCGTGTTGCCCGATCCATTCGAGCAATTCGGCATACAGGTTGAACCGGCGAACCGTCACCAGGTCCACCAGGGCGATGTTGACCCCCTGGCGCAGCAGGGCAGCGCACTTGGTCACCAGGGCGCGTCGCGATTCCGGCCGATCCTTGTTCGCTGGGCTGACAAGTTCCACCGCTGCCACCAGCCGCCGGTTTCGCTCCTGGTCGAAGACGAGCACTTCGTATTCGTACTGGTCCGGCCAATCGGCCTCGATGTCCAG
Source organism: Gemmataceae bacterium (assembly GCA_019752375.1). GTDB lineage: Bacteria > Planctomycetota > Planctomycetia > Gemmatales > Gemmataceae > JAIEMG01. The sequence continues at coordinate 26,663 of JAIEMG010000263.1, read as the reverse complement.
CAACGGCCGAATCGCGCTCCACGGAGCCGTGGCCACCCCTGTGCCGTCCCCGGCGACCGCAGTCGCACTGGGGGGCTGGACGCGTTCAAACGCCGTCACATCGATCTCGAAATAGGGCCCGAGGTGAACGCGTGGTTCGGCCGTGTAACCGGCGGGCAAGACGGGGTTCAGCTGCTGTACGATCATGGCGGGCCACTGCCCGTGAAACCCCTCCCAGGAGGCACAAGTCGACACCGGAGGCCGGAAATGGTCGCGGAGCGGCATGGTTACTCTCCTGCCCTGGATTATAAACGAACCCGCGCGCCAAGCCAGTGCCGGGCTCGGAGACCCGTGCTTCGTCGAGCCTCGAAATGGGAGTTTGCTGGTGGTCTGGCCGGCACAGCCGGCCCGGCAGAGAAAGCCTCATGTAGGGCCGGCTGTGCCGGCCGAAGACTCAATCCAAGCCTCGACGGCGCGCTAGTTCGGGCCCCGCCGTTTTGTTCTCACTTCCACACCCCACACGTGCCAAAAAGCCGCGATCGAACGCCGCTACCAAGATTGAAAAACCCCCTGTCCAAAACGTATACCTCTACAACCTTCCCACCACGGCGAAGTACCTTGAAGGAGCGAGCGGTCATGGACATTCCCGCACTCATCGCAAGCCTTGGCGTTGAAGCCCGGCCCTATCAAGAGCGGATTGTTTCCAAGGCGGTGGAAGCCTTCACCCAGAAGCGCCTGCGATCGGTGTTGATCGACAGTCCCACGGGCAGCGGCAAGACCGTGATGGGGCTGCTCATTGCCCGCGCCATGCAGCGCGAACTGGGCGTGCGCGTGGGCTGGGTGGCGATGCGACGCAACCTGCTCGTCCAGGCCGAAGCCGAGAACGTCAATCGCGGCATCGGCGTGTCGGCAAGCTTCATCTCCATGTTCGACAAGACGCCGCCGAGCCAGCTGGACATGCTGGTCGTCGATGAAGCGCAGCACGATGCGGCCGGCAGCATGGCGCACCTCCACAACCTGATCCGGCCGCGTTACATCCTTGGCCTGTCGGCGACGCCGTTTCGCGCCGACAAAGTCAAGCTTTGCTTCGACACAGTCCTCAAGGATGCGGGCATTCATCGGCTGATGCAGGATGGCTACCTGAGTCCGTACCATCACTACACGATTCCGCACTTCACCCCGGAGACAGTCGCGGACCTCTACTGCGCGGAGCCGCAGCGCTGGGGCAAGTCGATCCTCTACTTCCACACGCTGGAGCAGTGCGCCACCGCGGCGAACCTGCTGCGTCAGCGCGGTGTCCGTTCCGAGGTGGTCACCGGCAGCAGCGACCGCGATGTTCAGATCGAGGCATTCCGCGCGGGCAAACTGGACGTACTGCTGAATTGCATGGTGCTCGCGGAGGGCTTCGATTGCCCGGAGCTGCGCACGGTCTTCTGCCGGCCGTCGTGCAAGAGCATGACGATTCAAATGTGCGGGCGGGCCTTTCGCAAGCACCCGTCGCTGCCGTTCAAGCAAATCGTGCAATGCCAGAAGACGCGCTGGCCCTTCGTCCGTACCGCGGCCGCGGCCATGCAATACACCCGCGTGGACGGTGAGTGGCGGTCGCTACAGGCCCATTCCGGGATCGACCGCATCACTGGACGAACGCTGCACGCCCTGGCACGCATCGAAGTCACGCTGCCGCCCCTGATCGCGCGCCGCATCGGCGCCCAAAGACTGCGCGACCGGCGCTGGCAGTCGGCGGACCAATGAAATCAACCGTTCCCAACCTGTGAACCGCTCGTTGCAAAGGAGGGACCCATGACCCAGCGATTCGAGTACGGCGTTTCCCGCATCCGCGACCTCCAGGTCCGCACGGCGCCCACGTCCAAGGCACAGCCTGGCGTCGCCGCGGTGGTGCTGGATGGCCAGCCGCTGGTGCCGACGACACGCTTCTGGAACAGCCTGCACCTGCGTTTCGGCTTCACCGGCAACATTTTTCGCTACTTTCGCCACGATGAAGTATTTCAACGCATCAGCGAAGTCGCCCCCAACGATCAGATTCGCTGGTGCGTGGAGTGGAACGGCGACCAGGGCAAGCTGCTGGCCGTGACCAGCCCCGGTACCGGCCTGGTCGCGCACGACGACCTCGTCCACCTGCTGGACCGCAACGAAGCGGAAACGACGACGTACACCAACGGCATCGTCCGCAGCGTCCACACGCCGCGCGCGGGCGACACCTTTGCCATCGCGGGCGATTCCTTCCAGAACAAGTTCGTGCTCGACACGCCCATCGACGGCTACGGCAAGCCGCAGGTCTATCTGTCCCTGCTGCGCCTGGTGTGCAGCAATGGCGCCATCGCTTACACGCCGGTCTTCCGCAGCGAGGTCAATGTTGGCCGCGGCGGGCGCGACACCGAGTTTGCCGTGCAGCGTGTCCTCGACGGCTTCAACAACGAGGAAGGCTACGCGGCCATGCGCCAGCGCTTCGAGGCGTCGACCAAGAGCTGGGCGTCGCTGAACGAAGTGAATCGTCTGTACCGCACACTGACGCGAGCGCATCCGCGCGGCCGGGAAACGGTGATTGGCGGCGACGGCGCGGCGGAAGGCATGACCGAAAAGTCCTGGCAGCGCGCGTTCGGCCGGCTTACGGGCGACCTGACGCATACCTATGGCCTGGTCAACCTGGATGCACTGAGCGTCAAGCGACAGCGAACACTGCCAGCGCCCTGCAAGGTCTACGATCTCTTGAACTTTGCCAGCGAGATGGCGACCCATCACGCCGATGCCGGCGGCGCTCGCACCCTGCAAGCCTGCCTCGGCGATCTGATCGCTGGCGAGTACGACCTGGAAGGTACAGCCGATCACTTCGGCGACTGGCGCGACTTTTTCATCGGCCACGGCGAGACGAGCGAGACGATGACCGCACTGCATCGGCGCTAAACTCACTTTCCGGCGTCGCCCGCCGCGGGGACGGACCTGCTCGCCAGGCCGTACCCGTTTGCTTTTCGTGGTTAGGTTTGTTTCACTCATCCGTTCAATATTCCGGCATACGCACAATCTTGCCTTCGGCTCCTGGAAGCTCGCCCCACCTTCCAGTCCTCCTGTGAAGGAGCCTCCTCCCATGAAGCTTCGTTTCCTGGGCCTTGTCGCGCTCACATCGCTGTTCCTTGTCGTTGCCGCGTCCCTGAATGCGGCCGATCCGGCGGAGGCAACCCCCGCCAAATCGGACGATGCCCAGCGTCTCGCGAACAAGATCGACGAGCTGATCGCGGCTGAGTGGACCGCCAATGACGCCAAGGCGGCGACGCCGGCTGAGGATGCCGAGTTCTGCCAGCGCATTTATCTGGATATTGCCGGCCGAATTCCGCGTGTGTCCAAGACGACCGACTTCCTTGAAGACAACGCCCCGAGCAAGCCGCGAAAGCTGCTGGACAGTCCCAGCTACCTAGCCTAAGGCCTCGCCATGACAGTTTACCGAGCGCCCTTTCAGCCGTTCCCATCAAGTCCAAAAGTTCCCATCCGGCGCAAGCAGCTGAAATTCACTATATTCAATTTGCCAATCCTCCCTCGGCCGCGTAGAATGCCGGTGAAAAAGTTCCCATTCTCAGAGTCTATCCGGAGAGTTTTCCCATGAAATTAGGGGGCCTTGGTGATTCATGCGGGGCCTGAAACCGGATGATCGCCGAAATATCCAGCAGAAAACGCGATTCAGGCGTGATCGCAATTCCAGGATACCCCTAGTTTCAAGCGTTTCTTTGCAGATAGACTCTCAGACGGAAACGCCCCCATGACCCCACCATTTCTTCTATAATCGACGCGGCTACAATTCCGTGTAACTTCTCTATTCTCCCAATATTATCCCTGCATTGGATCCTGATGAGGAACCCCGATGCCTCCTTTAGCTAGACTCGTTGGCGTCTTCCGCCTCACTCTGGTATGTACTGCAGCGGTGTTACTATCTGGTGCCTGGCTAGTCGCTGACGGCAAGGGCAAAGCCGACACCGAACCGAAGGAAAAGAAAGGTCCCACTACCTGCGAGATGAAGCAGGCCATTCAAAGGTACATCACACAGAAGAGCGGCAAGCAGGCGTTCGGAACGTCGGTCCCGAAGGGAGATCCTTCCGTCTGGGCCTGGGAAACCTACGAAGCCTCAAAGAAGCAAGACAACAAGATCCTATATGCCTGGATCGCCGAACATCTATTAGTGGCGGACAAGAGGTATCTGTCCAGCACGGAAAGAACTGAGAGGCGCAAAGGGTTAGGAGTAGCGTCGAAAGCCTGCCAGTGCGCACTATCTCGTCTCAAAGACTCCACCCTGGCGGTCAAGATCGCCGACACCTATATCATTCCACACTTGGGCGATGCGTCTCTGACCCATTACGACTATCTTGGCGCAGAAAACGTGATTGAGGTTGCCATCAGCGCCTATGCTGAAGCGCAAGACAGCCATAAATTTGTTCATGGGTTAGGGCTTCTCCTGGAAAGCGCACACAATCGGAATACCGCTGATGCTACCCGGCTAAGGCTCGCAGTGTTTTTGCATCGTGAAGGTCGGCATGAAGAGGCTCTTCACTATCTCAATAGTATCGACGATAACTCCGGCGTGGACGGTGCAAAGAAACTAATTCCGCAGGTTGAGAAGAAGATTCGAGAACGAACGAAGAAGGAAGCCCGCTAATGAACCGAAGGATGTTCATCGCATCATGCGTCCTTGTTGCTTGCGCTTCGCCCTCATGGTGTCAGGTGCCTATTCGGCCCTCGAGTGACATTCTGCTCGACCTCGGCCCTCGCCCCAAGGCGAAGGCTATTGAGATCGCAAACGAGCAAGCTGCGCAACGATGGAAACTAGATAAGGGACCCCGGTATAAGAGTACGCCCGCCATTAACAACAATCCAAAGGTAGTGATTCAAGAGGTCGTTTTTGAGGGGCACTTTACTCCAAGGTCAAACGGCAGCCAGTTTGCCATCTTTTCTGACGATGGTTGCGAAGTGTGGGTGGACGGGAAACGAGTTCTGAGTAACTTCGCTCAAGGGCAGCATCTCCCCGATCTTAAACAGTCCTTTCACGAACTAGTAGGCTTGCAACTAGTCGCAGGCAAGGAATACGCCATCCGAGTTCGGTACAGCAATACGATCTTTCAAGGCCCAGAAGACATCGACGGATGCACGCTCTTTGCCTATGCTGGAGGAGGAACTACTCCGGAGGCACACATCATCGCCGACCTGAACAGGGATGGAAAAATTGATAGTAGCGACGACAAAGCCGAACTGAGAGAACGCGGGACGATTGTAATTCGCAACAAAGATGGGGTGTACTCGGATGACACAAAGAGTGAACCGGCGCGGCGGCGGGAAGTGCGGATCGGGATCACCAACGGCAAACAAAAGAAAGTTGTAGTTGCTCGTGGATCAAAAACAAAGGGACTCGAGGACAACATCCAACTCTTCGATGACAGGTCAATAAAGGATGGCAAAGAACTGGTCTTCAAGAAAAATGAAGTGGAGCTTGAGCCAAAGCTAAATGACAAAGGCACTGGCTCCATTACGGTCTGGCTCCAAGGGGGTGGCAAGCCCAGCGAGAAGGTCGCCGACCATTTTCTGAAGGTCAAGATTCAAGGGCAGGGGGACAATGAATCGCTGTCCATTACGGTACTTTGGATCGACATTTCTGGCAGGAAGAGCGGCTCAATCTTAAGGGACGGAACGCCGAAGAACAATGTCTATGACGGACTTGACAATGTCATAGCCGACCGATGGGATCCAAAACTCGGCAAGGATATTCCCCTTGGAATGGTAAGACCGCCGAAAAGTAGCGAGAGTGGCGACGCTCAAGCTGATGGGGCACTAGAGATCAATGGCATGATTCTACCATCTGATCCGGTCCTGGACGCAGATAACCCCAAGCCATTCTTCGGAGAAAAGCTGACGACGGGATTTGTCGACGCCGACCCTGCCAAGAAGGACAGCCGGGCGTCAGCAAAGTTTGGATTCGTATTCAGGAGGTTCGTTACAACGAAGGCATACTTGAATGGGCTGCCCAAGGCGATAAAGGTGGTCGACAATCAACCGGATTGTTCCTTCCGAGACTTTCAAGACCCCGATCCGAGTTTCTTCAAGAAGACCAAGCAGCTCTTGATTGTCGATCAAGATAGTCCCTCAGCTGGCATAGTGCCTACAAAGGAAGATCGTTGGTTTTTCGTCAGTAGAAGGCTCAACTTCGACCAATACTTGATATTTTTCTACAATGAAAATGTTCCCGAACGTTGCTCAGAAAGGCTGAAGTGGGGGGCCAGCATTGACATTGCCTCAGGCGATTATGCTGATAAGGGAAAGGATGCCGTGCCGGAACTGAAGAACCTTAAGGCGGTATGGGTTCTCAGTAGGCCAAACCTGGACAAGAGCAATGTGAATGCGGTAATCGTCGGAAGCCATCTTCCTAACCTTGACCCTAATATGCCGAAACCTCAAATGGAGTCAGCGGTGAACGGAGATGGCAAAAAGGAAATCGCCTTGGGAAAGCCAACCGTGCTTATCGTCAAAGGCAAGAACCTAATTGGCCAATTTACTCTGAAGAAAGGAAATATGGAGGCGACTCCATTTTTGGTTACGGTGAAACCGGATAAAGGGGATTTTAGCGACCTCGCCGAGGTTAAGATCGTGTTCGATGAAAAACTGGAACCCGGAGAGGGATACGACCTAATCCTAAAAAACGCCACCGATCAGTCAGTCATAAAGGGATTTGCAGTTAAGAAGTGAGATAAAGGGGACGATATGGCCTGCTCAGATGGACTAGTGTTCTTTGTTTTTGCAGTTTCCCTTGGGCAAGCGGCTAAGGATGATCCAGACGTGTTAGTTAGGGAATTGCGGAAGCGTGAGCAGATCGTTCTAACCAGACTAAAGGAGGACGCAACCTGGAATGACGCCAACAAAGTGGAACTGGTAAGAATGTTGCAGTTTGTCAAAGATAGCCGGTCAGGAAGTTTTGCACCAGTCCTGGTAAAGCATCTGGATTACTCGCCCTATACTAGCCTGGACCGGACGATGCCTGCTCGGATTCGGTATCCTGCATACGGAGCACTAGAAGCCATTGGTCTACCTGCCGTGCAGGTGTTGTTGGATGAACTAAAGACTGTAGATCCCGAGGAACCAAAGGGCAGGGGTAGACGTTTACACAATCTTATCGTGTATTGTCTTGCTGACATCTATAATGCTGGAGGGTATGGGAGAATATTGGCGAAGCAGAGGATCGACCTAGAAATTGAGAACACTCCAGAAAAGGATCGGGCACTCCTCAAGGAAGCTGCTAAGCACTCCTGGCTTACGGAGAAATGAACAAAATGACTCGCAGCAGCGGGGCGATCTTCTCGGTCGATCCGGCCCAGGGTGCCGTGCTGGCTCGCCAGCTCCTGACGACCTGCGACAAGGACAAGAACGGCAAGCTGAGCCGCGAGGAGATCGGCCTGGACAAGAAAGCGTTTGACAAGCTTGACGCCGACCAGGACGGCGAGCTGAACGCCGACGAGCTGACGAAGTTTGCCTCGCTGACGCCCGACGGCGAGTACATCGTCCGCCTCGGCACGCTGGGCGACCGGGAAGCGGCTACCGATGTTATCAACGCCGATGGCCCGCTGGCACCGATGACGAAAAAGGTCAACGACGGCCTGGCGCTGTCGCTTGGCAACGCCCAGATCGATCTAAGTCGCGGCGACGGAGCGACGATCAACAGCCTGTTCAACCGGCAGACCTTCTTGCAGCAATTCCGCTTCATCGCGGGCGAGAAGGGCATGATCGAGAAGAAGGACGTGCAGGGCGGCAACGGACGATTCCTGGCGGGCCTCTTCCCGCTGGCCGACCGCGACGGCGACGGCAAGCTGACCGAGAAGGAGCTGAACGAGTTCCTCGACATGCAGGCGAAGATTGGCGTGAGCCAGGCGGTGCTGACGATTGCCGACCAGGGCCGCGGTCTGTTCGACGCCCTGGATGCCAACCGCGACGGGCGACTGAGCTTCCACGAGCTGCGTTCGGCGTGGGACCGCGTCAAGAGCTGGGACCGTGACGGCAGGGGCTTCATCACCCGCGACGACATTCCGACCCAGCTGCAGTTGAAGGTCAGCCACGGTCCGCCGAACGTGGGAAACCTGGGAAATTCGCGCGGGCCATTCACAAACCCAGTGACCGCACCGACCAAGGGGCCGATGTGGTTCCGCAAGATGGACCGCAACGCCGACGGCGTGGTCTCCGCCCGCGAATGGCTGGGGACCGCTGAGGAGTTCAAGCGCGTCGACACCAACGGCGACGGCTCCATCGACCTGGATGAGGCGGAGCGTTACGACGCCGCGACGCGTCCGGGGACGAAGTAATCGTCCGCCGCAAGCGGCGATCCTATCCCACGCTCCAGTAGCTAAAGTTTCCCGCCAGTTGCGACCACGTCAACTGCTGCATGTATCCCCACGGGTTGTAGCTAGCGAACGTCTGCGTTGCCGGGTTATAGCCGACCAGCACGTAGACGTGATTGGCCACGATGCCCGGATCGGTCGTATTCTTCGAGTCCAGGCCGACCAGCTTTCCTGTGGCGAACGCACTGACAATGGCGTTGAACGTGCTGACCTCGTTGCCGAGCACCTGCACGCTCACCGGACGCGCGGCGACCTGCTGGATGACGTCCCCTTCCCAGCCCAGGTTGATCGATGAATAGCTGTTTGCCGTCGCCGATCGGCTCCAGCCCGACTCGGCAAGCTGCGCGTATGCCTTTTCAGCGAGCGCAACCCAGAGCACGTTGTTCGAGCTGCCGAGCGGAAGCTGCGCGTTTGCGTAGACGAAGAGCCCCCCGGAAGCCGGAAGGAAGCGATCCACGGTCAGATAGTCCGCTACGCCGTTGCGGTAGAAGCGCACGGTCCAGGTGTTGTCGCCATTGTCGATGAACATGTCGCGAAGGACCGAGGGGGTGCGCAAGGCCAGTTCGCTTAGACCGGCGAGGAAGTAGCAGTCGGCGACGTTGCCTTGCAGGATGTCCGTATAAACCGGACCGCCGGCGCCAAACAGAGTTCCCTGCGCGACGACATAGCTCACCCCCGCATCGACCGTGGGGCGGTCCAGTCCAAGGAACCACTTGTTGACCAGGTTGTTGAGCACCCCGCCGGCACTGCCTGCCGTCAGGTTGCCCAGCGCCTGGCCGAGATAGCGAGCATTGGCCGCATCGCCGTTGACAACCTTGTTCGCCAGGTTCCGGACGTAATCCGCCATGCCCATCAGGGACGAATTGCTGACCAATGTGCGCAGATCGGCCAGCTCCGTCGCGCTCACCGTCCCGTCCTGGCTTACCTGGCCGAAAATCGCCAGCATGTCCGCGCGGCTCATCGTCCCGTCCGATGCTTGCAGGCTGCGGGCCAGGTTGGCCAGTGCCGTGGTGCCAAGGTTGGTGCTGAACCAGTCGTTCGCCGCCGCATAGAGTTGACTGGTGGGGATGATCTGCTTGGGCGTGCTGGCGCTGGCCCAGGAAAGTTGGGCGACAGCGCCGTAGCCGGCTTCGTAGTACTCCATGACGATGTCGTACTTCTGCCCGGCAACAAGGGCGATGCTGCCGCTGTTGTCCGTCGGCGCGTGGGCGGTCCAGTTGTTGATGAGGAGTTGGCCGTTGACCCACAGGCGTACGCCATCGTCGGAGCGCGTGGTGAACGTGTACGTCTCGGAAAACTGCGCCTGCACCTGTCCCGTCCAGCGTGCGGAGAAGTTGTCGACACCGACGCCGGTCGCGGGCGAGCCGTTGCCCCAGTCGAAATTGACCGTGCCGTCCACGCGCGACGTCACCTGCGTGTTGAAGCTGGTGCCGTTGAAATAGCGAGCGCTCAGCCCGGTGCCGGTGCCAACGACCGCGCCGCTCGCCGCGTAGAGCTGGCTGGTCGGAATGAGCTGCTTCGGCGTGCTGGCGCTGGCCCAGAATAGTTGCGCCACGGCGCCGTAGCCGGCTTCGTAGTACTCCATGACGATGTCGTACTTCTGTCCGGCGACAAGGGCGATGCTGCCACTGTTGTCCGTCGGCGAGTGGGCCGTCCAGTTGTTGATGAGGAGCTGGCCGTTGACCCACAGGCGTACGCCGTCGTCGGAACGCGTGGTGAACGTGTACGACTCGGAGAACTGCGCCTGCACCTGCCCTGTCCAGCGCGCGGAGAAGTTATCGACGCCGACGCCGCTCGCGGGCGAGCCGTTGCCCCAGTCGAAATTGACCGTGCCGTCCACGCGCGACGTCACCTGCGTGTTGAAGCTGGTGCCGTTGAAATAGCGAGCGCTCAGCCCGGTGCCGGTGCCAACGACCGCGCCGCTCGCCGCGTAGAGCTGGCTGGTCGGAATGAGCTGCTTCGGCGTGCTGGCGCTGGCCCAGAATAGTTGCGCCACGGCGCCGTAGCCGGCTTCGTAGTACTCCATGACGATGTCGTACTTCTGTCCGGCGACAAGGGCGATGCTGCCACTGTTGTCCGTCGGCGAGTGGGCCGTCCAGTTGTTGATGAGGAGCTGGCCGTTGACCCACAGGCGTACGCCGTCGTCGGAACGCGTGGTGAACGTGTACGACTCGGAGAACTGCGCCTGCACCTGCCCTGTCCAGCGCGCGGAGAAGTTATCGACGCCGACGCCGGTCGCGGGCGAGCCGTTGCCCCAGTCGAAATTGACCGCGGCATCCGTGCGCGTGGCCACCAGTGCATTGAAGTTCGTCCCGTTGAAATAGCGTCCGCTCAGCCCGGCGCCGATGCCGACGACCGGCGCGGCCAGCAGCGTACGATCTTCAAGGGCTTCGATGGACAGGCGCGGGTGGGGGGTGGGATCATGTCGATACTGCCGGTTAGGGCGCAGGCGAGTCAGCCAGGACCACAGGTGCCGCATCATGGAGCTCCAACGGGGACCGTACATACGTCCGAGGAGGCGCGAGTTGCCGTCCACACTCGATTTTCGGTCCCGGCGCAAGGCACCGTTGAAGAAGAATTCGGTCGGGCGGAATTGGCTCAGGGATCGTCAGCGGCTTGTGCGCATTCGCCCGATGATGGTCGTCACGGCGACTGTGCCGGATGCGCCGATCCGTCCTGTCCTGCCGCCTGCGGCTGCCCAGAATCGGCTTGCGCATTGCGGTTCGCCGGCCTTGCAGGTTGGTACTACAGCGTTCCCTTGCGTGAAAGGATCTACGCAACGTCTGTAGCCGCAGGCTTCAGCCTGCGGCTACAGAAACTCACGCGTAGCATTCGAAGCTACGAAGTGGCTCGATCATTCTTCCCGAGCGGCGCCACCAGCGAAGCCGGCGGCATGCGGCCGAAGTTCAGGTTGCTGGCCGTGGCACGCGGACGCAGGTCGATCACCCGTCGTTCGTCCTCGGCCGCGTGTCCCATGTCGCCGATCGTTCGATAGAACAGGGCACGGAATTCGTAAAGCACGATTTCCTCGGGCGCGCACTGGATGGCCCGCGTCAGGTCGGCGATGCCCAGGGCGTAATCCCGTTTCAACGTCGCATGGATGACGCCGCGGCTGGCGTACGCTTGTGCGTTGCTCGGGTCATAGCGAACCGCCTCGGCGAGGTCTGCCAGGGCGCGGGCGGTGTCCGACTTCTCCGCATAGGCCATGCCGCGATTGATCAGAGCAGCCACGTTACGCGGATTGCGCCGCAATACATCCGTGGCCGTCGCAATGGCCCGATCCACTTCAGAGCCCTGCGGAATTGCGGAGGGCGCTCCTACGGGGGCCTCTCCGGGACGTTGACCGACGGACTTGGCACCAGAAGGCGGAGGCGTCGCTGCCGGACGCGGTGCCACGGGGCGGGCAGCACTGGGTGGAGCAGTCAGCGCTGCGGGCTCCGCGGGTCGCTGGACCGCAGCACCGCGTCCCGCCAGGGGTGAAGGAGTGGCCGGCAATGGCGGCGGGCCGGCGGGCGTGGGCAAATCGGTCGGCAGCGGCGGTGGCTTGGGAGTGGGCAGCGGCACGCTGGTGCGCGGGAAGAGATTGCGCAGCTTGGCCGCGGGCGTCCAGCGCGGCATGCCCGTTTTCCAGATCAAGTCCGTTGGCAGGAGTTGCCCGGCGTCGGCCAGGCGCTTCAGTTCCGGTGAAAAGACTGGACCGTGGCGCTGGTTGCCCTTCACGTAGTAGTACTGGCTCGGCATCCGCGGCAATTCGGCGACCGGCGGAATCGGCGGCGGTTCCGTGGCCGCATTCGGCGCATCCGGCCCGGGCGATGGCACCAGCATGCGCTGGCCGCAGCGCTTGCACGACGTCATCGCGCCGACAGCATTGGGAAAGACGCGCAGCCGTTTGCCGCAGGTCGGGCAGACAAACCGCATCTTGCCATCGGTGGGTTCCACGACCCGCGCCTTGGCGGTTCCGGGTGGAGAGAACTGCACCGCAGGCGTCGGCGGGGTAGCCGTGGACGACACCACGGCAGGCACCGTCATCGCTTGCCCGCAATCGGGACAGGTGACAATGGCGCCCACCATGGCTTCCGAGGCTTGCGCGAGCTTCTGACAACCCGGACAGCTGAAATAGATCATGGAAACCGGTTCACTTGGCCGCGCCCGTCTTCTTCTTGACCTTCACCGCGACACGGAATTGCACGGTGCCGATCTGGATGATGTCGTCCGCCTTGATCGGATACGGCGTGCTCCAGGCCAACCGCGTACGATTGACGTAGGTGCCGTGCTCGGTCTTGAGGTCCTCGACCGTCAAGCAATTGTTTTCCAGGCGAACGCAGGCGTGCTGTGGTGCGGCCACGGGCAACTCGGCACGCTCCAGCTCGTCGAGGTTGACGTCCACGGCGTCGCCACCCTCGCGACCGATCATGGTGGAGCCTTCCTTGATGGGATAGGCCGCACCAACGCGCTGGCCGCGCACGACGGACAGTTTCGCCAAAGAACCTTCCGGAAGCGGTTCGGGAGAGGGACTGCTCACGGTGGTCATCCTTGTGTAAGCGTGGGCGAATCGGCGGAACTCCCAGGACGGCACCACCACGGAGTCGTCATGGACCAGAGCGCCGACGGTTCGCGGATGGAAACGTGCTGGCATGGTAAAAGACGGTGCGAGCAGAAGCAACAAAGTTCCTTGGCCCTGGCCATTCGCGACCGGGTTCTTGTGGAAAACACCTTCGCGGTCCGGTACTTTGCACCTCGAATCGCGATTGGACGCATCGCTTCTCGGAGGTCCTCATGATCAGCGCCTTCCTCCTGACGGTTTCGCTCAGCGCCGCTCTCGCCGCCGATGCGGAAATCCCCAAGCCGACCGGCGACACGATCGTCGCGCCGGACGCCAAGCTGGAAAAGCTCTTCACCCGCACCGCCAAGATCTCCGGCGGCCTGACCGAAGGCCCCGCCGTCGCTCCCGACGGCAGCATCTACTTCTCGGACATTCCGTTCGGGAAAGACAAGGGCATGATCTTGCGCTTCGATCCAAAGACGAAGAAGACCACCGTCTTCGCCGAGGACAGCCACAAGTCGAACGGCCTGAAGTTCGACGCCAAGGGCTTCCTGATCGCCTGCGAGGGCTCCGACGAGGGCGGTCGTTGCATGTCGCGCTGGGACGTCAAGACCGGCAAACGCGAAGTGATCGCGGACAAGTACATGGGCAAGCGCTTCAACGCGCCCAATGACCTGGCCATCGACACGAAGGGCCGCATCTATTTTAGCGATCCCCGCTACCTGGGTGACGAGCCGCGCGAGCTGGAGCACCGCGCGGTCTACCGCATCGACACGGACGGCAAGGTCGTGGAGGTGACCCACGAGTGCGAAAAGCCCAACGGCGTCGCCCTGAGCCCGGATCAGAAGACGCTCTACGTGGTCGATCACAACAACGGCACCGACAACATCGACCCGAAGGCGACGCCGCCCAAGAAGGGTGCGATGAAGCTGTACGCCTTCCCGCTGGGCGCCGACGGCCTGGTGAGCGGCGACCGCAAGACGGTGCACGACTTCGGCGCCGAGAACGGCATCGACGGCCTGGCCGTCGACGTGAAGGGCAACCTCTACCTGGCTGTGCGCAGCCTGAAGCGCCCCGGCATCTGGGTCCTCGACCCCGCCGGCAAGGAGCTGGCTTATATTCCGACGGGAGTGTCGCAGCCCGACGCCAAGGAGCCGGTCGGCATCCCGAGCAACTGTTGCTTCGGCAGCGGCGACGAGAGCAAGGTGCTATATGTGACGGTGGATTTGAGCTTGTACCGGATTCCGGTGAAGATGGAGGGATGGCGGATTCCGTGGGAGAAGTAACCCAAAAGATCTGGCGAGCCGAGCTGGACCGGTTTTGCACGGAGAGGTGAAGTCCGCGTGTGGCACCGGTGCTGCTCGGCTCGCGGCACTTATTCCCTCTGCGCCGAGCGGGGGTGCTATTTGCGAGATCTGGTGCTGGGCGGTGCTGGCGGGTGCCTATTGCGATCTCCCAGGTAGTAGCCCACTGCCAGGGTGACAAGTGGCAACAACGATTGAATCATAAATCGGACCAGCTCCGATCCCTTCTCAAAGGTCGCGTCTGGTTTGAAGAACAGGATGAACAGACCCACGAAAGAAAGGCCGTAGACACCTCCAAAAATGCTCAGAACCCAACGTGCGATGGTAAGCGAAGCCCGTTGATCGAAGCCCACGATCGGGTCATCCTTCCATTCGGAATGCGCGATTTCATCCTTGATGTTGATCTTTGTGGGTTTTTGAGCATCATTCGGTGGTGTGCCGGTCATGTTTCTACTCGATGCCGATGATTTCTTTCACCACTTTCTCGCCCTTGATAACACCAAGGGAGTTCCCATCTCTCTTTTCCCGGAGCGCTACTTCCAGCAGTGCCAGTGCCGTCTTCAGAACGCCGGCCTTGGTCGTTCCCAGTTCGTCAGCCATCGTCTCCAAACTCTTATTTTGGCGATCGTTAAATTGCACATTGAGTTTGTTTGCCATCGTCGTAACCTCCTCGTGAGGATTTCTCCTCATCGCAAGAAACCCTCACACAAATCCGCACTTTTCCAGGATGCGATCACGTTGTTTTATGCATTCATCCAGCACGTCCATCGGCCCACGATTCGCCTGCTTCGTGTACTTGGCCAGGCAGTACAGATATCGGGCGATCCCCCGCGTTGTGAGATGATAAAAGCTCTCCCATTTGCGTATGAAGCCCTGGCCGGTCAATCGATCGACAAGGTCGTGGCGGACCTTGTCACGAGGAACGTCCAGATTAAAATCCTCCCGCAGGCCGTCCATAAAATGTCGTTCTTTCCATATCAGCAGTTCCTGGCTTTCCAACTGTCGTGACGCCATTGATCCGAGAATGCCTAGCGTTCTTCCGCCACGACACGGAGGCAGACCCCGGAACAGCCGGTCGTCCAGTCGCTCAGGCATGGTCCACAGCGACTCATGATCCTGCTGGATTTGCTCCTCGAACATCAGGGAGGTTTTCCGGACTGTTTCTTCCCCCAGAACAATCTCAGTCGCCGGAATCTTCGGGATCGCGACATGATGAAGCTCAAAATCCGGCTTTTCAGGATGCATCACCAGACAAAGGGTCCGCACTGGAACATCCGGAAACGCCTTCCGCATGATAAACTCGGCCCGCGTCAGGGTCGCCAACGACTCTCCTGCTAGGGAAGGGTCGTTGAACACTCGCATTTTGAACAGCGAACGAATGCCGAACTGCCTATTCGTCGTTGCGGAATCGATCAGCCGCTTTTCCCACAATGTCTGCACTATCCAGATCTCATCTTCCCTGACACCAACGACATCGATTAGCGAGGCGTCGCTCCCTAACCGCTGGAGATCGCCGTCCGATAGCTGTGAGTCAATCTTGAACACTCGCGACAGTTGATTGATAAGCGGGGCCGCGTAAACTTTCTTAACTTGATGCCACAGCAAGCTGTGTACGCCGTAGACCTTGAGCTTTTCTATGTTTCTATGGTCTGCAGCAGCCACGCCCCGCGCCCCGCACGCCGATCGGTCGTGTTCAGGCTCTGTCCAGCCATCTCATTCACGTCTCTGTAACATGGTGGATGCTGGAGTGCTCGCCTGTACAAACGATCCATCTCGGCGACCGGCGCATCCATATTTCCACCCCGCATCAGTGACGCGAGACTGGCCAGCGACGTTGCCAGTTCCTCGAAATCATTCGCGTTCGTGTTGAGCTCGTTGTGCACGATCGCTTGAGCCATTGAGTTCTCCTCGGTGTATTCGTTCCAGGCTCTTTAAGAGACTTGTCTCAGGCTATTCTATTATTACACATTTTTTACACTTTTGTCAACCTATAAAAATGAAATAATCGCGCCATCATTAGTGTAATTTATGTGCCGTTTGTTATGTCGCAACGGCTCCAAATCGCTGCCAGTAGGTCGCCAGGTCCTCCGTCGACACGTTCCCCCCGCACAGTACCAACACAATCTGCTCATCCGCCCGAAACTGTCCGCGTTGCTGTTCTGCCGCAGCCAAACAACACGCCGCCGCCGGTTCGACCAGGTACTTCGTGCGTTCCAGGATCAAAAACAGCGCCCGGGCCGCGGCGGCGTCTTCGACCACCTTCACCTCTTCGACGAGCTCGCGCACGTGACTGAGCGTGAAGTCGCTGACCTTCGGAGCGCCCAGCGTGCGCGCGATGGACGTGATCGCCGGCAATTCGACCAGTTCGTTGGCGTGCAGGCTTTGCGACATGGCGTCGGCGCCGCGTGTCTCCACGCCGATGACGCGCACTTCAGGTCGCAGCGACCGCAGTGCCTTCGCCACGCCCGTGATGAGCGCACCGCCGCCGATGCTGACATAGACGCGATCGACGTTGGGCAGGTCTTCGAGGATTTCCAGGCCGATGGTACCCTGGCCCGCGGCGACCAGCGGGTCATCAAACGGATGAACGAGCGTCCGGCCCTGGTCGCGGAGGCGGTACATCTCGGCGAAGGCGGCGCGGATGTCGGGGGTCAGCACGATCTCGGCGCCGTAGCCGCGCGTGGCTTCGACGTAGTTGCGCGGCGTGGAGGCGGGCATGACGATGGTGGCGTCGATGCCCAGTTGCCGGGCTGCATAGGCGGCGCCCTGGGCGTGGTTGCCGCCGCTGACGGCGACGATGCCGCGCTGGCGCTCTTCCGGACTGAGCGACAGCATCTTGTTGAACGCCCCGCGCGGCTTGAACGAGCCGGTCTTTTGCAGACACTCCAGCTTCAAGGAGACGCGGGCGCCGAGATGGGCGCTGAGCGTCGCCGACGGAATCAACGGCGTCCGATGCACGAAGCCGCGAATCCGATGCTGGGCACGGCAGATCAGTTCGAGCGTGAACATGGAGGGCCTCGTCAATCATCCGCCATAGGCACTGTAGCGTCGCAGGCCGAGGCGGAAAAGCACGCGTGTCAGGATGACGAACAGGATCGCCCACGCCAACTCGCCGATCAGGCCCCAGACCAGGTCCATGCCGCTGATTTTGCCGAGGAAGACCGCCGCCGGGAAGTACGCCATGTACTGGAACGGCAGCAGCCGCAGCAGACCGGCCCAAAAGGGCGGCAGCAGATCGAGCGGGAACATGTGTCCCGAAACGAAGAAGTTCAGCGTGTTGACGACGTACAAGAGCGACGTCACTTCCAGGAACCAGAAACCGATCATGCCGATGCTGGCTTCGAAGAAAAAGCCGATCACAAACGCCAGGATCAGCGAGAGCAAGTAGGCCGCTAGCGTGAGCGCGTCCGGAAAGGTATCGAAGTAGTCGCCCTGGAGCTGGCAGAGATAGAACAGCACGCCGTAAGGTAGGATGGCGGTCACGATGTAGGCGGCCTTGTGCGCGGCCCGATAGGAGATCAGGTAGCCGATCATGTCGAGCGGCTGCAGCAGGTACTTCTTGATCGTGCCCTCGCGGATGTCGCGGGCAATGCCGTGCGCCAGGCCGGGCATCGACGAAAACATCCGGCTGATGTGGACAAGCAGCAGGTACGCCACCATGTTGTGCAGGGTGAAGCCGGCCATCTCGTCCTGCCCCGAGCCTTCGAAGATGGCACGCCAGAGGAGGATGGTCGTCACCATCGGCAGGAAGCGCAGGATGGTCGAGAAGAAGAAATCGCCGCGGTAGACCAGGCGCTCGATCAGCGAGATGCGAAAGATTCGCAGGTACTTGGTGAACGCCGGCAGCCGCGGCGTGGCATCAACGACGCTCATGGTTGGCACGGGCCTCCTCGAACACGCGGGCGATGACCTGGTCCAGCGGCGGGTCCTGCACGCTCATGTCAACGACGGTGTAGCGATCGAGGATGGCGCCCAGCACCGCGGCGATTTTCGGCCGATCCACACTCAGGTCCGCCACCGGCCCTTCCCGGCGCACCACGGCACCGAAGCGTTCCAGATCGTCGGGCGTCGTCGCGCCCTCGAAGTGGAGCTTGACCAGCTTGGCCTGGCCGAACTGCTCGGTGATGCCCTTGAGCGCTCCATCGTAGATCAGCTTGCCGTGGGTAATGACCATGACGCGCGAGCAGAGCGCTTCCACGTCGCGCATGTAGTGGCTCGTCAGCAGCATGGTGATGCCGCGCTGGGCGTTGTACTCCTTCAGACACTTCTGAATCGTCACCTGGGCGACGACGTCTAGGCCGATCGTCGGCTCGTCGAGCAGTAGGAGCTGGGGACGGTGCAGCAGTGCGGCGATCAACTCCATCTTCATGCGTTCGCCCAGCGACAGCTCGCGCACCGGCTGGCGCGCCAGCGCCTTCACTCCGAACATCTCGGTCAGGTCATCGAGGGTCTGATTGAACTGGTCCAGTGGGAGCGAATAGATTTCCCGATGCAGCTGAAAGCTGTCGGCCGCAGGCAGGTCCCACCAGAGCTGGTTCTTCTGGCCCATGATGAGGGCGAAACGCCGGCGAAAGGCATCGGCGCGTTCCCACGGCACGAAGCCAAGCACCTGGGCCGTGCCCGATGTGGGATAGATCAGGCCGGAAAGCATCTTCAGCGTCGTGGTCTTGCCGGCGCCGTTGGGGCCGAGGAACGCGACCATCTCGCCGGGCTCGATGGCGAAGGAGACGCCCTCCGCGGCGCGGATTTCCTTGTATTCGCGGCGAAGGAGGCCGCGCAGGCTGCCAAGGAAGCCCTCTTTCTTCTGATAGACCCGATAGATCTTGGTCAGGTCCGTCGCCTGGATGATCGGCTGCCGCTGCGTGGAATCCATAGGAGGGTAGTATAGCAACCCGACGCGGTTGCCGCGGTTTTCCGGGCGCGGTACAGTGACAACGCATTCCACCGGATTACCGAAAGCAGGCCCCCAGCGACGGGCCAGCCCTTGAAGGCCGAGTTTTACAGATGACTATCGAAGGCATCGTACAAAACGGCGTGATCGTCCTTGACCCTGGTGGTCCGCCATTGGCTGAGGGTACCCGCGTCGAAGTCGCCCCGCGGACCGGCATGGAGCCGCTCATCCGCAAGACTCCCGGAGTTTGCGGTGGGCGGGCGTGCGTCGGCCGGCGGCGGCTCCCCGTCTGGGGCCTGGTCGAATCTCGCAACCTCGGCATCGCGGACGAGACCCTGTTGACCGACTTCGATCCGCCGCTCACCCGCGCCGAACTTGACGCCGCTTGGCGGTATGCGGCGGCCAACCCGGAAGAGATCTCTCGCGACATCAGCGAGAACAACGAGCCCGGGTGATGCGTGCCGACCTTTTACGCGGATGAAGACTTTCCCGGCCCACTCGTCGCGATCCTTCGGGCACGCGGGTACGACATCCTCACCGTCCAGCAAGACGGCCGCACCGGGGCCGACGATCCGACCGTGCTCGCCCGCGCCGCCGAACTGGGCCGGGCTGTCCTGACGAAAAACCGTAACGACTTCCACCGCCTCCACTCCGCCGTACCGGAGCACTCCGGCATCATCACCATTACCGACGATCAGGACCGCGCTGCCCTCGCCGACCGCATTCACGCCGCCGTTTCCGCCTACCTCGACCTCGCCGGCGTCCTCATCCGCGTCGTTAAGCCCAATCCGCCTCAGGTGCCATGATGGCCAGGAAGCCCGCCGCACGTTGCTCATGGGCAGTTCGGTCTGGTAAACTACCGACGGCTGCGCGGCTCATGCGATGACCAGTTTTGTAGGGTGCGTCAAGCGTACTCGCGCGGACGCACCGAAGCGCAGCACGCTCGTGGATCGTCAGGCAAGTGTTGGTTGCGGTGCGTCCGCGCGCGTACGCTTGACGCACCCTACGACCTTTGCTTGGTTGCAACTGAGGACACGGATGGACGCGCTGGCACAGGTTGCTGAAGGGTTTCGCGGCGTCGATGCCGAATCGGCCTTGAAGGACCAGGCACTGCAATCGCTGAGGCACTGGCTTCACGACGCTGAATTTGCCCCCTACCGCCTCCAACTGGAGTGGCTCGTCGCCCAAAGCCAGTGGGCCGGGCTGCTCGATCGCTTCTATCAGATCCTGCCGTTCGGCACCGGTGGACGCCGCGGTGCCGTCGGTATCGGGCCCAATCGCATGAACCTCTGGACGCTGGGCGCCTCCGTTCAAGGGCACTGCGAGTTCCTCAAGGAGCGCTTTCCCGGCCTGGCCGCGCCGCAGGTGGTCCTCGCCTACGATGTTCGTCGCTTTGAAGACAAACGCGGCAATTACAACCCAAAGTTGCCCAATCCGGTACTGCATCTATCCTCGAAGGACTTTGCCCATCATGCGGCGGGCATTTACGCGGCCAACGGTATCCACGCCCACATTCTGCCGGACGCCAGCACGCACTTTCTGGCCACACCGGAGCTGTCGTTCGCGATCCGGCAACTGCATGCCCACGGCGGGCTGAACATCTCCGCCTCGCACAACCCGCCTGACGACAACGGCGGTAAGTTCTACGACGAACGCGGCGGACAGCCGGTGCCGCCCGATGACCAGATCATGGCCGACCTCGTCGATCAGGTGCGGGGCATCAAGACGTTGTCGTGGACCGAGGCGACACGCAGCGGGCGCATTCACTTCCTCGATGACACGACGCATCGCGACTACATCGAGCTGTGTCGAAAACAGAGCCTGGTGCCGCCGCCGAGGTTTGACGAGCTGAAGGTCGTCTTCACGCCGCTGCATGGCGTCGGCTCGCTGACGGCGCAGGAGACACTGGTCGCTCAGGGCTTCCGTGTCACGCCTGTCGAAGAGCAGATGGCGCCGGACGGCTTGTTCCCCAATGTTACCGGCACGCCCAACCCGGAATTGCCCGCGTCAATGGACCGTGCGGCCGAGTTGGCGCGCTCCATCGACGCCGACCTGTTGCTTTCGACCGATCCGGACGCTGACCGGCTCGGCGCCATGATTCCCGAACCGTCCGGCACCTGGCGGTTCGTCACCGGCAATGAGATCGCCGCCCTGCTGACGCACTTCAAGCTCGCGCAGCTTCAGGCGCAAGGACGATTGCCGCGTTCGGCCATCGTCATCAAGACCGAAGTGACCAGCGGGCTCGTCACCCGCATTGCCCGGCACTTCCGCTGCCAGGTGGTCGAGAACCTGCTCGTCGGCTTCAAGTACATCGCCGAGGTGCTCTGGCAACTGGAGCAGGAAGGCGCCTACGAGGACGTGCGCGGCACGCCGGAGGACTTTGTCATCGCTTGCGAGGAAAGCCACGGCATCCTGGTGACGCCGAACATCCGCGACAAGGACGCGGCCGGTGCGGCCCTCCTGCTCGCAGAACTGGCCCTGGATCAGAAGCGCCATGGCCGCACCATGCTCGATGCGCTGAACGCGCTCTATCGCCAGTTCGGTTACTTCAAAAGCGACCTGCTAACCGTGACGCTGAGCGGCATCGAGGGCAAGCAGAACATGACGCGCATGCTCGACGCGCTGCGGCGAACGCCGTTCACCTCCATCGGCGGCGTGGAAGTGACGGGATTCGAGGACCTACGCGACGAGCAGGGCCGCCTGGGGCCGTTCAAGGGCGCGACCGACCGGGCGGCACGCAACTTCCTGCTGTTCAAGATGGGCGATCGCGCCCGCCTGGCCCTGCGCCCCAGCGGCACGGAACCGAAGGCGAAAGCGTATGTCGAGGTTTGCTCACCCGCGTGCGCCCCAGGGACCACGACGGAGACCTGGCAAGCCGCCTGCCGCCAGGTCGACGATTCGGCTGCCCGGTTGGCGGACGACTTCCTGCACAAAGCGCTGGGGTTGGTGGGACTCAAGCCGCCGGGGAGATAGGGAGGGGCGACGGGATGGGCTCATTCTGGCGGGTTCCCTGGGACGAAACGTCATCCAATGGCCTAACAGTCCCCGCAACGGTAGGCGTCTCCGTGCCTTGCCCTTCCTCGACTCGATGGCGAGAATAACTGCGTCGCCTGCTTCATCACGACCGCTTGCTTGAGCGACAACGGGCTCCTCGGAGACTGCATGATGGCGCTGCGCCAGGCGTCGGAACTCAAGCGTGTGAACATCGGCGTGCTCGGTCTGGGGCGGCGCTGGCGGCGGCGTTATGCGCCCGCGATGCAAGCGCTGACGCATCGCTTCTGCATCCGAGCCGTTTGCGATCCAGTGCAGGAGTGCGCCGACCTGGAAGCACGCCGGCTGGGCTGTGAAGCTGCCGGCGGGCCGATGGAGCTGATTCAGAACGGCGCCGTCGATGCAGTGCTCATCCTGGACGCCCCGTGGTATGGATTGTGGCCATTGCAATTGGCCTGTCGAGCACGCAAACCCGTCTTCTGCGCGCCGGGTCTGGACGTCGATGATGCCCATGCCAGCGCGCTGGTCCTCGCCATACGGGAAGCCCAATTGCCGGTTATGGTCGAAAGACCGCTGCCGTTGACGCCCGCGGCAATTCGGCTGCGCGAACTCACTGCAACCCTTGGAAGTATTCGGCTGGTGACCTGCGACTGGACGGTTGGCGGTCGACGGCAGCCGAGCGACCGTGCGATGCCATCGTCCACGCTGCTGGGCCGGGGCGGCGGCGCGGTCCTCGACTGGTGTGTGGCGCTGTCCGGCTGCAAGCCGGCGCGTGTGCTGGCGGCCGAGACGCCTGCGGCGGGCCTGGCAACACTGATGCTCGAAAGTGTCGACGGCCCCGCCGTGCAGATCGTTCGCCGGCGCGTGCCGGGACCATGCTCCGCACTGAAGGTCCAGGTGGTCTGCGAGCGAGGCACGGCTGGCGCGGGATTGCCGCGCTCGGTTCACTGGACCAGTGCGGACGGCTGTCACACGCAGAGGTTGCCTCGTCCACGCTCCCTGGTCCGGGCCCTGCTCGAACGCTTTCATCGGGCGATTGCAACCGGCGTGGCCCCGGAGCCGAGCCTGGAGGAGTCGTATCGCTGTGTCCATTGGCTTCGCGCCGTCGCTCGCAGCCGTGTCGAGCGAAGCTGGGTCGCGATTGGTCCCAGTGAATAGCGATGGAAATTCGAATGCGTGCCTCGCGCCTGTTTGCCCTGTGACATCGTTGCGACGTCCGGAGTCGTGAGGAATGACAAGAGCCCAGCTGGCCCTGATCGCGGGTGAAGGCACACCGTCCGTGCTGGACCTCGTTCCCGGCACCAAGGTCAGCCTTGGCCGAAGCAGCGACAATACCATTGTCGTCAACGATGAACACGCTTCGCGCCGACATGCCGAGATCACCCAGGAAAACGGTCACTGGGTCGTCACCAACCTCGGCACCCCGCTCAATGGCACACGTGTCGCGGGCATGCGCATCGGCCGGCCCACGGTACTGGAAGACGGCCAGGAAATCGGCATCGGCGACACGCGCTTTCTCTTCTCGCTGTTCGAAAACAACGGGGCCAAGTCCACGCTGACATCCAGGCAGCCGCGCGACAGGATCGCCGATTCGGAGGCCTCGACCCTCCTTCTCCCCGATGAGCTGACGGCATTGTGCACGTTCATGGCAGCGTCGATGGAGGAAACCGATGCCCGGCCGCTGATTCGTCGCGCCTTGGAGACGGTGCTCAAGCAGACGCGGGCCACCGTGACAGGCTTTCTCAGCCTCGACGTCGATGAACCTCTGCCGAAGCAGGTCCTTCCCGAGCAAGAGCACATGGACGTCCATTTGAGCCGCCATCTGACCCAGAAGGTCCAGCGAAGCGGTCAGCCATTTTGGCTGGCATCGGAAATCGAGTTGGGCAGCGACAGCCTGGCGCCCTTCACCGACGCGCTCTGTCTGCCCGTCACTGCCGGCGGTACGGCGCTGGGAGCGCTCCACGTCTACCGATCCGGAGCAGTCTTCACGGACCGGCACCAGCGGTTCTGCGCGGTGCTGGCCAGCTACCTGGCCAACACGCTGCACGTCTTGCGAGCCCGACGCATCCTGGAAGCGGAGAACTCCCGACTGCGCGGCCATGCCTCCGCGTCCGAACAACTGCTGGGCAGCAGCACCGCCATGCAGGCGCTGCGGGAACGGATTGCCCGCGCCGCCCCGCGGTCGGCCACGGTGCTAATTCGCGGCGACAGCGGCGTCGGCAAGGAGTTGGTTGCACTGGCGCTCCACCGCCAGGGGCCGTGGAGCAACGGTCCGCTCGTGGTCGTCAATTGTGCGGCGATCGCCGCATCCATGCCTGAAGCAGAGCTCTTCGGACACTGCAAAGGCGCCTTCACCGGCGCCGACCGCGATCGCCCGGGGCTGTTCCAGCAGGCGGATGAGGGAACGCTCTTCCTGGATGAAATCGGCGAATTGCCCCTCGATTGCCAAGCCAAGCTGCTGCGCGTGATCGAGGGCAAGGGCTTTCGTCCGGTCGGGGCCACGGCCGAGGTCCGCGTTGACGTCCGCGTCATCGCGGCGACCAACCGGAACCTCGAGAACGAAGTCAAGAACGGTGCGTTCCGACAGGACCTGTACTTCCGCTTGCAGGTCATTCAAATCACGGTGCCGCCGCTGCGCGAGCACAGTGACGACATCGGCGATCTGGCGGCTCATTACTTGAAGCAGATGGGTCAGGAGTACCGACGCCAGGTCACATTGACCGACGCGGCCATCCGTCGGCTGCAAGCGTATTCCTGGCCCGGCAACGTGCGTCAGCTCTGGGCCGTGCTGGAAAGTGCTGCAACCATGACCGACAGCAACGTGCTGGATGCCGAGGACCTGCCGCTGCCGCCCGAGACGCTCGGCCCGGTGGCGCCGACGCTGAACCTCGACGAGCTGGAAGCCTGGGCCATTCGACAGGCACTGCAACGCACCAAGGGCAACGTGACGCAGGCAGCCCGACTGCTTGGCGTGGCGCGCGACACTTTGAACAACAAGATGCGCAAAAATGGCATCCGCCGCGACAAACCGTGACGATCCCGGCAACCCAGGAGTCCGCATGACCGTGGCGACACGACGTCCGCCTGGCCCGAAAGGCACCTGGTTCGGCGGCAACCTTTCCGAGTTCCGTCGCGCCCGGCTCGACTTCTTCACGCGCTGCGCCCGCGAATACGGCGACTTTGTCTCCCTCCGGTTCGGTCCCCATCGGATCATCCTGGTCAACGATCCCGCTGCCATCGATTACGTGCTGGTCGGCGGCGCGCGTTCCTTTCGCAAGCACTTCGCTCTGCGTCTCAACCCCCTGCTGCTCGGCAACGGGCTGCTCACGAGTGAGGGCGATTTCTGGCTTCGGCAGCGCCGTCTGGCCCAGCCGGCGTTCCGCGCCAGCCGCATGCCCGCCTATGCCGAATCATTCGTCGGCTTCACGCAGCGGATGCTCCAACGCTGGCAGCCAGGCCAGTCCGTGGACGTGTTGACCGAAATGGAGCGCCTGACGCTGGACATTGCCGCCAAGACGCTCTTCGACGCCGACGTGGAGAGCGAGGCGCGTGCCGTGGGCGAGGCGTTGCGCGTCGCGCAGGACGCCTTCGTTGCCCGCTTCGGCAGTGCGTTGCCCTTGCCGCTCAGCTGGCCGACGCCGCGGAACCTGGCGCTGCGCCGCGCCGTGCATCGCCTGGACGACATCGTCTACGGCATCATTCACCAGCGCCGCAGAGGCGGCGAAGACAAGGGCGATCTGCTCTCCATGCTTCTGGCCGCGCAAGAGGAAGACGGCGAGCGCATGACGGATCGCCAGCTGCGCGACGAGTGCATGACACTCTTCCTGGCAGGCCACGAAACCACGGCCCTGACGCTTTCGTGGGCATGGTACGGCCTTTCGCGGAATGCCGAGGCCGAAGCCGAGCTGGCGGCGGAGGTGCAGAGCGTCCTGGGCGGCCGTATCCCCACGCTGGCAGACCTGCCGCGGTTGAAGTTCACGGAGATGACGGTCCTGGAAGCGCTGCGGTTGTATCCGCCCGCATACACCTTCGGGCGTGAGGCAATCGAGGACTGCGAAGTGGGCGGTTATCCGGTGCCGAAGGGCATGACGATCCTGATGAGCCAGTGGGTGATGCACCGCGATCCACGGTTCTTCGCGGAACCGCTTGAATTTCGACCAAATCGCTGGGCCGACGGTCTTCTCCACAAGCTTCCGAAGCTCGTGTACTTCCCATTTGGAGCAGGGCCGCGCCTGTGCATTGGGGAGAAGTTCGCCATGGCGGAAGCGATCCTCGTCCTGGCAACCATCGCCCAGAAGTATCGCTTCACGGTCGTGCCGGAGCATCCCGTCGTGCCGGCAGCGACCTTCACCCTTCGACCGCGGAACGGCGTCAAAGCAGTGCTCACAGAGCGCTAGCGCTGGGTCAAACTAGAAATGAAGGTTGGTGCAATGGTTCGGCCGGCACAGCCGGCCCTACAGAAAGCCCCGTGTAGGGCCAGCTGTGCCGGCCGAACTCTAACTATACTGCACGCGGGCCAATTTGATACCTGGCAAGGTGGGCCAGACACTCTTGTCTGGCCGGCCAGACAAGAGTGT
>JAIEMG010000061.1 GCA_019752375.1 Gemmataceae bacterium | reverse complement strand
CCGTCCAGAGAAAACCGGACGGATTGGAAATCCGTCCTACAGGAATTGCACAAGTGATTCTTGCGCGGATCCTTAGTGGCGTCTGCTACCTGCAGCCGATACTCTCGCAGCAACTGCTCGGCTCCGAACAATTGCAGGCGGTACGCCCCCGCCACGGGAAACCGGATCTTGGGACATGAAAATGTGACCTCCGCAACCACCAAACGGCTCGGAAACGCCACTGACGTATTTATGGTGCACAGCGGAGCATCCTCTTCCATCTCGTCCACCACCGTCAACCGAATCGCTGTCGGTCCATGGCCGCCAACCAACGACGTATAGACGTTGATGCGTTCCCAGACACAGGACGGAGCGGAAGGCCCCGGTGGCGCGGCCATCTCGTCCGACGTTTTCAACGCGGTGGTGCTGCGGCCATCAAGCGGTGGCAGGCCAGCTGATCGCTCTGCACTTTCGCGTCGCCGCTCTGCCGACGGGTTGGCTGGGCGAATCGCTGGGCAGCGCTGAGATCCTGCTGGACAGCACCGGCGGCTACGGCTGGTTCGTAGACGGCACCCCTGACCAGGACGAAGAGTTGCCGGCGGCGCGGGCACGGGCGCGCCGGCTGGCACCTCCAGGCGCTCTTGCCTGACGTAAGGATCGTGAGAATAATCACATACGTCCTCGGCGCCCGCCGCGGCCCGATGTCGTCGTGGATGCGCCTGCCTAAATTCGCTGGTGGAATGCCTTTACTTCTGTGGGCGTCGGCCGGAACCCCCACGGATCCCTTGAGGCGAACGGCATGGCGGAACGCATGCTGGGACAGGGCCAGGTTGCGCGGCTGCTGATGCACCATCGCACGGCGCTGTACGGCTACATCTTTGCCTGTGTCCGCAATCACGCCGATGCCGAGGATATCCTCCAGAACGTGTCGGTCGCCGTCACCGAGTCGATCGGCCAGCTGCAAGACGAAAAGGGCTTTCTCCCCTGGGCACGCGAGATTGCCCGCCGTCGGGTGCTGGCGTATCGCCGCCAGACCCGCCGGGAGCAGCCGCTCGATCCCGAGCTGGTGCTGCGACTGGCGGAGGCTTCTGATCGTGTGGAGCGCGAGTTCGCCGCGGCAGACCATCGGGCGGCACTGCTGGCCTGCCTGGAAGCGCTGCCGGTCCGGTCGCGGCAACTGATTGCCATGCGCTACGACGGTTCGGTGGCCGGCATGGGCGAGCTGGCGGTGCGGTTCGGACGGACGGTGCAAGGCATTTACGCCCAGGTGAAGCGAATCAAAACCGTCTTGCGCGAGTGTGTAGAGCGACGCATGTCGCTGGAGATGCAGTGATGATATCGCCAGACGATCGCGAACCGTTGCAAGCGTACCTCGACGGCGAGCTTTCAGAAACGGAAGCGGCTGCCCTGGAACTGCGCCTGCGCAGCGAGCCGGCGCTGGCCGATGCCCTGGTCCTGCTTTCGCGCGAGGAGGCGATCCTTGGCGAATGGGCCGGTTCCGCCCGCGCCAATCAAGAGCACGAAGCCGAAGCGGCCACGCTGCCGATGTCGGGGGCGGCGTCCGTGCGCCGGTTCACCATCCGCCGCCTGATCGCGATCGCGGCCAGCGGCGTTGCGGCCCTGGTTGCGGTCGGATTCCTTTCCCTGCTCTTCCTTGGCGGAGGACACAACGAGCCCTCGTCCACGCTGGCGACAGTCGAAGAGATGCACGGCGACGTGTTCATCGTCTCCGAGAACGGCAAATCGATCGCGGCCCAGCTCGGTCAGCGTATCGCGCCCGGTAACGGGATCCGCACCCAGGGCGACGGCAGCTTCGTCGTGCTTACCTTCCCATCCGATCAGTCGCGCCTGGAGATCGGTCCCGACACGACCATCCGCCTCGACAATGCCGTCACCCCAGGCGAGCGCGGCAAGCAGGTCTGGCTGGAGCAGGGCACCGTGGCCGCCGATGTGTCCAAGCAGCCCAGCAATCAGCCCATGATCGTGACGACGCCACACGCCGAAGCACGCTTCCTGGAGACGAAATCGAGCTTTGCCAGCGCCGGCAGCGAGACACGCATCGAACAGCTCAAGGGCCAGATGCAGCTGACGCGCAAACGCGACGGCCGTTCCATCGACGTGCCGACCGGATCGTACGCCGTCGCCTCGGCGCGAGACGATTTCGCCCCGCAGCCGTTGCCGAATCAGGTCCTCCAGCCCCGCGCTGCCGCCAAGGACCAGACCAGCCCCATGCTTTCCGCGGCCTATTCCATGGACGGCGCCACCCTGGTGACCGGACACGGAGACGGTACCATCAAGCTCTGGGACGCGGCCGGCAGCGAAGTGCGCCGGACGCTCAAGGGCCACAAGCGCCCGGTGAAGGCGCTGGCATTCTCGCCCGCCGGCGGGCTCCTGGCCAGCGCCAGCGATGACCGCTTTGTCAAGCTCTGGGATCCCGTTAACGGCACCGATGTGGGAACGCTCAAGGGCCTCAAGGGCGGGATCGACGCGATCGCATTCTCTCCCGACGGCACGCAGCTGGCGACCGGCGGCGGTTTCGCCAAGGCGACCCCGGAGGTCCGATTGTTCGACGTGGTCAGCAGGCAGGAGATCGGCAGCTTCCAGGGCGAGCACACGAATCATGTCACAGCCGTCGCATTCTCGCGGGACGGTAAGACGCTGGCGACCGGCGGCAAGGACAATGTCATCAAGTTGTGGGACGTCTTCACCCGGCTGGTCCGCCACACGCTCGACGGCCACACCAATCGCATCGTCTCGCTCGCCTATTCGCCCGATGGTCAGACGCTGGCCAGCGCCAGCCGCGACCGCACGGTGCAACTGTGGGAACCCGACACCGGCAAGAACCGGCGCATCCTGAAGGGGGCCTTTGGCGACGTGCGTTCGATCGCCTTCGCGCTGGACAGCAAGCGTCTGGCCGTGGCCGACAACAACGTGACGCTCTATGACGTGACGACGGGCCGCGAGCAGGCAAGCTTCAAGGGGAATCGACAACCACTTGCCGTGGTGCTTTTCGCGCCCGGCGGCAAGGAACTGACGACGATCGGCACCGATCGCACCATCCGCTTTTGGGACGCCATGGCCCGTCCGCCCGTTGTGGGGCCGGCTTCCAGCCGGCCTTGACCGATGGCCGGCTGGAAGCCGGCCCCACGAAAGAAGCCCCAGGCTCGCTTGCGCTGCCCGGGGCTTGGTTCCGCGACTTCATTTCAGACAGTTCACGGGATCTCGACCTTTTGGTCGCGGGCCAGGGACCGCAGCTTGTTCATGATGCGGACGTGGAGCTGGCGGACGCGTTCCTTGGTGATGCCCATCTGCTGGCCGATCTCTTCCAGCGTCATGTCCTCGGAGTAGTTGTCCAGACCAGCCCGCATGCGGATGATCTGCCGTTCGCGCTCGTCCAGCGATTCCAGCAGGTGGTGGAGTTGCTTCGACGCCTGCTCCTGCGCGGACACGATTTCCTGCTCGTTAGTGCGGCGGTCGGCCGCGGCCTCGAACATCTCGTCGTGGCCGGTGACGTAGCGTTCCTGGTGCTTCTTGCTGTCCGGGATGCTGCGGGCGAAGTTCTTCATGATCGCCCAGCTGGCGTAGGTGCTGAACTTGTTGCCGCGGCTGAAATCGAACTTCTCCACCGCGCGGATCAGCGACATGTTGCCGTCGGACTGGAGCTCGAAGATGTTCTCGGCATGGGCGACGTGCCGCTTGGCGATGGACACCACCAGCCGCATGTTGCACTTGATGAGTCGTTCCTTCACGGCATTGGCCTGGCTCTGCAAGTCCTCGATGGCTTGCAAATCCTGGGTCTTCGCCCGGGTCGGATCGAGCTTGGCCCGCAGCTGACCGGCCTTGTACTTGAGGAAGTTCATCTGCCGGAACAGGTGTGCTTCCTGCTCCCGGTCGAGCAACGGCACCTCATACATGGGGGCGTATTCGGGCGGCACGTCCTTGGGCACCTTCAACGACCGCCGCTGCATCTCGTATTCCTCGGAGCGCGGCATGATGGCCAGGATCTCGGCTTCGCGCGACGCGTCGTCGAAGGATGCGTCGTGGATGTACTCGAGCGGCTGGCCGAGCAGGACCCGCGCCCGCACTTCGTTGATGATGCGGTAGATCGAGTTGCGGGTCCGATGGAAGCGCCGGGCGAGCGTCTCCACCGACATGCCGCGGCGGAAAGATTTGTAGATCACGTCTTTGGCCTCCTCGGCGAGCGGGCCCGTCACTTCAGGGAACAGGGCTTCTTCGGGATGCTGCTTGTCGTAGTTCTTGATCGTATAGCGGACGGTTTCCGCCGAGCGTCCGAGACGACGGGCGATGCGCCGGCTAACCTCGGTCAGGGTGCCGCTGCCGACGCGAGACATGCGCTTGGCCCGCCGCAGGATGTCTTCCTTCTCGTCGTCGGTCAGCTGCGAGAAGCGGCTGCCGCGTTCGACGGTGGTCTGGTTGGCTGCCAGGAAGCGGTCGATCACCGATTGCGGGAAGCCGAGCTGCCGGCGGCCGTTGCAGACCACCCGCCGACCCACCAGGCCGCGTTCGCGCCAGCGGCTGATCGTCTTGGTCGAGACGTTCAGGCGCTCGCTGATCTCTTCCAGCGTCAGGACCGGTTCGGCGACTTCCTCGACCGGAACGGCCGGCAGTGAGCGGGAGACCTCGTCCATGAAGGCGCAGAGGTCGTGCTTGAGGTCTTCTCCGCTGATAAGCAGGTCCGGGTAGGAATCCGGACGGAAGTCCGTGATGCGGAAGCACACGAACTGGTAAGGGTATTGCCGGGCTGGCTCGATTTCGGCGAGCAAGCGCTGGGCTCGCGTCAGCTGTTCCTGTTTACGGGCCGCGGGCGCGAAGCGCACCTGGTCGGTCAGCTGCTTCAGGGCCGGGTTCTTGAATTGGGTCGTCACAGTCGTCACTCCTTTTCGGCCTGCCGAACATCCGGCACAACCGTGTTGGGCACCGCAGCGATCCGCGGGAGAACCGCTCGAGCGCCAGCCCCTGCCAATCCGTGATTCGTTTCTCTGTTCCGGTGGACGCTGGGGTTCCGAGTCCCAGCATCTCTCATCAACTAATACGCCGCCGGACCGAGTTTGTTACTGAAAAGGACTACAGTTTGTTCGCTTTCCTGCCGACACGCCGCCGACTTCACTTGTTAGATACCTAAAGGGGACTGCGGGGTTCGGACAAATCGCCAAAATCCATCCACTGCCTGTGCAGCGATCGCGACGAAGCTCCGGGGACGCGGAATGAGCGCTGGAATGAGTTGCCTCGATTCCCCGGAAGCATCCTTGCCTCGGAAGAGAACGGCTGAGTAGAGAAGCAAACGCCGGACCAAATGCAGCAACATTCCGCGCGGCTGGGAAACTGCTCTCCTGGCTTTTAATTCTCAAGATATTGGGGTCAAAAGGTTTAGGAACTAGAACTCTCATCGACTTCTCTGTCAACTCCGCTTTCGCCGGCCGATGCGACCGCTCATTGGACGTGTCTTTTTTTACACTCCCAACGCGCCTTTTTGCAAACTTGGCAGCGGAGAGTTTTGCGGGATTACGAGGTCGCTTGCAAAATCGTCACCTTGCGCACACCGCACACTCTCGTCGTCGACGGCGCGAAAAGGTCCGGAGATTAACCCCTGCGGCCAGCCGATAACGCGCAAAGACAGGTAGAATCGTTGATGGGACGCTCGAGTTTTCCAGCGGAGCGACGAGTGTCCGTAGCCGCAGGCTTCAACCTGCGGACAACAGGCGACGCGACGATTCCGCAGGCTGAAGAAGGAACACCAATTCATGCGTTTCTCCCTCGCTCGCTGCAGTGCCCTGGTGTTGCTGGCTGCCCTGACGCCCGTGGCCAGCGCCCAGGAGCCGGTCAAGCTTCGCGAGCAGTTTCCGGTCGGCTACCAGTACCACGTCAGCAGCCGGGTGGAGATCAATGGCAGCCTGACGTTGCCGCCGCAGAAGGATAAACCGGCATCCAAGCCCTTGACGGTTACCGGAACCAGTGCCATCGAGTACGACGAGCGCATCCTCGCGGCCGCGGACGGCCAAGCGCAGAAAACCTTGCGCATCTATCGCAAGATGAACTTCGACCGCAAAGTCGGAGATCAACCGCAACAAAGCGCCCTGCGTCCCGCCGTGCGCCGACTGGTGCTGATCCGCCACAAGAACGCCGAGGTGCCGTTCTCACCCGATGGCCCCCTCCTCTGGGGTGAGATCGACTTGATCCGCGTCGACGTCTTCACGCCGGCCCTGCTCGGCCTGCTGCCGGACAAGCCCGTGCGCGTGGGCGACCGCTGGACCGCCAGCAATGCCGCCGTCGAGGAGTTGACCGACATGGACAAGATCGATGAGGGCCGCCTGGAGTGTCGGCTGGAGGAATTGACGACGCTGGCGGGCCGACGGCACGCCCGCATCAGCCTGCTCGGCAGCGTGCGCGGCCTGAACGAGGACGGACCCAATCGGCAGCAGGTGGACGGCTACTTCTACTTCGATCTCGAATCCAATCACCTCAGTTACCTGACCTTCAAGGGCGTTCACGCGTTACTGGACAAGGACGGCAAGGAATCGGGCCGCATTGAAGGACGATTCGTGCTGACCCGACAAGCGCACACGCGCAGCCCGGACCTGTCCGATGAGGTGGTAAAGGCCCTGGTGGTCGAGCCCAATGCCGACAATACCCAGCTGCTGTATGAGAACCCGGACCTGGGCGTGCGCTTCCTCTATCCCCGCCGCTGGCGGATCGGCGGCGTGAGCGGCCGGCAGGTGACGCTGGAAGAGCCCGGCGGCAACGGGCTGCTGCTGACGCTCGATCCCCTGGCTCGCGTGCCGACGATTGGCCAGTTCCTGATTGAGACACGCGACTTCTTCCAGAAGCAGAAGGCCAAGGTGCTGCGCACGGAGGACCCGCGCCGCATCCAGGCGGCGCCTCAGGAAGTCGAGACCTTTGCCCTGGAGATCGAGATGGGAAGCCAGAAGGCAACCATGGACTACTATGTGTTCCGCCAGGCCCAGGGTGGCGGCACCGTGGCTGCTCGGCTTCTGCCCACCGATCTGGCTGCCACCCGCAAGGACGTGGAACGCATGGTCCGCAGCGTGACGATCACCGCGGCACAGAAATAGCCCGGGACGTTGGGCATCCATCCGCGCAACAAGCGAGCCCGCCGGTCAAGACCCGCGGGCTCGCTTGCTTCTCTCTCCGGCCCTTGCTTGTTACTCTTCCTTGAACGCCATGCGGTCGATCTTGTAGTCGGCGAGCTTGGTGGTCATGCTCCGCCGCGACAGGCCGCAGATGCGGGCGCAGCGCCCGACGTTGCCGTGCGCCTTCTTGAGCGCCTTGCGGATGTACTGTTGCTCGACCATGGAGACAGTCTGGCGCAGGAGTTCCGGCAGCGGCCGCTCCAGGTCGATGGCGAAGGGCGCCTTGGGCACCGGCGGTGCCGTCAGCTCGGGGGGCAGGTTTTCTGCCAGGATCGTGTTGTCGCGGGAAGTCACGCAGGCGCGCTCGACGGCGTTTTCCAACTCGCGGACGTTGCCGGGCCAGTCGTGATTGAGCAGCACCTGCATCGCTTCGGGGGAAATCTGCTTCGCCGTCTCGCCGGGACGCACGTACTTCTCGGTGAAGTGCCGGGCGAGGATCGGGATGTCCTCGGTCCGCTCGCGCAGTGGCGGCAGGTCGATTTTGACCACGTTCAAGCGATAGTACAGGTCCTCGCGGAACTTTCCCTGCTTGACCATCCGCCGGAGCGAGCGATTGGTCGCCGCAATAACGCGCACGTCCACCTCGACGCTTTCCGTGCCGCCGACGCGCTCGAACTTACGTTCCTGGAGCACGCGGAGCAGCTTGGCTTGCATGGAGGCAGGGACGTCGCCGATTTCATCGAGGAAGATGGTTCCGGTGTGGGCCAGCTCGAACCGGCCGGCCCGCTGCTTGGCGGCACTGGTGAACGAGCCCTTCTCGTGGCCGAACAATTCGCTCTCCAACAGCGTTTCCGGCAGTGCGGCGCAGTTGACGGCGATCAGTGGACCGGTCCGGCGCCACGAGGCCTGATGAATCGCCCGCGCGATTTGCTCCTTGCCGGTGCCGGTGGAGCCTTCAATCAGAACGGTCGCCGCCGTATCGGCCACGTTATTGATCAGCTCGAAGACCGCGTGCATGCGCGGGTTCTTGCTGATGATGTTGTGGAACGAGAAGCGGTCGTGAAGTTGACTCCGCAGCTGGACCAGCTCGTCCTGCAAGGCACGCTCGCGTAAGGCGCGGTCGACGACCACGCGGAGTTGTTCCAGGTCGATCGGCTTGGTCAGGAAGTCGTAAGCGCCCAGGCGCATGGCCTGGACGGCTTCGTCGATGCTGCTGCTGCCGGTGGTCACGATCATGGTCACCGGCAGGTTCCGCTTCTGCACTTCCTTGATCAGCTCCATGCCATCCAGGTGCGGCAGACGCAGATCGGTGATGACGACGCTGTAACTGCGCTCGCCAAGGGCAGCCAGGGCTTGCTTGCCATCGCTGACCGCGTCCACCTGGAGACGGGCGTCCCGGGCCAGCAACTGCTGGAGCTGGTGGCAGGCGGTTTCGTTGTCCTCGACCACCAGGACGCGGCGTGGCAACGGAACCACGTCCTCCGAGGCGGCAACGGCGGGCAACTTGACAGGAGCTTCGGCGGGTTGGGTCAGTGCTGGCATGAGTGGTTCTCCATCGAAGACCGCGGCTGCGCACTAGGCTGCCTGCCGCTGTGCAGGCTTACGCGCTTCGGATGATCTGGGCACCGTCATTCTCAAGGCTCATAGATGCCCGAAGTCGTCAAACCAGGGCTATACTTTGGTGTTTCACGCGCTGGGAAGACGTCTGCCCGCTGGAAACGCAGGCGACTGCTCAATCCTACCTGCAATTGTTGGGCCATCGCGCGGAGAATTGATGAGCCAATCGAAAAATGATGCCAAATGGCCATCCGGGAGGCTGCGCTTAAGAGCGCAGCGACGCTGCTGGGCTCGTGCGCGGTGGGAACAAGCGTTGGACAAGGTTAGCGCGTCAGGATCAATGGGCCGCAACGTCGTGCCTCTCGGTTAGGCCAGCACCGACGGGCTTTCTATCGCGAAGTAGTTCTTCGCGATAGATGGTCACATCCGGGGGGGCAGTGAATCCTAGACGAACCGAATTGCCGCTGATGGCGATGACCGTCACACGGATGTCGTCGGCGATGACAATCTCTTCACCGATTCTGCGCGTCAGGACCAACATGCGGGACCTCCTTGCACAAGAAAGAACGCGGGCCGCCACGATTCAGCGAATACCGCTCGTGATCTCGATGTCGTTGACGATCCGTCGAACACCCGCAAGGTCGGCGACGGCCTCTTGGGCACGTTGTTTGAGGTAGTACGAAGGGAGCAATCCCCGCAGGAACAGGATTCCATCTCGAAATTCACAGGATAGGTCCCGCAAGGCCAGGTAGGGGTTTCGCCGTAAACGGCGCTGGGCAGCGACCGCGATTCCCTCGGCATTGGCCGGCTCTTCTCGCGTCACGTCCTTAGAAGCAGTGCAGGGGAGCGTCATCATGATGCCTTCTCGATGGAGCGATTCGCCGTCGCGGCGCACTAGAGAAATAAAAAAGCCCCATCCATGCACGTCGGCACGGACGGGGCTTTCATAGGCCCGTTTGGAATTACTTATAGGTTGGAGGCTAATGCACCCGTCCAGCCCTGTCAAGAGGAGTTCAGGCGTAATTGCAAATGTAATCTACTGAGTTGGAACCATTTCCAAACCCGGGCGCCATGCTATGAATAAGGTGGAGGCAAACGGCGCGATGCTCGGTCCGTTCTTTTCCCTGGCAATGCTGTCGATCAGCCGGCAGAAGGCTTTTCGCAGCGCGGTCATTGTTCACCTGGTCCTTGTCGGCGCAGTCGCGCTGGCCGTGTACAACCGCGGTCCCAGCAGCGTGCCGGTCATGGGCCAGTTCCTCCTGGTGGCAGGCATTGTTGAAGGAGCGGTCCTGATCGGCTGGCGTCTTACCCAGATGCCCAAAAGCCAGGCCCTGGAGTTCTTGCTCGTCAGTCCCTTGCGACCGCGACGGGTTTTCATCGCGGAGACGCTGGTGGGCCTGGCGCGGCTCGCCTTGGTCACCCTGGCCGGACTCCCCATCCTGGCGCTGCTCGTCCTCTTCTCTCGGCTGGAATTGCTCGATCTTGGCCCATTTCTGCTGATGCCGTTTACCTGGGGCGCCATCACGGGCCTGGGATTGACCGTATGGGCCTATGAACCGCTGCGCATCCGGCGTATTGGCGAACGGGCTGCCATCGTCTTGATCGTGTTCTATCTCGTCATCGGCGTGCTTGTTGGGGAGAAGCTGCCGTATTACCTCACGACGATTTCCCGCTGGGGACTTCAACAACAGGGAGAGACCGGTGAAGGCCCCGGCCGTTGGTTCGGCTGGCTGGTGGTGTACCTGAGCTCGCTCTTTCACGGCGGCTTCGAAGGGATGCACCTCAACAATCCCTTCGCCGTGATGGATCAGTGGACGCGGCTGGCAGCGCGGCGAGCGATCGACGGCATGATAGGCCTGGAGATCTTCGCCGCATCGGTCGTCGGTCTGCTGATGTGGCGGGCGTCCGGACGGCTCAAGGAGCACTTTCAGGAACGACACTACCGGCCCATCCTCGATCCCACCAACCAGAACCGTGGCATCATCGGCGAACGGCCGCTGTCCTGGTGGGCGGTCCGGCGCGTCTCGGAATATTCGGGCCGGGTCAACCTCTGGCTGGCAGGCGGTTTTGGCCTGCTGTACGCGGCGTTCTTGGTTGCGGGCGACCAGTGGCCGGACTGGATGGGTATGCGTGTCTTCCAGATCCTGGAGCACGTGGGCGGCGTGTCGGTCGTGGCGACGGGCCTGGTGGTACTGGCCGCCGTGCCTGCGGCATTTCAGTATGGGCTGTGGGACAGCAACAATCAGGACCGCTGTCGGCGCCTGGAATTGCTGCTGTTGACGGGCCTGGACGCCAGCGATTACTGGGATGCGGCCGCGGCCGCGGCCTGGCGGCGGGGCCGGGGCTACTTCTTCATCGCATGCATCCTGTGGACCGCCGCCTTCCTGGCGGGCCGCATGGACTTGCTGCAAGTGTTCGGCGCCTTCTCGGCGAGCGTTGTGCTCTGGGGGCTCTATTTCGCGGTCGGCTTCCGGGCCTTCTCGCGCGGCACCCAGGCCAACGGCCTGGGCTCGATCCTGACGCTGGGCCTGCCCCTGCTGGCGATGGGGCTGACCCGCGCGGGCTCACCGGCAATGGCTGCCCTGGTCCCGCCCGGCAGCGTCTATTACGCAACCGATCAACCGCCCGGCGCTCTCTGGCCCGCCGGCGCCGTGCTCAGCGGCGTGCTGGCGCTGCTTTGGTCGCGCCATGCCCTCAAGCACTGCGATCAGGAATTGCGCCAGTGGTACGACCTGAACCACGGCAGCAAGCTGCTGGACTGATCGCTAATTACCCTGGCAAGTGCAGGTGTAGTTCCGCTGCCAGGTTCCCCCGGGCGGCGGCGGCGGCGCCGGCGCGTAGCCGACGGCTTGCGGCACCGGTGCCGGTGCAGCGGCGGGGTAGCAGCATGGCTGGCAGCATTGTTGCGGCGCTGGCGCCAGCGCCGCCTGACGGCAGTTCGGACAGTGCTTGTCGCACCAGGAGCAGCACCCGGCCAGGGTCATCACACTCAACAGGGCCAACCATTTCGCGCAGCCTTTGCCTGGCATCGCTCTTCTCCTCCTGGGACGAAGCGTCTGTCCGAAAGGGGCAGATACCGTTGCCGGAACGGCCCGTAGGGTGCTGCGCACCACGGTGCATGACCCCTTTTCGGACAGACGCCTAAGGTTCCGTCCGTGCGGGAATGACATCCGATTGGGAGGGAGGGCAATAGCCGGATTGAGCGTCGGCGTCAACCGCAACATTCTTGAGCGAAAGTTGAAATCGCCCGCTCGTTCCGCGGCAAGGCTGGTCAAATACCCAGGTTGGCGAGGGCGTCGATGATCCGGCGAGCAATGCCGGTGGCCATCGGCGCTTCGGACTCTGCACGCACAGCGGCCTCCTCCAGCCGGTGCTTGGCCTGTGCCAGGAAGCCGGCGTCCTTTTGCTGATGCAAGGCATCGACGAGGTGAGCGGTGCTGTCCGCCAGGTGCGTGTGCGAGGCATGGGAGCCCGACATGCTGCCGCCGAGTTCCTCGACAAGGTTGGCCAGCTGGGCCTGGGCGTCGGAACTCAGATGAGACGCATCGCGGAGGAGCTGCGCCAGTTGCCGAAGCCGCTCCGCCACGTCGCTCGACGATTGCTCGGACATGAGAGCTCCCTCCGGCAGCATGCGATTGATCACCCCCCTTCTTTCAGACTATCGCCGCCGCCATCAGCCGAACAGGGCAGCACAACGCCGGCGCGACAATTGCCCGCGTGCCCCACAGGAGAGATAATGACGTAGGCGGCAGCCCGCTGAGCGCGGTTGCCAACTACTGGCCGCACGGGCGGTGGATTCATAAGCTCAAAACAAGTCCTTGATGCCGCTGGCGAAAGGAGTTCGGGCGTCGTTGAGGGCCCGCACGAACACACTGTAGGCAGTGCGAAACGGATGGGGGTGCCATGAGTCCGCAGCTGGAGTTGCGTCCCGGCCTGGCTGACGTGCCGGTCGCCGAGTCCGCCGTCAGTTTCATCGATGGCAAACGCGCCCGCCTGGAATACCGCGGCATCGCCGTAGAGACGCTGGCCCGCGATAGCTCCTTCGAGGAGACGTGCTGGCTCCTGCTCAAGGGCGATCTGCCGACACAGCGCGAGCTGACCGACTTCGACGATCAGCTCCGCCATCATCGCCGCATCAAGTACAAGCTGACGGACCTCATCAAGTGCCTCCCGGAAACCGGCCATCCGATGGATGCGCTGCAAGCCGGCGTCGCCGCGATGGGCATGTTCTATCCGTCACGCGATGTGACCAATGCCAAAAGTAACTGGGACT
Organism: Gemmataceae bacterium; assembly: GCA_019752375.1. Classification (GTDB taxonomy): domain Bacteria; phylum Planctomycetota; class Planctomycetia; order Gemmatales; family Gemmataceae; genus JAIEMG01. Next base: position 14,411 of record JAIEMG010000061.1, on the reverse strand, counting down.
CGGCGGTGCGATTGATCGCCAAGCTGCCGACGATCGTGTCGGCCTTCCACCGGCTGCGCTCCGGCGACGAGGCCGTACCGCCGCGCGACGATCTCGATCACGCCGGCAACTTCTACTGGATGCTGTTCGAACGCGAGCCTTCGCCGGCCGTGCGCAAGGTGCTCGACGCCTGCCTGATCCTGCACGCCGAGCACACGATGAATGCCTCGACCTTCAGCGGTCGCGTCACCGGCTCGACACTGGCCAATCCCTACACGGTCATCAGCTCCGCGATCGGCACCCTGACCGGACCCTTGCACGGCGGCGCCAACGAAGAAGTGCTCGACATGCTGGAGACGATCGGCAGCGTCGAGAACGCCCGCCCCTGGCTGGAGAAGGCGGTTGCCGAGAAACAGAAGATCATGGGCATGGGCCATCGCGTCTACAAGGTCAAGGACCCACGCGCCACCGTGCTGCAAGAACTGGCCGAACACGTGTTCGTCGAGACGAGCCGGCCCAAAGACTACGAACTCGCGGTCGAAGTGGAACGGGTGGCGGCGGGCCTGCTGGGCCCCAAGGGCATCTATCCGAACGTCGATTTCTATTCCGGCATCGTCTACAGCGCCCTGGGCATCCCGCGTGACCTGTTCACGCCGATCTTCGCCATCGCCCGCGTCGCCGGCTGGCTGGCGCATTGGCTGGAGCAATTGAAGAACAACCGCATCTTCCGGCCGGAGCAGATCTACGTCGGAAACCATGATGTGCCGTACGTGCCGTTGGAGAAGAGGCCTTAGTCGGATCAGCGGTTTATTCCCCAGTATGTAATGAACACGATCGCCCAGTATTATATTCTTGCGGGTGTTCGCCGGGCCGTAGCTGCAAGGGAGGCGGGATGGAAGGACCTACCGGCCAGGATAGTCGAGGCCGGGTATCCGGACGTTTTGACTCGCGTAGGTCTGGATCAACTCCACTCGCCCAAGCCTGAGGTGATTCGCGATCATCGGTACATCCGGAACACGGAATACCCGACAAAGATGCTCGGGACCCAACCCCCTGCGATCGAAATTGAGCAGTTAGGTCTGCCGAATCAGGGTCCGTCGATTCCAATCGCACAGGTCATCCTGAGGTGAAGCTGCCATGAACGCCACCGAGCATGATCTGATCCGAAAGAGACTGCTCTACATTCTGCACCTCGGGTTCGTGGAAGTCCGCAAGTTGGCGCATGCCGACGGAAACGAACGAATCGCCGACCTGGCGGACGCGCTCGAACTGCTTCCCCGGTTTGTCGACAAGGAATGCAGCGAGGAAGATTTGGAACTCATTCGGTTTGTGTTGAAAAACTACCAGGACAAGCATCAATCCAACTGCGATTTCCCCGCGCGCTTTGACAAGTATGATGCACCTGAGCGCTATTGATGGACCATTGCCATGCTGGACGCACATTTCATCCGCGAGCATCTGGCCGACGTCAAAGCCAACTGCGCCAATCGCAACGTCAAGGCCGATATCGATGCCGTCGTACGCATCGATGACGAACGCCGGCGGCTGGTGCAGGAAACGCAGGCAATTCAGAAGCGGCAGAACGAAGTCGCCAAGAGCACCGGCGCGGAGAAAGATCCGGAGAAGCGGAAATCGCTCGTCGAAGAAGGCAAGCAGCTCAAAGCCCAGGTCGGCGACTTCGAGAAGCAGGTGAAGCAGCTCGAAGTCGATCTACGGGCCGCCCTCTCCGTCATTCCGAACATGACGCACCCGGACGCACCGGTCAGCCAGGCAGCGGACGGCAACAAGATCATCCGCACCGTCGGCACGCCGCGCAAGTTCGATTTCCCGGTTAAGGACCACATCCAGCTCGCCGAAGCGCTCGACCTCGCCGATTTCGAGGCCGGCTCCAAGGTCGCGGGGCAGAAGTTCTACTACCTCAAGAACGAAGCCGTGCTGCTGGAACTGGGCCTGGTTCAGTACGCGATCAGCAAGCTGATCGAGGAAGGCTACACGCCGGTCATCACGCCGGACGTGGCGCGTGCGGAGGTGCTCGAAGGCATCGGCTTCATTCCCCGCGGCGAAGAGACCAACATCTACAGCCTGGAGAACACCGACCTCTGCCTGATCGCCACTGCGGAGATCACGCTGGGCGGCATGCACCGCGACCAGATCTTCGACGAGCTGCAGTTGCCGATCAAATACGTCGGCCTGTCACACTGCTTCCGGACCGAAGCCGGTGCGGCGGGGCGCGACACGCGTGGCCTGTATCGCGTCCATCAGTTCACCAAAGTCGAGATGTTCGCCTTTTGCGCGCCCGACCAGAGCGAGGAGATCCACAAGGAGATCCTGCGCATCGAGGAAGAGATCTTCCAGGGCTTGGGTCTGCCCTTCCAGGTGATCGACACCTGCACCGGCGACTTGGGCGGTCCGGCGTACCGCAAGTACGACCTCGAAGCGTGGATGCCGGGGCGCGGCCAGGGTGGCGAGTACGGCGAAGTGACCAGCACGTCGAACTGCACCGATTACCAGGCCCGGCGGCTCGGCATTCGCTATCGCAAACCGGGACAAAAGGGAACGCACTTCGTTCATACCCTCAATGGCACCGCCGTGGCCGTCACCCGCGCCATCCTTGCGATCCTGGAAAACGGGCAGCAGGCGGACGGCTCCGTCATCGTCCCGGAAGTCCTGCGTCCGTGGGTCGGCAAGGATCGGATTGCCCCGCGCCGCTAAGGATTGATGAATCAACAACTGTGCATTTAACAGCGGCGGATATCCCGGCATCGACGCTCGGCCGCTGATCTGTTTGCCGGCTTCAGCCGAAGCCGAATGGCACGGTTGATTTTTTGCTTGCTCTCCGCCCACACCCCGTTATAATCAATACCGATCCGACTCTTCGGATTCCCCGCAGGGTACCGTTGCTCCGGTCCCTCCAGCACGATCCCGCCATTACCCTGCTGGGGAGAATCTCCACATGTTCGCGACCACACTCAGTCCGTCCACCCTGATCATCCTGCTGGCCCTCGGCGTGTTGCTGTTCGGCAACCGGCTGCCGCAAATGGGCCAATGGATCGGCAAGGGCCTGCGCGAGTTCAAGAAGGGCGTCGGCGGCATCGAAGACGAAATCAACGACTCGCTGAGGCGGTCCGAACCCGCCCCGGCGCAGCTGCAAGCGCCGCAACGCATCACTTCCGCTGCGCCGCGGTTCGAGAGCAATGGCGTGCCGCCCGGAACCGCCATCTGAACCCTGCACTGCCCCTCCTGGGATGCCGAGCGAGGCTTCGGTATCTCCGCGGGGACCGTGATTCCGGTCCCTCCCCGTTCGATCGCCTGTGTTGGGAGGTTCGGTCATGGTTCGGCTCTTTGTGCCGGGGCTTCTGTTTGTCGTGGTGATCGGCGCGCTCTTGCTGGCCCCGGGCCGTGGCCGCTTGAAGGCGTCCAGTCCAAGGCGCCGGACGCCATCGCCGATCGGTCTTGCCGTCGCCGCGTTCGGACGCCCGCTGGCATGCTGGCTCGGATTCGGCATCAGCATCCTGTGGCGCGAGTTCTATTACTGGAGCTTCGCCGAAGATGACTGACCCTGTCCGCCAAGCCGCGGATGGCGGGGCGGAGGGTCGGATGGAGGTGATCCGACTGCTTTTCTCCTTGTCTTCCGCGTCAAACGGTTGGTAAGCTAACAGAAGGATGACTCGCCGCATCCGACTCCACTAAATCACTGCAAGAAACTCCGCCATAGAGGTGACACTCATGAATTCCCTGTTCGGCCTTTTCAACTTCAGCACGCAAGAAATCCTGGTCCTGCTCGTCCTGGGAGTGTTGCTCTTTGGCCGGCGGCTTCCAGAAGTCGGCCGCTACCTCGGCAAGGGCATCGTCGAGTTCAAGAAGGGCATGAAGGGCCTGGAAGACGACGTGGACACCGGCGGCAGCGTGTCGTCGCGGGCTTCGGAGCCGACGCCGGCCCTGGACTCCCCGCGTCCGCCGCAGCGCGTGCCGACCTCGGTCCCGAAGTTCGAGGACAGCCCGCCCGCCAGCACCGCGGTGACGTCCGCCGCTCCCAAGTTCGAGGACAACGCCGGCGCCATCACGACGCCGCCAAAGTCCTGACCGATCGAAAGTCGTCTGGTCGCTGCCGCTCTTCGCCCCTATGATGGGACGAGGAGCAGCCGGCCATTCCGGCTTGTTTTCCCGGGCGGCTAACTCAGCGGCTAGAGTGCTATCCTCACACGGTAGAAGTCACAGGTTCGAATCCTGTGCCGCCCATTTGACGTTAGCGATTAGCCGAACGCAAGTTAAGCGAACCTTCCAGCGGTTGGAAGTGCGGTCCAAAACCCTCGCATTGCGCGGAAGACTTCCGCGCAGAAGGGAAAGGGACGCATGCCCAGCTGCTCTTCTGTTCTGTCGTACCGAAAACACAAGTCCAGCGGCCAAGCCATCGTCACACTGGCTGATGGCTTCGGCGGGCGCCGGGACGTCTTGCTTGGCAAGCACGGCACGAAGGAAAGCCGCATCGAATATGCCCGCGTCATCGCCGAGTGGGAAGCCGCTGGCCGACGTTTGCCGCGGACAAACTTGTCGTCCGACCTGACCATCAATGAGCTGATCCTGGCATTTTGGCAACACGTCGAGCAGAGCTACCGGAAACAAGACGGCACACCCAGCCTGGAACTCGACAACGCCAAGTACGCGCTGCGGACGCTCTGCCAACTCTACGAACATACAGCCGCCAGCGCGTTCGGGCCGCGTGCCTTGAAAGCCGTGCAGCTGCGCATGGCCGAACAGGACCTCTGTCGGAACACAATTATGCCGCACGCGGGCCCATTTGATACCTGGCAAGGTGGGCCAGACACTCTTGTCTGGCCGGCCAGACAAGAGTGTCTGGCCCACCGAACACAACCATTCTCTACCGCGCGAAGTATAACCGCCGGATGACCCACCATGAGAGCCTTCCGCCCTGGGAGCACCCAGGGGCCGTCCGCCGCGACTTGACTCCCCACCGGGCAGAGGGGCTGTTTTCGCTGGCCAACGTCGCAGCGGTCCTGGGCTTCTTAAACGTGTGCGCCTTCGTGCCCGGCATCGTCAGTCTTGCGGTTGCCGGTATGACGATCCACATGGCGAAGGGCGACCTGCAACGCATGCGGCAGGGACTTTTCGACCCCTCGGGGGAGGAACAGACAACTCGCGCATTGGCCCGGGCCGACTTCGCGGTGCTCCTGACTCTGGGCATTATTGCGGCGTCGAGCACGACCGCAATGCTGATGGGCCTGTGCGTTTACTGTGCGGGATGATTTGTGGGTGCGGCCCGTTCGTCACGGCGTTCGTCGGGATTCAGGCCGCGCATGTTGCCGGCGCCCACCGTGACCGGCAGCTTGTCCCCATTCAACGGCGGCGCTCGCTGGCATTGGTAGGTGGGGACAACCGGTCCCAACCACTTGCCCTACGAAAGGAGCCTGCCATGAAGCGTCAAGACCTGATCAACCGACTGGTGGACCGCAAGCTGCAGAACCCCGGCCCGAAGCCGTTCTGCGTCTGCATGGTGGGGACCAGCCAAGCCGCCCGCCAGGAGCCCAAGGGGCGACCGGACGCGAAGTAGCAATCGCCGCTGGAAGCCAGGCGCCACGAAATCGGACCGGTAGATCACTTCGAACCGCTTGGCGGGCGGAGTCGCGTCTTGCGTGCCCACTGCGAGCGCGGCGCGGCCGAAGCGTTGCGCAATGTGGAACGGTCGCGAATCGGCGTAGAAGGGCCAGCCGCAGAAGTCGGCCAGGGTGGGCGACCAGCAAGTGTATTCGGCCAGCCGGTACTTCTCCGGCGCGTCCAGCTTCCACATGGGTGGGTCCATGCGCTTGGGTCCGGCGTCGCGTGCTGCCTTGGGCATGTCGGCGGCGAGCTCGGGCCGCTGCCGGCACACGTTCAGGCCCCAGACCTTGGGGATGGCCCCATCCTTGATGCCGAGCTCCGCCAGCGGAATCGACGCCTCGACCGTCCAGCCCCCTTCGATCTGGCCGACCCTGGCATGGACGGCGCTCTTCCGGGCGTCGGGTTCACGGCCGCGGCCGGCGTAGACTTTCTCGTCCGGCGTGACGATGACGTGGAAATACTCGTGGCGCTTGCCCTGGCAGCCGGGATCGAGGAAAAACTCGACGGCATCGGCGCCCACGACCATCCCCTTCCGCGCCTGGCCGGTCTTCACCATTCGGTCCGGCTCCGATTCCAGGCAACGGACGGCGAAGTAGATCGCCTTGTCGTCCGCCAGCACACGGGCCTCGGTTTTCTGCGAAGGCTCGTTCCACCAGGCGCCGGTCGAGAAGCCGAGCGTGACGGGTTTGGCGTCGGCCCAGCAGGCGTCGTCCAGCTTGCCGTCGATGGTCGGCGCGACCTTCGGTTTGGCCACCAGCAGCACCGGCCCGCCGAAGCAGTCTTCGACCTGCTTGATGTTCGGCGTTTCGGCGCGAGCCCATACGGCGATGAGGAGCAGGGCAGCGATCGAGATGGAGCGCATCGATGGTCCTCCGGTTGGGTATGCACTTCATAGTGCCTGCCGCGGGCGATCTGAATGCCGATTCCGGTGTCGTCTGCGGAACCCGGAGAAGAAATGAACCACGGATTACACCGATAGCACGGATAATCAATGCGGTGTTTACCAACCATGCCGCGGGACTCAGGCAGAACCACTCGCGCTGCCTGCTTTTTTGACTTATCCATGTTATCGGTGTGTAATCCGTGGTTTATTTCCTCCCCCACAAAACTCCTGCTCGCGAGTCTGGCCGCCGGTATACTCGTCGGGTGGCTCGAAAGGCAGACATCCCCTCTCTCCCAAGGAGTTCTGCGCGTCGATTGGGGGCTTCGTATGCTTCCGAGGGCACCGATGAGTGAAGTCACCCGCATCCTGAACGCGATTGACCGTGGCGACCCCGGCGCCGCGGAGCACCTGTTGCCGCTGGTCTACGACGAACTGCGCCGGTTGGCGGCGCAAAGACTTGCCGAGGAGCGGCCGGGCCAGACGCTGCAACCCACGGCGTTGGTTCACGAAGCCTATCTGCGTCTGGTCGACGCGGACCAGGCCACGCGCTGGAACAGCCGCGGCCACTTCTTTGCCGCCGCCGCGGAAGCCATGCGCCGCATCCTCGTGGACAACGCCCGCCGCAAGCACAGTCTCAAGCGCGGCGGCGACCGTCGGCGGGTGGACTTCGATGAAGGGACGCTGTCGGCACCCGAACCGCCGGAGGACTTGCTGGCGCTGGACGCGGCCCTGAGCAAGCTGGCCGAGAAGGACCGGGCGGCGGCCGATCTGGTACAACTCCGCTACTTCGGCGGACTCACGCTTCCCGACGCGGCGGAAACCCTGGGCATTTCTCCCCGGACCGCCGGCCGCCTGTGGGCCTTTGCCCGAGCGTGGTTGCGCCGAGAGGTCGAAGGGAACGACAGCCGTGGCGAAACGCCCTGATTTTCGTGGCCAGGTTTTCCCCCGCTTTTCGCACTAGGGTCTGTCCGATGAATCGGGCTTCGCTCTGTAGCCGCAGGCTTCAGCCTGCGGAGAAGTGTCCCAGCGGCGGCAGACGCCCTTCCGCAGGCTGAAGCCTGCGGCTACAGGCGTGGACGCTTTCACCGGACAGGCCCTAATACTACAGCGCTCGTTTGAGAGCACGATTGACGCGAACCGTCTGTAGCCGCAGGCTTCAGCCTGCGGAGTGAATGTACGGAACCCGCAACGCCCTTCCGCAGGCTGAAGCCGGCTTCAGCCTGCGGAGTGAATGTACGGAACCCGCAACGCCCTTCCGCAGGCTGAAGCCTGCGGCTACAGACGTTGCACGGATCCTCCCACGGAATGTAGCGCTGGAGTACTAATTGGGAGAAGCCGCCCACCTCGCGAACCAGGGAGAGCGCCTCACCATGACCGAACGCACAATCTTCACGTCGGCTCTGGACATTGCGGACCCGGCCGAGCGCGCCGCGTTTCTGAACCAGGCCTGTGCGGGTGATCCGGCCCTGCGGCGGGAACTGGATGCGTTGCTTGCAGCCCACGAACGCGAGGGCGATTTTCTCGACTCCCCCGCATTCGCACCGCTTTGCGACCGCCCAACGCCCGAGAGCAGTGTGGACGATACGCAAGCCGTCCCGAGCCGCGGCAACGCCCGCAGCGATGCGCTCCCCTTCCTGGCCCCGACGGGCAGACCGGGCTCCCTGGGCCGGCTGGGGCATTACGAGGTGCTGGAAGTCGTCGGCAAGGGCGGCATGGGCATCGTGCTGCGGGCCTTCGACGAAAAGCTGCACCGGATCGTCGCCATCAAGGTCCTTGCACCGCACATGGCGACCAGCGGCACGGCGCGGCAACGGTTCGTGCGCGAGGCGCGGGCCGCCGCCGCCGTCAGCCACGACAACGTGATCGCCATCCATGCGGTGGAAGACGCCGGCCCGGTCCCTTACCTGGTGATGCACTACGTGCATGGCCGGACCTTGCAAGACAAGCTCGACCGCACCGGCCCGCCGCCGCTCCGCGAGGTCCTGCGCATCGGCTTGCAGATCGCCGACGGGTTGGCCGCGGCCCACAAGCAGGGGCTGATCCACCGGGACGTCAAGCCGGCCAACATCCTGCTCGAAAACGGCATCGAACGGGTGCGGATCACCGACTTCGGCCTGGCCCGCGCCGCGGACGACGCCAGCCTTACTCAGTCAGGGGTCATCGCCGGCACGCCCCAGTACATGTCGCCCGAACAAGCCGAGGCCAAGGCCGTCGACCAGCGCAGCGACCTGTTCAGCCTGGGCAGTGTGCTGTACGCGCTGTGTACCGGCCACCCACCGTTCCGCGCGGAGAGCACGATCGCGGTGCTCAAGCGCGTCTGCGAGGCGGCGCCGCGGCCCATTCGCCAGGTGAACTCCGAGATCCCGGACTGGCTGGAGGCCATGGTTGCCCGCCTGCACGCCAAGGACCCGTCCCAGCGATTTCGCACCGCATCCGAGGTGGCGGAACAGCTGAGTCGTCGGCTGGCTTCTCTCCAGCAGGCGCATCCCGTTTCGACAACGTCGCGGGTGCCGGGTCCCCCGAGGACGCCTCGGTCGCCCCGGCGCTGGATCGCGGCCGCGGCCGCAGTGATGCTGATTGCCGTGGGTGCTGTGACCGCGTATCTGATGGTCACGGCGCGCGGCCCCGTCGCGGTTGCGCCGACCACCGCGGACCGGGGACCGTCCACTCCGCGGTTGCCGCGGACGCCCGAGGAACTGGCCAAGCTGCCCAGTCCGCTCGATGGACGAAAACGAGACGATGTCCCGACCAGCCTCCTCGCCCTGGCCAGTGGCGAGCCGAGCCAGGCGCCGCTGGAGCTGGTGGGGATCCTGGGCGACAGTCAGTTCCGACCGCTGGGCGACCAGGCCTTCGCCGTTGAATGCAGCGCCGACGGACGGCTGCTCGCCACCACCAGCAGCCGCAAGGTGTTTGTCTTTGACGTGAAGACGCGGCAGCTGGTGCGCGCCTTCGAGATTCAGAATGGCCGGGCCTACCGCGCCTCATTCAGCGCGGGAGCGACCCGGCTGCTCATCGCCACCGGCAACCCCAATGGTGCGGTGGAAATGTGGGACGTCAAGTCGGGCAAGCTGCTCCACACCTTCCACGGTCATCAACTGGCCGCGGTCAACGCCATCTTTGGCCCCGGGGCGGAGACGGTGATTGCCGGTGGCGTGGACGGCACGGTGCGGATCTGGGACGCTGCCACCGGCCAGCAAAAGCACGTGCTGCCGCACGGTCATCACGTGCATGGACTGGCCATCAGCCCGGATGGCAAGCTCCTCGCCACGGGATGTAACGACCGAATCGTTCGTATCTATGACCTCGCCCGTGGTGAGCTCAAGCACCAGCTCGCCGGACACACCGGAGACGTTCCCAGCCTTTGCTTCAGCCCGGACGGGAAGCTGCTGGCGAGCAGTGGCGGCAGTGAAGTCAAGCTGTGGAACGCTTCCACGTTCGCGGAAATCAAGACATTGACGGCGGTGGGAGGATGGGTCCGCTTCACCCCTGACAGTTCCACGGTATTGTGCGCCAAACTCTATTTTCGCGAGGGCGAAACACACACGGTCGTCCGCTGGGACGCGAGCACCGGCAAGAAGCAGGCAGAAATGCCACTGACTGGGCAGGGCAGCTGGGGCGTGTTCGCTCTGAGTCCCGACGGCAAGACCCTCTTCCATTCGCGAACGGAGGCGCCCTTCCTTCGCGCCCACGATGCCCTGACCGGCAAGGAACTTCACCCGCGCCAGGGCCATCTCGGGCCGGTGGCATCGGTTGCGGTCAGTCCAGACGGCCGCATGCTGGCTTCGGGCGGCGAGGATCACTCGGTCCGCCTGTGGGACCTGGCAACCGGCCAGCAGCTTCGAGTGCTGCAGCGTCACAGTCTCGAAGTGGGATCGCTTGCCTTCAGTCCCGACGGCAAACTTCTCGCTTCCGGCAGCCCGGACACCACCATTGTCTTGTGGGACGTGGCCAAGGGAGAAGAGGTCCGGACTCTGACGGGCCACTCTCGGCACCCTTCGGTGATTGCGTATAGCCCCGATGGACAAACCGTCGCCGCGGGCAGCGACGACGGCAGGGTCAATCTCTGGGACGTTGCCACGGGAAAGCCGAAGGAGCCGCTTCGCTGGCACACCGGCCAGGTGCGCGCGGTGGCCTACAGCCCGGATGGCAACCATCTCGCTTCGTGCGGGACGGATCGCAAGGTGCAAGTCATCGAAGTCCCGACTGGCCGCCTTCTGCACACGTATGCCATCGGCGATGTCGGTCAGCACGTCGGCTTTTCCGCCGACGGCCGAACCCTGGCCGCTACCTGCGAGGCGCCCAGCGCCCTATACCTGTGGGACCTGCCATCGAAGAAGGAAACCGTGTTTTCGGGACTGTCGGGAAAGATCAGCGGACTCGCGCTTCAGCCGGCCGGGCGGTTGATTGCCACGAGTTCACCGGACGGGACCATTTCCTTCTGGGACCCCAGCCACGAGGGAAAGCGTCTCCTGACCTTCGGTCCCGCGACGGGCGGGGTTCGGCCACTGGCGTTCACGCGCGAGGGCCGCTATCTGGCCGCGGCCGCCGGCAACGGCTTCATCTCGATCGTGCGCGTGCCGGCAGCGCCCGAGTATGCTCCAGGCCCACCGATCGAACTGCCCGACTCCGCCGAGCTGGCAAAACGACCCAGTCCCGCGGACGTCCTGGACCGGAAGGACGTCCCACCAGAGTTATTGCCCCAGAACGCTCCCGCCGGCCTGGTCGCGGTCCTGGGGGACAACCGCCTGCAGCATCAAGGCCCGGTCGTGTGCATGCGGTTCATCGACAACGACAAGGCGCTCGTCTCCCTGGGCAGGGATAACACCGTGCGCTTCTGGGACACGACCGACGGCCGACAACTGCGACGCGTGCAGATTCAAACTCCTGAGTTCACGGGTTGCGCCATCAGTCCGGATGGGAACATCCTGGCCCTGGGTTACGACCGTACGGGCCTGGCCCGACTATGGGACCTGACCACGGGAAAGGAGCTTCGCCAGCTGCACAACGCCGCCGACCGTGGCGTGCTCGAGCCGGGCATGGCCTTCAGCCCCGACGGCAAAAAGCTAGCGACGGGCGGCCGCTGGCACTGGTCCAAGCTCTGGGACCCGCTCACGGGAAAGGAGCTCCACAAGCTGGACAAGCACGGCTGCAACCTTTTCGCCTTCGCGTTCAGCCCGGACGGAACGACGCTGGCGTCCGTGGACGAAGATGCGCTCGTGATTCTCTGGGACGTCGCCAGCGGCGAACAACGTAAGAAACTCACCGGTCACACCAAGGCGGTCCTTTCCGTGGCTTTCGGCGCGGATGGCACGACGCTGGCGACCGGCTCCGTGGACGGGTCCGCCAAGCTCTGGGACCTGACGGGGGACAAGGATGTGATGACGTTTCGCGCCTTGCCCGGAGAGGGACGCGCTCCGATGGTGGCGCTGACGGCGAACGGCAAGCTCCTCGCCTCATGCAGCCGGGACTTTAGCGTGAGGCTGTGGGACACGAAGACGGGCAAGCAACGGTCCATGCTTGTGGGGCACCGCAACTTCGTAACCTCTCTGGCCTTTACCGCTGACGACAAGACACTGGCGTCGGCAAGTCTCGATGGCACCATCAAGTTCTGGGAGGTGGCGACCGGAAAGGAATGCATGCCCCGTCACGGCCACATGGGGCGAATTCTCGCCGTGGCCGTCGGCGGCGACGGCAAGACCGTGGCGTCGGGCGGCGAGGACAAGACCGTCCAGCTGTGGGACATCGCCACGGGCAAGGTCGTCCGCACCTTGACGGGACACGGCGAGGCCGTGCAATCGGTGGCGTTCAGTCCGAACGGCAAGCTGCTGGCCTCGCAAAGTACGGATGGAATGATCCGACTCTGGGATGCCGCGACGGGTAAGGACATCGCCGCATTGAGCGGCTACCGGGCGGACAGCAAGGGCGTGGCCTTCAGCCCCGATAATCGGACGTTCGCCGCGGTTACCGGCAACGGCTCGATTGTCCTCTGCGACGTGACGGGCAAGGTACTGCGTCATCTCGATGGCCACCGCGGCGAGCGCGTTCGCGTGGCATTCAGCCCGGACGGCAAACTTCTGGCCAGCGTCGCGCCAGACGGCGCCCGGCTCTGGGACGTTTCGAGCGGCTGGCAGGTGCGCGAGATGCGCGGCCCTGCCAAGGGGTATGCCGCGGTAGCATTCAGCCCGGACGGTCAATCGGTGGCCTTGGCAACGCAGGAACAGACGATCGAGCTCCGCGACGTCGGGACCGGAACGGACAAGGGAACCTTTCGCGCCGCGGCCGAGGACCTCGCCTTTCGCGCCGACGGCCGGCTGTTCGTTTCCTCGGAACGCGACGGCCCGGTCCGGGTCTGGAACCTCGCGGCGGCACCGGGGCTGAATCCAAGTATCGCTCTCGGTGCCAATCGGAAGGTGAACAGCTTCGCCCTCACACCGGAAGGCCGTTACCTGGTCACCGCCCACGAGGACGGCACTGTGAATGTCTTGCGCCTGGCGAAGCCCGGCGAAATCTTCGATGCGATGGTCCAGCCGTAGGATTTCCCTGGAACGAAGGATCAGCACATACGTCTGTAGCCGCAGGCTTCAGCCTGCGGAGGAGTTTGCCGCCCGCTGCGACACCATTCCGCAGGCTGAAGCCTGCGGCTACAGACGTACGTGCTGAATCTCAGGAACCGTTGGCGGATTGAGGGCGAAGCCGCCCCAATCTCAGTCCACGACCTCGTGCGGAATGGCCGGCAAGCTCGCCTGCAAGACCGGGCAGTGGGCGTTGGTCGTCACGTGCTGGGCCATCGCACGCCAGGCCGTTGCATTTTCTTCCGGAGGCGGCGCCAGGACGATGACGTCATACTGCCCCGTCCGCGCTCGCTGCACCACATCAGGGCCCGGGTCGCCCTCGACGTCGTGGACGCTGAGCTCGCGGCCCAGACGGTGGGCTCGCTCGGCGTCTTGCTGAATCGTGCCGTGCCCGTTGAACGGGTCTCGCCCCGGCGGCACCAGCGCTGCAATGTCGAGCGAAACCTGTGGGTCGAGCATCGTCAGCACCGACTGGAACAGGTCGCTGCCCGCCGGACTGCCGGAATGGATCAACAGGACGCGATCCACCCCCACGCCGGCCGCGCGGAGCTCGGCGACGGTGCGCGCCTTGCGCTCGCTGATCTTGGGAATGCGATTGCCGCCCGCCAGGTCCAGGGAGATGTCGCGGTCGCGAGTCAGGATGCGCAAGGTGATCGGCGCCGGCTGTCCATTGTGCAGGTTGATCCAGTAGAAGGCGAACTGCTCCAGCTGCTCGTCGGCCGTGTACTTGTTGGAGGCGCCGACGATCAACTCCTGCGCCTGCAATTCCTTGGCCGTCTTCAGAACGGCGTGCAAGGGATTATTGGTCGGCACAATCATTGGACGCACCTCCTTGCCCGCCTTCTCGGCCCGCTGCACCACGGCAGTCATCAACTGCTGGTCGTAACGGTCCAATTCGTCGCCGACTGGCTGCGTCTCGTCGGCGCGGATCAGCTTGGCGGTCATCACGACCACCTCCGTAGTTTCCGGGTCCGTCTCGGCCAGGGTTTTCTCCAGCATGTACAGGTTCTGTGGCGAGCGGATGGCAATCAGCTTGCGATAGGGTCGGGTAAGACCAAGCGACTGCGCGGTGACCTCCTCCGCCGTCGCCCGGTTGAACTGTTCCAGGTGCTCGTGCTGCCGGCCCTCGCGCTGCTTCTGGTGATAGCGCTCGGACACCGTGAAGATGGCGAAGAACGCCCCGCTGAAGAGCAAGCCGCCGACGGTCGCCACCTCCTTGGTGAACAGGTTCAGGATCGCCGTCAGCGCCAGGACCAGGAAGACCAGCCCCAGGCCAATCGGCAGTTCCACGCCGCCGACCAACCCACACGCGGTGACGCAGCCGTATTGCTGCGTGGTGCGCAAGATCGAGACCAGCGTCT
>JAIEMG010000090.1 GCA_019752375.1 Gemmataceae bacterium | reverse complement strand
TTATTGCAAGAAAGTCGTAAATGTAAGTCCAAACCAGCTAAGGTTTCATCGGGGTAGAAGGTGTTTACAGCAGTAGCCTCATCCGCCACCATGAACGCAAGGGGCCAAACATATGACTACCTCGATGAAATCTCACTGATCTGAAAAGTTCGAGAAGTAAATCCTGCTCAGCTTGTCGCTGCCGTCAAACTTGATATGCACGTTGATTCTGGGTCTGGCCTCAAAGCTCGGATACCATACCACCCACCCCCGATTCTCTCCTGGCATCATGTCTAAGCTGGGGCTTCCGAGAATCTTCACAACTTGTTCAGGAGTCATGCCAACTCTCACCTTGTCGTTGACTTCCTTTTCCAGTCTCTCACGCATACTCTGTTGGGCATTTTGTTGAGCTTCTCCCTGCTCCCTAGTCACTTGGTCCTGCGTCTTTGCCGCTGGGGCTGGCTTATCTGCCTTCTCATCTGGATAGGGACACTTAATAGCAAGGAACACATATAGACCGCAGGCTGCAATTGTCTTAACAGGCTGATACTTACTCAGACAAGCAATTATCAATACAAAGCACCCAATCAGCGCAAGCCATTTGTAAGAAGTGAAAATGAACAGGGCAACGCCGAGCAAATAGAAGCCGAAACCAGCACCTAATGCTTTTAGCCAGGTCCGTGCTGTTTCTGCTTCTATTATTTCTTGCTGCCGTGCTTCATCTTCGGCAATTTGCTGTTGCCGTGCTTCATCTTCGGCAATTTGCTGTTCGGAGTAGCCTTGAGCGCGGAGAGAGTTTCTTCGTGATTCACGTTCGAGGTGGGCCTGTACTGCCCACGCTTGCTCTTCTGCTGCCCACGCTTGCCTTTCTGTTGCTCTTGCTTGCCTTTCTGCTGCGTCACGGATTAGGTCATTTTGCCTCCGCAAATCTCTGGTCTGTTTTTCTTGTTCTTGCTGCAACTTGTATGCGTCACCGCAAAGGATGCATTCATGCCAATATGGGCTACTTGTGTATTCCGCTCCACAGCGCCTGCATATCTCCATACTAGGTTTCTCCTTTCTGGGGCTTGTCAATGAGTTGCTAGTTAATCTTCCGACGCCGCATTGCCTGTCAAGGAAACTTAACCTCGCTGGCGTGTCCCTGCTGACCGCACTGTAAGGAGTCGGCACCCTAGCGTGGCTTTGCCCATCCAGTCGGGCGCATTCCTTGCATCACTGGTCCTTGCGTAGCTCGGCCCGAAAGAGTGACAAGAATCGTGGAAAAGCTGGTTCAGGATCGGGGCGTCAGACGTGGTGATGAAGGAGAAACGCCTTGATGGGCGATCTTTTTCCTGTGGCTGCGCCCAAAAAAGAAGGAGCGGCCGCACCACGACCGCTCTCGACACGCCAGCGACGGCGCACAAACGAACGGAGCATGGCCGCCGCTCCCTTGCGGGAGCGTGCGGACCAAGCACCGCCTCGTTTGTTTTGAGCCTTGCGGCCCAAGTCGCTGTTTGTCGAGAAGCAGTTGCTTGACGCACTCAAGTTGTCGGCGTGACCCTATTCGCGGGCCACGGTTCGGGCTTCGTTTCTCCTTGCGGGTTCGTGGTAATGGCGACGGCCAGCGCACTACTGGCCGCCCGTTCAAGGTTACTTCAACTCGCGGCGAAGTGCAACCGTCGTGGCTTCTTGTCACTTCGCCCCCGTCCTCTCCGCATGGAAAGGTGCAGGTGAGTAGGCGGTGCCGTCAGTCGGTACAATCGGGGAACGACCCGTGGGACCGACCGATGGCATCGCCTGGACAGACGACGACCGAATTGCAGCGCTGGCTCGACCTTCTCCGTCAGGGCGACCAGCAAGGCCGCACGGAGTTGCTCGACCACGCCTGCGAGCGGCTGCGCGGGCTGTGCAGAAGGATGCTGCGCGGCTTTCCCCTGGTGCGGCGGTGGGAACAGACCGACGACGTGCTGCAAAACGCGATGCTGCGGCTGTTCCGCGCTCTACTGGACGTGCAGCCCGAATCGCTGCGGCACTTCTACAACCTGGCGGCGCAGCAGATTCGGCGGGAACTGATCGACCTGGCCCGCCAGCACGCGCGGCTGGACGGTCAAAGCGGACAGGCCCACGAAGCTGCGGACCTGGACGAAGCTGCGGACCTGGACGAACCCGCGACCCTCGCACAGTGGACCGAGTTCCACGCCAAGGTCGAAGGACTGCCCGACGAGGAGCGGGAGGTGTTCTCCCTGCTCTGGTACGAAGAACTCACCCAGGCGGAAGTCGCTGACCTGCTGAAAGTCAGCACCCGCACCGTCCTCCGACGCTGGCAGAACGCCCGTTTTTTGCTGGGCCTGGCGCTCTATGGACGCGAACCAGACACAAAATGACGACCGCCTCTGGGACGCGCTGGCTCGCTGGGAAGAACTCTACCAGCAGGGCCAGGACACTTCCGCCGAGGAGCTTTGCCGCGACTGCCCCGAACTGGTGGACATGCTCAAGGACCGCATCTGGGCCTTGAAGCGGACGGCCTGGTTGACGAAGAAGGCCGATGACGAAGGCCCGCCACCTGAAGTCGCTGGCGACCAGACCCCCAAGCGGCTGGGCGAATACGAACTGCTGGAACGGATCGGAGTCGGCGGCGGTGGGCAAGTGTTCAAGGCCGTCCACCGCCGTATGGAGCGGACAGTTGCCGTCAAGCTGCTGCCCGCCACATCGCCCCGCTGCCACGACGAGGTGAAGGCGGCGGCGCAGTTGATCCACCCCAACGTCGTTACGGCCTTCGATGCTGGCGAGCAGGACGGCCTGCCCTTCCTGGTCATGGAGTACGTTGAGGGTACGGACCTTGCCCGCCACGTCGAGCAGAACGGCCCGCTGACCGTTGAGCAGGCCATCCGCTGCATCAAGCAGGCGGCTGAAGGACTGAACCACGCCCACGAACGCGGCATCATCCACCGAGATGTGAAGCCCGCCAACTTGCTTCTGGCCCAGGACGGTGCGGCAAAGGTTCTCGATCTGGGCCTGGCGCTCGCCTCGCAGCACGGCCAGGCGGCAGGTACGCCATCCTTCATGGCCCCCGAACAAGCCCTGGCACCTGACCAGGCCGACCATCGGGCCGACGTGTACGCGCTGGGCTGTACCCTGTACTTCCTGCTGACGGGCAAGCCACCGTTCCCAGGAACGACCGTCATTCAGAACGTGGTGGCCCACCGCGAAGCCGCCCCGCCGTCCTTGAGACAGGTTCGCCCCGAAGTCCCCGCCGCCTTGGATGCCGTCTTCCTGCGGATGGTGGCGAAGCAGCCCCAGGACCGTTATCAGTCGATGAAGGAACTGATCGTGGCGCTGGAGCGGGTCGGGACACGGCGGCGGTGGCAGGGACTTGTCGCCATCGGGATCATCACGCTGCTTCTTGTCGGCCTGGTCCCGTTCGTGTTGTCCAGAAGTGGCGACCATGCCAGTACAACTGCGGCCCACAATGCGACCAAGGACCGCGAAACGGCAGCATGGGCCTTGGAGGTCGGCGGCAAAATCACGGTTGTCCCAGCGTCGGGTGGCGGCGAAGTTGCGGTCAACAAGGCCGCTGACCTGCCCGCCGAGTCGTTCCGCATCACGGCCATCGACCTGACCGCTACCGAGGTCAAGGATGCTGACCTGGATCGCGTGCAGGCACTTGCTGACCTTGCAGTTCTGCGGTTGAACCGCACGACTATTTCCGATGCGGGCCTGGAAAAACTGCACGATCTTCCACAGCTTGCGATGCTGGAGTTGGTCGAGACGCAGATCACCGATGAGGGGCTGAAGCACCTCCCGCCCAGCCTGACTTGGCTCACCCTCGACGGCACCTTGGTTACGGACGCGGGCCTTCCCTACCTGGAGGCACTGCCGCACCTACGGGAGTTGCGGTTGAATCGCCTGCGGATCACGGACGACGGCCTGGCCCGCCTGGGAACGCTGACGGGCCTGCGGCTGCTGGAACTGTACGAGTGCGGAGTGACCGACGCGGCCATGAAGCACGTCGGCAAGCTCAAGAACCTGACCTGGCTGATGCTGTCGGGAACGAGGTTGACCGACGCGGGGCTGGCCGAGTTGAAAGACCTTGCAGGGCTGCGCAACTTGTTCCTCGCCCGAACCGAGGTGACGGAGGCTGGCATCAAGGACTTTCAGGCCGCGCGGCCGTTCTGCAAGGTCGGTCGGTGATTGTCGCTACCCCTTCAACTCGTCAATCGTGCGCTGAAGTTCTGCCTTTTTCCGCAAGCCCACCAGTTTCTCAACAACAGCGCCCTGCTTGAAGAAGATCAGCGTCGGCACCGCCGAAACCTTGAAGTCCGTTGCCACGTTCGGCGCTTCGTCGGTGCTGATCTTGCCGAACCGCACGTCGGCGTTCCTCGCGGCCAACTCATCAAAAATCGGCGCGATGGCACCGCAGGGCGGGCAACCATCGCGGTAGAAATCCACGACCGCCAAACCCGCCGTACCGTTCACGAAATCGCGGAAGCTCATGTCATCTAAACGTCGCATGTCAGTTCTCCTTTTCGCTGATGGTTTGCTTCAGCCTGGTACACTTTGGCTCTTGTGCTGCCTGATTTGCCAAAGTGTACCAGCGTCGGCATCACCCAAGGAGGAATCATGACCGACGACACCGAGGCAAGTCGCCGCGAACGCCTTGTTGAAATCAACTCACAGCCTGACTCCCGTGAAGCACTGGAAGCTGTGTACGGTCAGGTGTGGACCACCGATCAGCTACGGGACGATTTCGAGGTGATCGGCTTCATGGCCCCGCTCGTCGTCGTTCACCGCAAGGCCGATGGCGTGAAGGGGTCGCTCGAATTCCAACACGCGCCGCGATTCTTCTTCAACTTCGCCCCGCACACGGAAGGATGACGCCATGATCGTCCGCAAGATCACCACTGGCTTTGTGGTACAGGAGTTCGACTCCGACACAGGCAGGTGCCTGTCGCAAGAATTCGTGGCTGGCGATCAGGTCGAGTGGGAGGACCGCCAGGGTAACGCGGTCAGCGACGGCGACTTCGGCATCGACCTGGCAGGACTGTACTTCCCACTTGAGATGAAGCAGCCAGAGGAGAGCGACCGTGGAGATGCCGACTAACCCGCTGTTCAAGTTGGGCCGTCTGTTGATGACGCCTGGCGCGATGGAGGCGCTGCAAGCCAGTCGGCAGTCGCCGTGGGCTTTCCTGACCAGGCACATGGCAGGCGATTGGGGCGAGGTGGACTCTGAAGACAAGGCGTTGAACGACGCGGCGGTGAAGGACGGTACACGCATCCTGTCCGCGTACACGACCGCCAGTGGGACGCGGCTCTGGATCATCACCGAGGCCGACCGTTCTGCAACCACCATCCTTCTACCCGACGAGTATTAACCATGTGGATATTTCTCCCCGAAGGCTTCTTTTCCGTCGTCTGCGGCCGTACCAAGGACGGCCTGGACGCCGACACGATCACGGTGCGGGCCAGGCTGAAGCAACACCTCGAAAACTTGATCGCACGGTTCTCCGCACAGCTTGCGGGCCACCCGATCA
Source organism: Gemmataceae bacterium (assembly GCA_019752375.1). GTDB lineage: Bacteria > Planctomycetota > Planctomycetia > Gemmatales > Gemmataceae > JAIEMG01. Next base: position 22,189 of record JAIEMG010000090.1, on the reverse strand, counting down.
AGCAAACCGACGACACAGACTACCGCTATCGTCTGATTCTGCCGAAAACGACCTGGGTGAAGGTCTTGGCGCTGATCGGGCAGGAACTCGATTACGGCAACTTCAAAAGCCGAGCGGCGACCGTGCAGGGTAAGGCGGGGCGGGACTACGTTGACGCCCTGCACGATGTTTGGGCCATGATGCGGGACTTGCAATCATGAGAATCCTCTTCCTGCACGGTTGGTCTTCCACGGGTAGTGCCAAGAGTGCCTTCCTGCGGTCGTTGGGCCACGACGTACTGACGCCGAGGCTGAGCAACTGGTCGTTTCGGCGTGCGGTCAGGACGGCACAGAAGGCGTTAGACCAGTTCCGCCCCGCCGTCGTGGTCGGGTCGTCGCGGGGCGGCGCGGTGGCAATGAACATGGAGACAGATGACACGCCACTTATCCTGCTGGCCCCAGCGTGGCGGCGGTTCGGACGGGCGAATCGCGTCAAGCCGTCGAGCATCATCATCCACAGCCTACACGACGACACGATCCCGTTCAGCGACAGCCTACGGCTCAGCAGCCAGAGTCCCGACGCCCTGCTGCTCGCGGCAGGCCAAGATCACAGGCTCAACTGCCCTCAAGCACGGAAGGCGCTTGCGTGGGCGCTGGAATCGCTCGTCGGGAATTGCAGAATTACAAACAGGGAAACTCAGAGCAAAAAAGGTCTGGACGGGACTCCTGGGATGCCGTTCCAGGTCGCCATGTCGCTCTTCTTTTTCATGATGTGAAACTCGCGGATCGCCCCAACCTACCTGTGGGCCGAGAAACTTTGCGAAGGTCGGTTCCGAAAAATCGCCGCCGCCACTTTTCGCCCACAGCAGGGGTTGCACAAACCCTTGTGTGCTGGCCTTCCGCAGTGCAGAGTAGAGGGCCAGTGACGCGATCCAGGGAAGGCCCACGATGACACCCTCCCCCACGCCAACCGCCGAGCAACCCGCCAAGCGGCTCGCCAGGCGACGGCTGACGATTCAGGAAATCCTGCGCTGGTGCGATGACTACCGCCGTGCCACGGGGAAGTGGCCGACCAAGGACACGGGCGGCATTGCCGACGCCAAGTTCGAGACGTGGGCCAACGTGGACAACGCCCTACGGGTGGGCCTGCGGGGCTTGCCAGGCGGAAGCTCCCTGGCGCGGCTGCTGGCCGAGCAACGGGGCGTCCGCAACATCCATGCGCTAGCGCCGCTGACCGTCGAACAAATCCTGGCCTGGGCCGACGCCTTTCACGCACGGACGGGCCAGTGGCCCAAGAAGAAGTCGGGCGTCATCCTCGACACGGGCGGCGAGAAGTGGGACTTCGTGGATAGCGCCTTGCAGAACGGCGGGCGGGGACTGCCTGGCGGCTCATCACTGCCGAGGCTTCTTGCGGAACATCGCGGCATCCGCAACCGCAAGCAACTCCCGTCCTACACCGAACAGCAAATCCTGGCCTGGGCCGACGCGCATCACGCCCGCACGGGGGAGTGGCCCACTTCTGGTTCGATCACGGACGCCCCTGGTGAAACCTGGACGGCGGTGCAAGTCGCCCTACGGCAAGGACGGCGGGGACTGCCAGGCGGTTCGTCGTTGGCTTTGCTGCTTGCGGAACATCGCGGCGTCCGCAACGTCTGGACGCGGCCCCTCCTGAACGTCGAACAGACTTTGGAGTGGGCTGATGCCTTTCACGCGCGGACGGGGGAGTGGCCGCACATCGAATCGGGGGCGATCCCCGAATCGCCTGGCGACACCTGGCTGGCGGTCAACCACTCCCTGCGGCGGGGTACACGGGGACTGCCTGGTGGATCGTCCCTCGCCAAGCTGCTCAGCGCCGAGCGGGGTGTCCGCTACAACGTCACCGCGCCGCCCCTGACGAGGAAGCAAATCCTGGCCTGGGCCGACGCGCACTTCAAGAAGACGGGGAAATGGCCGACGATGGATTCGGGGACGATCCTCGACGCGCCCGACGAAACCTGGGCGGCGGTGGACGGGGCGATGAAACAAGGGTCACGGGGGCTGCGGGGCGGCTCGTCCCTGGCCTGGCTGCTTGTGAAGTTCCGAGGAAAGAAGAGCCGCCTCGACCAGCCGCCGTTGTCGCAGAAAAGGATTCTGGCTTGGTGCGATGCCCACTTTGAGCGGACAGGCAAGTGGCCGAACACCAATTCGGGCGACGTGGTGGACGCGGCTGGCGAGAAGTGGAAGCGGCTCGACAGCGACCTCCGCGAAGGTCAGCGGGGGCTGCCTGGCGGGTCGTCACTGGCGAAGCTCCTCGCCAGGAAGCGGGGGCTGCGAAACCCAGCCGAACTTCCCTTGCTGACCGAAGCGGAGATTCTGCGGCTGGCCGACCTGCACTTCCAACGAACGAGCAAGTACCCATACTACAACGACGGCCCCGTGGCCGACGCGCCAGGCGAGACGTGGGCGGCGTTCGACCTGGCCCTACGCTACGGCAGGAGGAGTTTGCCAGGGGGATCGTCCCTCGCCAAGCTGCTGTCGGCGGCGGGGAGGAAGAAGCATCGGAATCGCGGGTTTTAGCAGGACAAGAAGTCGTCCTCCCGATCCAGATGCGTCCGTCAGAACGACGCGGCGTAGAGCCAGGCTGACTCCGTAGCGCCGTCCGTACCACCTCGCGGCGAAGCCGTGGGCCAGCATCCTGACAATGAACTCCTGCGGCGGCAGGTCACGAACGTACTGCACTGGGATCGGGGAGGGGTTTAAGTCGGCTAGGCCACGGGCAGCCTTCCCCTCTACTTGCCGCTCTCGACGTGCGAGCATTTGAATAGCTGAGACAGTGAGACTCGCGGCAGCACGGGGGAAGGCTGCCCGTGGTCGCCAGCTTTGTTGCCCCACTCGCGCGAATTTGTTGTCCCATTTGTTGCCCCACTTTTTGACTTTTCATGTCGAAAAGTGTCGAGGGATGGCTTGCGGCGCTGGTGAGTGATAGTCGTCGCAAGCGGCGAACTGGTGGGGATTTGGCGAGAAATAGCGAGCGATGTCGAAGACCGTCTCAGGGCATGAAAAAAGCCAGCCTCCCCGTTGGGAAGCTGGCATTCTAGCCGCTGAATTACGCCCGCGTGGGAACTTGAGCCAGTTAAATCGTAGCGGCCGCCTATCCACATCGCAAGGGGCTTTTTGCGCCGACCGCCCTGATCGATTGCTGTTGCCAGGTCTTCTCGCAAAGCGCGTCTCCGGACGGAAGGGTAGAAGGGGATGGATTGCGTGGAGCTGATGAATTTTTGGCAAATCGCCTCGGTCAAGCTTGCATCGGCGACGATCGCGTGCGATTCAGGTAGGATCCATTGATCGTGCCGCCTCGCCTGGATCCGGTCATCGAGGACTCCACCATGAAGCCGCTTTTGATGTTGAGTTTTGCCGTCGGCTTGGCCGTTTGCGTCGGCCAAGAGTTCCATTCCAGGCCTGTCGCTGGCCAACCGGTTGCTCGAGCGGATGGAGTCTCTGCAAATGCCATTGAAGCGACAGGCCGAACGCAATGCATCCCGTCACGCCGGGGCGTGATCGCGACGACCTTGTTGCAACCCGTGACCGAAGTCCTGGTTTCCCCTGGGGAACGAGTGAAGAAAGGCCAGGTGCTGATCAAGCTGGATGATGGCGACTTGCGCGCCGACCTCCAGTCCAAGAAGGCGGCCTTGGCCTTGGTGCAGGTCTTTCTCCGGGAGCATCGCCGCTTACTCAAGGAGATGGAACGGCTGTTTCGCGACGGGGCATTGTCGGAACAGCGCGTCCACGAATCCCGGACCAATGTGGCCAAAAGCGAGGCCGATGAGCTGGTCGCCGCCGCGGCCGTCGAGGTTTCCCGCAACGCGCTGGATGGCAGCGAGCTCAAGGCCCCAACCGATGGCGTCATCAGCTGGATGGCGGTCTCACCAGGGTCGATCGTTCGCCCGGGCGCGGGGGACTGGGGCGAAATCCTCGACCTGCGCGAACTGGACGTCCGATGTGATTTAACACCCGCGCAGGCCGATCAGCTTCAGCGCGGACAGGCCGCCGAGGTACGTTTGACGGCCAAGACGGGACGGGTGGGCACGGGCAAGATCGCCTGGATCGGCATCGCGGCCGACCGCACGACGGGCCTGGTCCCCGTCGTCGTGCGCCTGGCGAATCCCGGTGAACGCCTCCGTGCCGAAGTGCCAGTCCACGTGCGCTTCATCGCGCCCAGTGGAGAAGCCGCGAAATGATAGTTGGTGGTCAGATCCACTTCTTCCAGCGAAAGAACGCCAGGGAGCTGATCCCGGACAGCAACATCAGGCCGATGGCGGTCGGATAGCCATAGGCCCAGCGCAGCTCCGGCATCTCGTCGAAGTTCATGCCGTAGATGCCCGCGACGAGCGTCATCGGCAGCACGATGGTCGAGATCATCGTCAGCACCTTCATGATCTCGTTGAGTCGATTGGACACTGCGGCCAGGTGGGTTTGCATCAGGTCGCTGACCATTTCGCGCGAGCTGTCGATCAGCTCGGTAAAGCGCACCAGATGGTCGTAGACATTGCGGTAGTAAACCATCTCGCGCCGGTCGATCAGTTTGAACTCGCCCCGCGCCAGGCGGGCCAGCACTTCGCGCTCGTACACCAGCGTTTTGCGAAACGCAATGATCTCCCGCTTGATCGCCAGGAGATCCAGTAAGTGTTGCGGCCTGGGCCGCGACAGGATGCCCGCTTCCATTTCATCCAGCGCGTCGTCGAAATGGTCCAGCAGCGGAGCGTAGTGATCGACGGTGGCGTCGAGAATCAGATGAAACAGGTAATCCGGTCCGCGCTTGGCGTTCAATCCGTGCTTGCACAGGTGCCGATGCAACTCCTCAACGCCAAGGACCGGCTCGAAGTGGTGCGTGACAAGGATGCGGCGGGTGATGACGGCACTGAGTTGGGTGGCGGTGCGCCCGCCAGCGCCAGGCTCGTCGGCTTTGCCCAGGACCAGTTCGCGAAACCGCGGCGCCAGGGGATTGGCGATCACAAACAGGTAGTCCGCGAATTCCTCCACCTTGGGGAAGTGCGGTGGCGCGTCCGGATGGCGGCTGCCGCGGGTGACGTCCTCGATGGTCAACGGATGGATGGGAAAGAAATCGTTGAAGACGAGACTAATCTCCGCGTCGTCCGGCCGGTCCAGGTCGATCCAGAGCACGTCGGCCGATGCGTGCAGTTCCTCGGCTCGCGTCCGTAGCGCCTCGGCATCGAGCCATAGGCCGGTTTTGTGTTCCATGCTCCACGAAAACACCGTGATCATTCGACCCTCAACCGCAGGCCCCGTGTTCGGGAAAAATTCACGCACCGAGCGATGCCTGTTATACTCTGCGCGAGCCATTTTGATACCTGGCAAGGTGGACCAGGCACCCTTGTCTGGCCGGCCAGACAAGGGTGCCTGGCCCACCGAACACCGCCATTCACTAAGGAGCCGCGTAACAATAAGTTGAACAATTGCACGTCGGACGGATTTCCAATCCGTCCCTAGCTAGAAAACCGGACGGATTGGAAATCCGTCCTACAGGAATTGCACAAGTTATTCTTGCGCGGATCCTAACTCGCGAAGTATATACTCACCGCCGATCGACCCGGACAAGAAGACCACCCGAACGGGGCATCGCCGCAAGCTGATAGGGCTTTTCCTTTCGCTTGAGCATGCCGTCCTGGGAATAATCAGAGTGTACGCTGGGGATTTTGCCGGTGCGAGCGTCAACGGAATGCACGAGCTATCGATTGCTCTGAACGTCCTGGATGTCGCCGCGGAGGAAGCGGAGCGCCAGGGCGGACGGGTCATCGCCATCCATCTGAGGATGGGGCCGCTGTCGGGCGTGGTCAAGGAAGCGTTGCTGTCGGCCTACGAACTTGCACGCGAAATCTCGCCGCTGGCCGACGCAGACCTGGTCATCGAAGACGTTCCGCTGGTGGCGCACTGTGCCTCGTGTGACACTCCCTGCACACTGGAGTCACCGCAAGAACTTCGCTGTCCCGTCTGCGGCACCGGCACATCCCGTGTCATCAGCGGGCGAGAGCTCGAAGTCGTGGCCCTGGAGATTGAGTCATGAACCCGCCCACGCGATTGGTGGAAGTCCGCCAGCGGGTGCTCAAGCAGAACGACATCGTAGCGCGGGCGCTGCGCGAGCGTTTTCGTGCGGCGGGCGTGTACGCTATCAGCCTGGTTTCCAGCCCCGGCGCGGGCAAGACGGCCTTGCTGGAGCGGACGCTATCACTGTTCCGGGCCGAGTTTCAGGTGGCCGCGCTGGTCGGCGACCTGGCGACCGACAACGACGCCCAGCGGCTGGCGCGCAGCCAGGTCCCGGTGCGTCAGATCATCACCGGCACGGTCTGCCATTTGGAAGCGGGCATGGTAGAGAGCGGGCTGGAGGGCTGGGACCTGGCGAATCTGGATTTCCTCTTCATCGAGAACGTGGGCAACCTGGTCTGCCCCGCCAGCTATGATCTCGGCGAAGCGCTCCGCGTCGTCCTTTTCTCGGTCACGGAGGGCGAGGACAAGCCGCTCAAGTATCCGACGATCTTCAACACCGCGGACCTGGCGCTCATCACCAAGATCGACCTGGCCGGTGCCGTCGAATTCGATGCCCCCGCCGCGCACCGGAGCATCGCGGCGGTTCGGCCCGGTATGATGGTATTTGAGGTGTCGGCCAAGTCGGGGGCCGGGATGGACGAATGGTTGCAGTTCCTGAAGACGCGGCGACGCGAGTTTCAACAGTTCGCTCCTGCGACATGACCGCTGGAGGATTACCGCATTTTTTCGCTGTCCGGGTCGCTCTTTGAAAGGGACGATATTCCTCACGGGCGTGAATGCGGCCCCTGGCGTGGAGTGACAACCGATGCAAACACTGCGTGCGGCCGCGGTGAGCACGAACGGCTGGATGGGCGAGCCCGAGCGCGTGCTGAAGAGCATGGCGGGCTGGTGCGAACGCGCTGCCGCGGAGAAGGCGGAGCTGGTGCTCTTTCCCGAACTGCTGATCCAGGGCCACTGCACGCCGAACACCTGGGAGCTGGCCGAAGCGGTGCCGGAAGGGCCGGCGACGCAGCGTCTGATGCAGCTGGCACGCCACTATCGGCTGGTGCTGGCCGTCGGCATGAGCGAGAAGGAGCGCGACATCGTTTACAACACCGTGGTGCTGGTCGGGCCGGACGGCTACATCGGCAAGCAGCGCAAGTTGCACATGTCTCGCGACGAGAACTTCTATTACAAGGGCGGTCGGGACATCAAGGTCTTCGACGTCGGACCGTGCAAGGTCGGCGTGGTGATCTGCTACGACAACCAGTTCCCGGAGATCGCGCGGATCCAGGCGCTGCGCGGCGCCGATGTGATCCTGATGCCGCACGCCGCCCGCTTTCGCACCTGGGAAGACACGCCGGAAAGCGAAGCCGCTGCCCGCCACCACTCGCATCGCTTCCTCGGCAAGTACGCCTTGCGAGCGCGAGAAAACGTCTGCTTCGCTCTCCTGACGGACCAGGCCGGCCGGGCCGGCTACGTGAACACGGTGCCGCCCGACCACGAGAACCAACCGCACCACGCCGGCGCCGCCTTCATCTGGGGCCCCGACGGCGAGCTCCTGGCCCAGACGCAGGAAGAATGCATCAAGGAAGAGTTGATCGTGGCGACGCTGGACGTGAAACTCCTCGCCCAGGAGCGCTCGCTCGCCAACTACATGCTGCGCACGCGCCGACCGGAGCTGTTCGACGAGTTGGTCAAGGATCAGGTCAGTTCCTAGCCTTACGGCGAATCGACAACCAGGAAGTTGCCGATTCTCGGTTCCCTCTGCCTTGGAATGGAGTTCGGTTCACCGCGTCGTTCCTTCGGGAAGAAACAATTCATTGACCTTGTTCGCCGCGATGTCCGGCGGCGCCTCGGCGGTCCAGGTGGGGATCGGTTTTTTGTCGGCCGTGTAGAGCGACTCCATTGGCTGCCAGACGGCATCGACGCGCTCGGTGAACAGGTCGCCGATCAAGAGGTCGGTCACCAGGCCCGTGAAGTGAGGAAACGCGCGGATGAACTTGCCGAAGCTGAAGCCGTCGTAGTATTCGCAGACGAGCCGCCGCATGCGGTCGACGCCCTGATTGAAGACCGGCCCCCACTTCCCGAGCTGTGCGGCTGATACGTCATCGCGCGTCAAGCCCTCGGCAATTGCGTCGGCAGCCAATTCGCCGGATTTCAGGGCCAGCAGCACGCCGGACGAGTAGAGCGGGTCCAGGAAGCCAAACGCATCGCCGATCAACACCCAGCCGTTTCCCGCGACCTCTTTCGACCGATAGGAATAGTCCTTCGTGGCAAAGTAACCCGTCGAACGCGTTCCCTTGGCGACACGCTCCTTGACGGCTGGGCAGGCTTCGACTTCTTCATTGTAAGTCTGCTCGTGACTGCCTCGGCCTTTGAACAGGTAATCGAATGGCGCGACCACGCCGACGCTGATGGTGTCGTCGTGCTGCGGGATGTACCAGAACCAGCCCTGGCGGTTAGTGGTCTGGATGACCATTGTCGCGCCTTCGTCTCGACCGCTGTCGCGATACGCGCCTTTCCAATAGGTCCAGATGGCCCCTTTGTTCAGCACCGGGTCCCAGAGCCGAAGCTTGAAGCGGTTCTGCAGCATGGTGCTCTGACCGCTGGCATCGACGACGACCTTTGCCGTCACTTCTTCCTTCGTGCCGTCCTCCTTCTGGATGCGGACGCCGATGGCCCGGTCGCCGTCGAACATCACGTCCAGCACGCGCGTGGCTTGGTGGACCTCGACGCCCTGTTCCTCCGCGTTTTGCAGCATCATCAGGTCGAACTGACTGCGGATCACCTGCCAGGTCTGCGAGCACTCGTGCGGCTTGTTGTCGTGAAAGTAGAAGGGTGCCGACTGTTTCCCCTCGGCATTGACGAACTGGACGCTGAATTTTTTGACGAAGGGACTGGCCTTCATCTTGTCGAGCATTTTGAGGCGCTGAAACACCCAGTAGGTCTCCGGAATCAGCGATTCGCCGATGTGGAATCGCGGAAACCGCTCGCGCTCGTACAGCTTGACGTGCAGGCCGTGCTGCGCGAGCAGGGTCGACACCGTGCTGCCCGCCGGGCCGCCGCCAATGACAACCACGTCCGCGGATTGTGTCGCTGCCATGAAAATCTCCTCGGATGAGTCGGCGATGGTCGTGGTTACGATCTCTCAGCGCCAGCTGCTGGCCTCGTCCTCGTGCGGATGCCGGGCGGAACGGAGCAGGTCAACCAGCTGCGTCAGCTGCTTCTTCCCCAGGTGCCCGAGCTGCCGGCGGTGGCAATCGCGAATCGGCTGGCGCAGCTCGCGCAGCAAGGCAAGCCCTGCTTCGGTGATCCCGATGCGAACAACCCGGCGATTGTCCGCCGGCCGATCGCGTTCGATCAGCCCGCGCTGCTCCAGCTTGTCGAGCAGCCGCGTGATGTCCGGCGCCCGCGACACCAGCCTTGCCGCCAGGTCGAGCGTCCGAACCTGGTTCGGATGCTCCGCCGCCAGCAGCCGCAGTGCGTTGTACTGCTGCGGGGTCAACTCGTGCCGGCCGAAGAGTTCCTCCTCCAGGGCACGCAACCGGTCGTAGGTGCGCCACAGGTTGAGGAAGACCTCCTGCTCGAGGGAATCGAACAAGCGGCCCGCGGGGGCCGAACGGGGCTTCGCGATGGTCATGGGGGTAGAATACATCGTGGGACAACGGTTGTCCAAACAAATGTTGTGGGAAACCTGATTTCGATCGGCACGGGCAGCATCAAAAGTTTGCGGTTCGCGACTGTGGCACGCTTCGATGAAGCGTTCGCTAAAGCGGGGCACTGAAGTCACCGTTGCCGTCGCGCTTGCTCGCGCACTTCTTGCAGGTTGAGGACTTCCGCGACCTCGAACGAGGGCGGGATCGTGTTGGGCACAGGCCGAAGCCGGAGGACCGGTGGGAAGTAACCCATGCGCCCGTGCAACTCCGCCAGCACGAGGCAGGCGATTGACACCAGGTTCGGAGGGTTCACAAGGATTCGTCTCGTTTGCCAGTCCGTCGGTGAAAGTGCGATCTGCTCGATCAGCGACCGGGCCTGTTCGGTGAATGGGGAGTGGTGATCGAAATGGGTCCTGACTTCAACGACGCGCTCAATCGGGACCGAAACGTGTTCGGCGACCTGGGCCAATTGCGGTTCTGAGAGCGGATGGCCGAAGTTGAGGAGGAGCATGGGTCAGTCCGTGGAAACGGCCTCCGAGGCAGCGATGGCCGATTCCCAGAGTTGAATGAGGGCAGTTAACTGTTGTTCAAACCATTCGCGGGCATGGGGTTGAACATTGAAGCCGGCGTGTTGAATGTCGTTTCGAACGTCCGATACCCGGTCAGCCTGTCTTCCTAACCGTTGCCTCCATAGCTCTTCGTGTCGACCGCGTTCGTCCCGGTCGAATGTCGCGCCGGGAAGATCGGCGGCCGGATTTGCATTGAGCGTGATCCATCCTTCCCGAAGGATGGAGATTGCTTCGCTGTAGCGTCCTAGATGCTGATACAGTCGGGCCAATGCGAGCATGGCTCGTTGCCCGGCAGCAGCAGACAGTCGAGCATCGACGATCAGCGGACGAACCATCGCTTCGACTTGATCTAGCACAAGTGCCAGGGCAGGGATTTGCTGACTCACCTCCGCGCGCGTCTGATCGATCGCTGCGCTGAGTCGGCCAGCCGAAGCGCGATTGCCGGCCAAGAGCGAGCCGGTGCGGATCGTGATGAAGTCATTGCTGAACGCGCGCAGGGCGCCGGCGAGATTGCGAAGTTGCGGTTGTGCGCCCTGACGCCCCGACGAAGCCCATTGTCGCCCGAGATCCCGGCCCAACTGCTCTGTTGGCTCGACGACTTCGTCCGCCTGGCCGGTTCGGAGAAACATCATCAGTCCGCGCGACCAGGCCAGTACATCGAGAAACGGTGTGAGTTCCCAGATCGGGCTTTCTCGCTCATTGCCTCGGTACTCACCGTACACCACACGGATCTTCGGCGGATTCGGCACCACCGCTTGAACGTACTGAATACACGCCGCAGCAAAGAATGGCTGCATTCGGAAGCCGTGAGTGATATCCAGTAGCACGGGGAATTCACTGGTTCGGATCACATCGACCATGTGTCCGAACATCTCCCAGAGCTGTTGGGGGGCACCTTCTGTTGGGATGCTGACTCGAATAGGGACAGGAAGGCCGGCGGCCGCCAAGGTATCCGAGAGTGCCGAGCCGTGCTGATTCCAGGCTTCAGTCGTGGCAACCAGTCGGATCTCTCGAGGGCGAGTCAAGGTCGCAAGGGCATGGGCAACGTAGCAAGTTCGACAGGGTTGAGTCTCGAACGAATACGTTGTCTCGCCGTAGTTGCCCGTTCCAAGAAAACTCACGAGTCGCATGATTCTCTCCTGGATCACTGCGTATCGAGGATCGGCAACCCGGTATCATCAGCCAGGTCAGGGAGGCTTAGCCGTGGTCCGCTCTCGTTCGCCGTGAACCAGCGGAAATTCTCACCCGCGGGATCGGGCGGCACCGAAATCCGCGGGTAGTGGATCGGCAATTCCTCGAATCCCGTCGCCATTTTCAGGAAGGCCGCGATAAATGGTACGCAATCGAAAGACCCGCCAGTCGGGTACGAGGTTCGCACTGCTTCCTCGTAGTCGCGGATCATCGCGCCGACATCGACGGGCGACGAAGGAACATCGTCCAATGTTGAGTAGACCCGCTTCCAGCTTTCGCCATTCCTCAACTGAGTGGCCTCGGGGTCGATCTCCAGTCGCACGCTGCCGAAGCCGAGCGGTTTTCCGCCGCCGAGGCGGTGGTGGTGATTCTCCGGCAGTTTCAGCAGCCAGAGCAATGCTCCCAGTTCCACGCGGGATAGGTTCGTGACGTGGAGGTCGAATGTGAAGATGGTATCGGGCCTCACCCAGCCCTGGACGGAGCGGTTCTGGTTGTCGCGACAGTTGTCACCGGCGGGCCGGAGATATTCCTGCGACTGGCCGTCGGGCTGCTGGGGCCGATCCGTCATCGGGTCATTCCAATACTCCTGGGACGTCCGGTGATGCGGGTAGACCTTGCGGCCGCGTAGTCCTTTTTCAGCGCGGTATCCTGCTTGGCCCTTATCGAGGCCGTTGTCCTGAGCCGCCCCGCTCGTATCGGCCGCGACGTAGAAACGAGCTTGCTGTGGTTTCGGCTGACCGAGAATCGACAGCGGTAGGCCAGGAACGCCGAACTCTTGAATTGCTTCGTCAGATTCGCAATGCACGGGGCCAACTCGCAAGTTGCCGCGATAGGCACCCTTGCCATTCTGGTTGACCCAGCCGAAGACGCGATCGGAGGGCGACAGTGCTCCAATCGATGTGGCAGGACGCAACGATGCCGGGAGCAATGAGAGTGGCGACGACTCGAATAACCGGCGTGAGATCATAACCGGATACAGCGCAGTCACACAGTTGTCACGAAACGCGGCGTAGCAAAGCGTCCCGTCAGTCAATTGGCGTTCGCCGAGGCCGCCGGAAACATGTCGCGACCAGATCGAATTGTTGAGTGCAGGAGGGCCCCTCATGCCGTGCCGACGTTCATCATCATGAATGACTTGGTAATTGGTAATCAGTTCGCACCACTGCTGGCGCAGTTCTGCGGTTAACGGGTGCAAGATCTGCTCATCTCGCGTCGTGAAGAATACGCGCTCGTCATGTTTGCGGTCAATGTTACGGTTTGTGATGCAAATGAAACCGTTCGCCGAGATCATGTTCACATCTGGAACCGGCTCATGGGTGCCACGACGCTGTCCCGGTTGAGGCGGACTGCCAAGGGATTCCTGGGCGCGAACGCACTGTCGCACAGACCAGTAGACGAAGGGGAATCGTCCCGTACGTTCCCACAGTTCGAGCCAGACCTGGACTGCTTCGCCGTGTTGAGGAAGTTGATCGTCTGGATAGCGAACTGCGAATCGCGATTCCCTACCGGTGTGCCGGTCGTATCGAGGCAGCCATGCTGCATACATGGGATCGCGAACAGGAGGTCGCATGGAACGATCCAAATATGGCGCGCCGTCCTCGCCAATCCCCGAGTTTCCCGGCAGCATTTCGATGGTTTCGGTTCCGTCCACATCGACGATCCGGGCAGGTACAAGCGAAAGCCCATCCTTCGCGGGCATTCGGTCTGCCAGCCGGTCCTTATGGCCTGCGAATACCGCTAGCCGCGAATTCGTCACCGACTCGTACGCAGCGCGCAGCATGCCCTTGATCGAGGTTGGCGGGACATAGGGCCTGCCGTCTGCATCGACTCGTACTGGAAAGCTCTTGTGACCGTTACCGATATCGACCGCTTGTGTCGCATCCGGCAATAACAGTGGAGTCGCCACCGTCATCTTCACGCGAATGACGCCGGTGATCCGGTCCGCATGATAGGCGTGATGGCCGACGGGTTCGTGGTCGCCGAGATCGCCCGTGACTCCCTCGCGTGGAAGGGCCGGCACAAAGTTGTAGGGGTTGTGGAAATCCCCTGGTCGTCGGGGTTGCTGCCGTTCTTCTCGTTGTCGCTGCTGAAAGGGTACAGCTTGCTTGCCCGGCTGCGCTTGTTGGGGTCGAGGAACGATGGGTGGCGGCGATACGGCAAATGTGGCGCCCACCGGGCGAATGCGTACGGGTTTGCCGCCCATCACCTCCAGGTCGACTTCGATCTCATCCTCGGCGCGGTTTCGCAATGCCGCAGCCAGTTGCTCGGAATCGAACGGCGTCGGCTGAGACGTGCCCTTCTTCGTTGGGTAGATCACCCGCCTGACGCGTTTGTCGCCCATGCCTTGCCAGACCAGTTTTCCGCGAACGGGTTCAGCCATGGGCGGCCTCCTCACGCTTGATTTCAGCAAGGATGGTTTGTTCGTCCCCGATCTTGACCAATCGCTCGTCGAGGACAGTGACGTTGCCGTGTTGCTTCTCGGCGGCCAGGTATTCGATGCTCTTCAGCAAGACTCGCTGATTCCTGCCGACGCCGTTCAGCGGCACCGCCAGCTTCCCGATCCGCGCGGTCGCCAGTTCGCTCCAACCCGGGGCCATGGTCGTACCCGTTCCTTGGCCCCAAAGGAGGTAGGTCTGATGCAGCTTGTCGTCACAATCCTGATCCCGGGAAAGCCACGTGGCCCCCAGTGATTTCGAGATGTCCTGCTCGGTAAGGATCACGGCCCGCTGCCGCTGTTTCGGACCGGCGTCAGATTGCCAGCGCAATTCAGCAGTCTCATTGAACACACGGACCTCGAACACGGAGGCGGTGTCGATTGACTGTCCCGCGTGCCCTTGAAATTGCCCTGATTCCCAGGCTGCCAGGAGACACCGCTGTGGCGAATAGAGAATCGCCGTCGCGCGTTCGGAGCCGGCGCCGGAGCGATAGCCTTCCATCGCCTCCGAAAGGGAAACGGCCTGGCGGGTGTAGATGAAAAGCTTGCCGTTCATGTGGTGGCCTCCTGACGTGGCCGCGCAATCCACACTTGCCAGGCCCGATTGAGTCGATCGCGAATGCCCGTCGGCAACTCGCCGAGGCGGCCATTCGGCAAGGTGATGTTGTTGAGGGCGGCAAGGCTTTCGGGAAGGCCTTCGCCGTTCAGCTGCACGCTATCCACCTGAACGCTCCCCATGCCGCGGTTGGTGCCGAAGCCCAGGGGCAGCCGGTGCTGCGCCAGATCGCGCACCACGAGCAAGACTAGGGCTATCGCCGCTTCATGCAGTGCCTCAGGCAGCCGCTCCAGGTCCAGTTCAAGCGTCAGCGGCTCCCACGCCACGCGATGCGGTTCCAGAACCGAATAGAGCATGCTTTCGGCCGCCGAGCCAAGCCAGCGATCAATGGCGACATGGTAAGCTTGCGCCCAAGGTTGGAGTCCGGCCGCATGCAGCGCCGTGCGCAGTTCCACATCGCCATGCGCCGATTGAATGCTCTGCCATAACTCTTGTGGGAGCCGTCGTTCCCCGTAGCAGTCCGAAACGCGCACGGCACCAAGTCCCGAGCGCAGTGTGTCAGCGGGTGAGTCCTTGTTGCGTTCTCCCCGTTGACCGAACAGCTCGTCGATCAAAGGCAGTTTAGGAGCCGCGTAACAATAAGTTGAACAATTGCACGTAGGACGGATTTCCAATCCGTCCAGAGAAACCCGGACGGATTGGAAATCCGTCCTACAGGAATTGCACAAGTTATTCGTGCGCGGATCCTTAATGTCGTCGAGAAAGTTCTCTGGCAGGTTGATCCCGAGCAATGTTCGCACGATGCGTTCGGCCTGGCTGCGGCAGGCTCCCTTGATCGAACTGCCGGGCAGCACCAGGGCGAGTTGCCCGTCAATTCCGCTGGTCAGCGGGAGCATGTCGACGGCGATGCCATCGTACCCCGCCTTCACCATCAGCGGGCCGACCGGCGTCCAGCTAATCTTCAATTCCAAACGTGGTCGAAGACGAGCAGGAAGCTTCGCGCGGGCTTGCTCGATATCCGACGAAGAAACGGGGGCGCCCGCGGATTGGCGAAGCAGGGCAAGGATGCCTTCTCGCGTGCCGAATACCTGCTCCGTCAATTCGCCACCTTGAAGGCGAACGGATCCCAACCCCCGCGTCCTGGCGGCTCCGACGTGGATCCGGCCTTGCTCCAGCGCCTGCTTCAAGCCGGCAAGCATCCCCAGGAAGTCAGGCCGGTTCTCGCTTCGCTCGACGTCGACCGTGAGGGTCAGCGCCATTCGAGTGCCGCGCGGCAATATCGCCCGGTCGTACTTGACGCCCTTGGCTGCCGCTCCCCATCGACGGTCGATGCCCACGCCATCGCGCACTTCCACATTCACGCTGTTCTCGATGACCAGGTCGTCAACAGAAACAAGGCTTGCCAACCCCTCCTGGCTCGATTGACGGGCTTGATAACCCCAGGTTCGCTCCGAGCGCTGCGCGCCATCGTCGTAGGAGGCTGCTGGTTCGTCGAAGGCCTGTTCGCACCAGCGACGCAATGCTCCGGCCAGGCTTGTGCCCGGGACGTACAGTTGCCCGGCTCCGTCACGGGCCAGCGGCAAATCGGATTCCACGTCGTTACCATGCCCGCCAACGTGCAACGGCGAACCGGTGACGAGGGTGCCGGTCAGCCGAAGTCGGCTGAAGATATTACGTGCCACTGGGCACCTCCAATTCCCGCTTGTGAGCGCGGATGCAGGCGTCGAAGAAGGTTCGTACCGCCAGCGGCCAGAGTTCGGCTTGCAGTCGCGAAACGGCTCCGTCCGTGAGGGGCAGCCAATTCGTGCAGTTCACTTCGTGCCAGATCCTCTGCGGATTGTTGAGGAAGGCACGAACCAGTGCAATCGAGCCGCCAGGCCAGCGATCGTTGCGGCGGGGATTGCGCTCCAGATGGCCCAACCATCCCATGATGGATGAAACGTCGTTTGCATTTCTCAAACGTGCCAGCTGTCCTCGGAGACCCCCCAGTTGACTCATCGGCGGGTTGCCCTGTTCGCCATGAGCATCCCATCCGAGCAGCCTTCGCCGTCGTTCAGGGTCTGCGGCGATCGCCAGACAGGCTCGCCGAATTTCCTGCTTCCAGTATTCCCGCTCCAGGCGCTGGGCGAACGCAAACGTGGGATCGTCAGCGTGCACGGACAAAGTATCGACAGGCGGCGGCGAATCGGAGACTTGAGGCGCAGCCGGCCATTCGGGCAGCTGCGTCAGCAGCGGATGATTGAACCGGACCTGGCCGTATCCTTCAGCGGTGCGTTCGCCGATGCCCGCGGCTTCGATGTCGGCCAACCGCGCGAGATCGACCGTCCCTCCGAGCTGAAAGACGATGCACGATCCCGCTTGCAACGCGACGAGCGAAGGCCGAGGCAGCCCCCAGCCCACGTGCCAGGTATCGAGCCGGCGGATGCGGACAAGCTCGTTCAGTCGCCCATCGTCGCTGTTCCGCGGTGCGAGGGTTACCCCCAGCCGGCGCGCTAGCTCGCGGGCGAGAGCAGCCGCCGTGGGGTCGGGACGAAGCTGCTCGTTGCGAATTAGCGTGTCCGATACGATCCAGACGAACAACTCGCTCTCAACACGGTCGAACGCCGAGGCAAACGACTTGGCCTCTTCAGCGCTGATGATGACCGCTCCATAGTCGTCTTTCTTCGAGCGTCCAAGGGTCACTTCACCGCTCAGCCGTGTCCACCAGTCAAACTGCTCTTGCGCCAGTTGGTCCGCCAACGACTGACGCAGCCGCAGTTCGCTTCGCAAACGAACCGGTCGACCTTTGTCGGTCGACGCGATGGCCTCGTAGGTGTAGACCCCGCCCACGTCGCTGGTGGGCCGCTGGGATCGGTCCTCAATGGTGTTGTGCGTTTGCACAACCTTGGGCGTTTTGATGACTTTCGTCGGTGCGCCCGGTCGAAGGTAGCCTTCCCGTAGCGGCTTGAGCTGCGTTCCGCTGATTTCCCCTGGCAACAATCGATTGACGAGTGGACTGCACTCCGCCAGTGGCTCGGTCACCCCCTTGGGCGCGGACCAGGCCAATGGCACCGGTTGGCTTCGCTCCCCGTCCACTTCAAGCATTGCGGGCAACACGCACATGTCGCCCGCTTGAATCGCGGCCCGAACATCGACCCGTTTATCCAGCGTCCGTGTGATGTGTGGCAGCAGATACGATCCGGGTAGAAAGTCCAAGGTTTCCACCACGTTTCCGGCAGTCCGGTAAGAAACCGCCAGCGGCCCGCGCAGCTCAAGCACGAGGGGGACCACCGTCCACGAGTCACTTGCGGCGGTCGGCTTGGTGGTGTTCGGGGAAGCAACGTCGTCGGAACGCTTGACCCATTGGGGTGGCGTGACCGACTGCCCCAGCCACGCGATGGCTCGATCCGCGTCGGCGTCCACAATCTCCAATCGGCAGCGTCCCGAGCCCCGCCGCCGTTTGCCGCCCAGCCGCTCGATCAGCTGCGCGGACGCGATCAACAGGGCCGATACTGCCTCGCGCATCTCTTTGCCCACCATCAATCGGCACCGGGCCTCAAGGACCGTTCCGACGCGGGCCATCTCCTCGAACCGAAGGTGCTTGTCGAGCGCCGATCCGCTGTGGCGACAGATCTTCACGCCGGGCTTGACAAAGGTCATGGCTTCGCGAAGTCGACCCTCTCGCTCGCGGAGCCGGCCATCTCGCTTCAGGGCCGTTCGAAGTGTTTCTTCGATCCGCGCAGCGCCCATTTCAACCGCGGACCCGATTGGTTTATTTCGCGGGTCATCGTGATACCCGGTCGGATCGCGGGAGTCTTCGTCCTCTCGTCGCCTGGCGAGACCGGGCTGGCTGCCAAAGAGACGATCCACCAGGCACGACCAGGCGCCGACCTGGCCATCATCCAGGCCACGGCACAACCGCTCGCATGCGTCGCGCCACACGCCACGCAGCGTCTTGGCGGGCACGAAGGGCAAGTCATCCGCATCGCGGACGATCAATCGGTCGACATCGCCGGGCCGTCCCATGCCCGACCCGACGTGCCAGTCGGAATCCATCGTCAACCGCACCTGGAAAAGATCCGGCAAAGGCCATTGCCTGGTCATGATGATTGCCCCTTCCAGAACTCCGCGACATCGAGAGCGTCGAGCAGACCCGTCATGTACTGTTCGTCGGCTGCCCAGAAAAGCTTGCCATTTGCGAGGAGCCCATCAATGTGTGGCTTGTAGCGATCTCGAACCAACCGCAACTGTGCCTCCGCAACGTCCCGACCGAGAAACAAACTTGCCCGCAATTCGTGCAGCATGCTGTTCGGAAGTTGTCGTCGGCCGTCTTCTCCCCGTCCCCGTACCGCGTCGATTCGGCAGCTGAGATCATCCCACGATCGACGCGGGCTTGCCGGGTCGAACAGTAGAAGGTATGGACGCGCGACCAGGCTCGCGCTGTCCTTCCTCAACTCCTGACGGATACGATCCAGGTCGGGGCCGCTGCCGTGGTTCAGGATGTGGAAGTCGATGGCCGAGCGCGGTTGGTTTGGGTCTTTCTTTCCAAGCCTCTTTGCAGACTGCAACAACTGCTCGGCGAGCTCATAGCCTGCGAAGAATGGGAAGTGCGGTTTCACGATCGCAACGCCGGCGCAGCTGGTCGCGCCATTGCTCATGATTCGCTTGACGTCGGCGTGATTGCGCGTTTGCTCCTCGAAGCATTCAATGAACTTCTTCGTGAACTGGAGTGCCTGGCTGCCGTCGCAAACCACTGTCAAGTCGTCCCCGCCTAGAACCATGGGCACGACAGGCGTAACGCCCTGTATCGGTCGAAAGGCCGAAAGGGAGTGACAAAACGCTTTCTCGGTACATTCATCCAGCGCAAGCGAGAACCGGCGCAATTGGCCGATGTATTGCCGGTTGTGCTCCACCGGATTCTCGGCGAACGTCGGAGCAATGTGACCGTCGAACCCGAGGAATACCTGACCCAGACCATTTCCATCCGCATGAACAATGGCTAGCCAGCCACACTCGAGGTTCTCGATTTCCGTTGTGGAAAAAGGGAGAGTCACCTGAGTGCGGTTCATATCGAGGATGCCATTCAACCGTGTCTGCCAACCCTCTGACGCCGCGAGCTTGGCCAGGGATTGCGCCGAACGGGCGCCTTGCTCATCTTTCGGAAGTCTGTCCGACTGGATGGTGAACCTTGCCGCCGGCAGTCCGCTGGTTGAACACTCCACAACGATCGGCAGACGCTGAAATCGAGCTGCTGGCCCCGGAAGTTGGGAACGAACGGTGTCGAACTGGCGATGGACATGCTTTATCGCATCATGAATTGAAGCTCGAGCAAGGTCCAGGGGTGGACCGACCACGCCACGCACATCCAGTCCGGGCGCCTTCTTTAGCGCCAGTCGCGTGACGTGAGACACGATTTTCCGTCCCAAGGCCTCATCGCGGACGAGCAAGAGCGCCTTGCCGGACACGGCGACGATAACTTCGACGGGGTTCGAGGCGCCCACAGGCGGATTTTCATCTCGATCGCGCAATGCGGCCCGAATGCTGGCCAGCGAAGGACGCTGAAGATGGGGACCATCTGCCTCGCGCACCCCCTCCAGCACAAACTCAGTACCGACACGAGCGGTCAGTTCCGATGCGCCGACATTCTCGCGCAGCTTGTTGGTAGCGAAGATGAACGACTGGTTTCCTGCGGTTTCGATCAGGACGAGGTTCACAGGGGTTCTCCTCGATGGTTTTGGCGGGCCCCAGCGACCGGATTGTCCATCGCTTGCGGAACCATCGCCGCGAACCACTCAATCGAGTTGGGCAACAACTCACCGTTGCTTGTTGAGCGTGTACGGTGGGTGAAGTCTCCCGAAAGGGAAGAGTCTATCGTGGCTGCGGGGCTGTAGCCACCTTGGTAGGTTTTTTCGGACACCTACGGAATCACTCGTGGACCGACTGGGCACGCCGGAGCTACCGCGAGACCGATCCCCTCAAGCCTCGCTTACCGAAACGGCGTCGCCCCAGCGTGCCTTCAAGGCCTTGACCGCCGCCAGTGTGAGCGGGTTGCTGTCCAGGTTTAATGACGTCACCTGCTTCAAGTGTGGCGACGCGGCCAAGGCCTTGGCTCCCGTGGGGCCGATGCGATTGTCCCAGAGGTTCAGCTCGCGCACTTGCGCCAGCTGCGGCGAGGCAGCCAGGGCCTTCGCACCGGCGTCGCCGATCTGATTGCCGGAGAGCCGCAAATCGGTCACGCTGGTCAAGACGGATGCGTTGGCCAACGTCATTGACCCCTTGTCGCCGATGTCGTTGCCGTGTAGGTCGAGCTGGGACAAGCGGCATAGGCGCCGGTAGCCCGCCAGGTATTCCGCGCCGCCTGGGCCGATATCGTTGCCGCCAAGCTCGAGCTTGGTCAGACGCGACAGGAAGGTACCCCGCGTCAAGTGCCGGATGCCTTCGGCAGTCAACCCGGCATGTTCGAGTTGGAGGACGCGCAGTTTCGTCAGGTGGGGCGACTTTGCCAGCGCTGCGGCGCCATCAGGACCGATGGCGTAGTTGTTGTCGGCGTCGAGTCGAACCAGGTTTGCCATGTGCGGCGAGTCGGCCAGCGCTTGAATGCCGTAGGCGCGGATGTCGTTGCGGCTGACGCGCAAGACCTGAAGCCGGCCCAGGTGCGGTGACGTTGCCAGCGATTCAAGGCCTTGGTCCCAGATGTAGGGGGGCTCGTTCCACGCTGCCACCAGGTTCAGCCAGGTGACGTTCTGCAACATGGGCGATGCCGCCAGCGCCGCGGCGCCGTCCGGCCCGATCTCGTTGGCGCCCAGTTCCAGGCGCTCCAGACGGCGCATGTGGCGGGCGCCGGCCAGCACCTCGGCGCCGGCAGGGCCAAGGTTGTTGTAGTTCAGTTTCAGGGTCTTCACGTTGGCAAGGTGCGGTGAGGCAGCCAGGGCTTCAGCGCCTGCCATTCCGATCGAGTTGTTCGCCAGACCGAGCCAGCGCAGGTTCCCGAGGTGGCGGGATTGCATGAGAGTGGCCACACCTGCGTCGCCCAAAGTGCAGTCGGCCAGGTCCAGCGCCGCCACGCTTGCGAGCAGCGGCGAAGACGTCAGCCGGTCCAGCTGCTTGGCGATGGCGGTCAGACGAAGGCTCGCCGTCGGGTATACCTGCCACAGCACGTCTGCCTTCTTCAAAAAGTTGAGCGCCGTCGCTTCCAACCATTCCAGGAAGCCGCGCCGACAGCTCAGAGCGTCATGAACGACCAGTTCCTCGACCTGGTTCATGACGTCGCCCATCTTGAATTCCTTTAGCCCGATGCCGGAAGGCAACAGCCCCATCCAGGTGCCAAGGTGCTCTTCCAGCAACGCGTCGGAGCGGGCCTGGAAACCCGCACGGCGAGAGTCGTCGTCCGCCAGACGCTCGAGCTCGCACTGGACGCGGATGAATTCGCCCAGCGGATCGCCCTGTTCCTCCAGCCAGTCCGCGTAGACGAGGCGCGGTGTATCGTCGTCCGGCGCGTCGAGGATGCCGCGCACGAATGCGGCGACTTCGGGACGGTTGAATGGTTCAGGTACGGTGCGGCGTTTGGGCATGGAAGGCGAAGCTCGCGAGAGGATTGAATTCGTACTTCTGTAGATCGATGATATCAGCGGCAACAGTCGTGGCGGTCGATCGCCAGGTTTGCCGGTGTTGCCTATACCGGCAGACGTGGAGATATGCCGCCACGATCGATGCGGTGACGGCCCCTTGGTCGAATGCCATTAACTTAGGCAGGCGCCAGGCGAGCGGGGCGTGTAAACGCCCCGGTTTTGGTCTCTCAACCG
>JAIEMG010000248.1 GCA_019752375.1 Gemmataceae bacterium | reverse complement strand
GGCAATGTGTCCGTGGGATTCGTGGCCGGCTCGGGGGTTGCCGGCGACGTGCCCACCCACTTCGTCCTGTCGTGGGGAGATGCAACGGTCCCCAACCCGCCCCCACCGCCCCCACCGCCGCCACCGGTGACGCCAAGCATCAGCATTGGCAATGCCAGCGTCACGGAGGGCAATCCGCAGGCCGCGGTCGTCGGCTACTTCCATACGTCGGGCAATCAGATCCTGGATGCGAACAACCAACCGGTGCGGATCGCGGGCGTCAACTGGTTCGGCATGGAGACGAGCAACTACGCGCCGCACGGACTGTGGACGCGCGGCTACAAGGACATGATGGATCAGATGAAGTCGCTGGGCTTCAACACGATTCGCCTGCCGTTCAGCGATCAGCTCTTCGATGCCGGCAGCGTGCCGAACGGCATCGACTTCTCGAAGAACCCGGACTTGCAGGGCTTGAACGGCTTGCAGATCCTCGACAAGATCGTGGGTTACGCGGGCCAGATCGGCATGCGCATCTTCCTCGACCACCATCGCTCCGCCGCCGGCAACGGGCCCAACGAGTCCGGTCTGTGGTACACCAGTGCTTATCCGGAAAGTAAGTGGATTTCCAACTGGACCATGCTCGCGTCGCGCTACGCGAACAACCCGACCGTCATCGGCGGCGACCTGGCCAACGAGCCCCACGGTCCCGCGAACTGGGGCAGCGGCGATGCCAACGACTGGCGCCTGGCCGCCGAGCGCGCCGGCAATGCCATCCTGGCTGTCAATCCGAACTGGCTGATTATCGTCGAAGGCGTCGAGTCCGGACCGTCCGGCAGCTACTGGTGGGGTGGCAACCTGTCCAATGCCGGCAACTTCCCGGTGCGCCTCAACACGCCGGGCCGCCTGGTCTATTCGCCGCACGATTATCCATCGACGGTCTATGCGCAGTCGTGGTTCAGTGCGCCGAACTATCCAAACAACTTGCCCGCGGTGTGGGACGCCAGCTGGGGCTACCTGTTCCGCCAGGGCACCGCGCCAATCCTCCTTGGCGAGTTCGGCACCAAGCTTCAGAGCAGCAATGACCAGCTCTGGTTCAACAAGATGATCCAGTACATCAAGGGCGACCTGAACGGGGACGGCTCGTCGGACCTGGCGGCGGGACAGCTCGGCATCAGCTGGACGTACTGGTCCTGGAACCCGAACTCCAGCGATACCGGCGGTATCCTCAACGACGACTGGACCACCGTCAACCAAACCAAGGTAAACCTGCTCCAGCCGGTCGAATTCGCTTTTCCGACGACGACCGGCAGCGGTGCCTCGGTGACAACTTCGCCCATGACCTTCACCGTCACGTTGTCGCAGGCGAGCACACAGACGGTCACGGTGCAATACGCGACCGTTGCCGGAACGGCATTCGCCGGTTCCGACTTCACCGCGGCCACGGGCACATTGACCTTTGCGCCCGGCGAGACGCAGAAGACGATCACAGTCCTCGCGCTCCGCGACACCGTGGCCGAGTCCACCGAGACCTACTCCGTGCGACTAAGCGGCCCGACCAATGCCACGCTCGGTACTGCAACCCAGGGCACCGGCACCATCCTCGATGACGACTCTGTAACACCGCCGCCACCTCCCCCTCCCCCGCCGCCGCCTCCGCCCACGACCGGTGGTGCTGCGACATTCACCAAGCGCGATGACTGGGGCACGGGCTTCGTCGCGGATCTCGCGATCAAGAACACCAGCACGACGGCGATCAACGGCTGGACGCTGGAGTTTGACCTGGCCGCGAACATCACCAATATCTGGAATGCTGTGATCGTCAGCCACGTCGGCAATCACTACGTGATCAAAAACGCCGCGTGGAATGGCACGATCGCGCCCGGTGCAACCATTACGTTCGGCTTCCAGGCCACCGGCAGCGCGGGTAGCGGGCCAACGAACTACAAGCTGAACGGTGCAGCGGTTTGACGCCGCGGACTTCCTGAGCGCTCTCCCCACCGCCGCCAATGCCCTTGGCGGACTCGCTCCCTACCTCGCCCGCGCGTTGCGTTGGCGAGGTAGGGAGCTTTGTCATTTGTCATCATTGTTGCGCAATTCTTGACCACTTCTCCCGCATGTGGAAACCATCAGGCACGGGATTTGCCGATCATTTCGTTTGGAGATGAAGGCATCGTCCTGTCTTGCGCCTCTCGCGTTCGTTCAAGGAGTTACTCATGGCAGGTAAAGTAGGCACTCCCGTAATCGCCGTGTTCCCCGATCGGCTGTTGGCTGAGGCAGCCGTTGATGAACTATGGCATGCCGGCTTTCCCAAGAACCGTGTCGGCTTCGCAGCCCCCGGCGAGGCGTTTCACCAGGCGAGCACGAAGACCGAAGCCAATGAGGAGCGAGCCGCGACCGGTGCAGTGGCGGGAGCCGCGACCGGTACGGTTCTCGGCGCCCTCGCAGGCGCTGTCGCCACGGTGGCACTGCCTGGTTTGGGCGCGATCATCACGGGCGGAGTGCTGATGGGCATGGGGGCCGCGACCGGTGCAGCGCTCGGCACTTTCGCGGGACCATTCCTGGCCATGGGCTTCTCGAAGGAGGATGTCGAACGCTACGAGAACGACGTCCGCGCCGGCCGTTCGCTGGTTGTTGTGCAGACCGAGGATCGCGGGGAGGAGGCTGTAGCCGTCCTGCGCAGCCACGGGGCGGAGTCTGTCCGCGTCGGTGGGAAGGCGTTATGACGAATCAGCTTGAATCGCTAATTGAGCGTAATCGTAAAGGGAGTGCCGGGCGCGGTGTAGCTGAAGCTACTGAACACAAACCGAACCGACACCGTAGTGCCGGTACCCGCGGACACCACGGTGAACGTCACGTCGCTCGAAAGAAGCGACGTGGGGCCGAACATGTTATTCGAATTCGCGCCCGTCGTGCCAATATTCAGGGTGTACACACCAGAATGTGGAGGACCCAGCAAATTAGCAATGCCAGCCGTGAACCCATTGAGGTTTCCGTTGCCTTTGAAATCTGTCGCAGTGAAGGTAATCGTGCCCGAGTAAGGAGCACTCGACGGAACGCTTTGAAGGGCGAAGGTCGCGACACTAGAATCCTTGCTGGAGACAAAACTCGGCGTGCTCACGAATGGACCGCCCGTCAAGGAACTACTCGTCGACCATATTACATCCTTGAGATTTAAAGCGCCGAGCACGGGCACGGGGACGAGCAGCAACACAATCAACGCGCCGCTCAGCAAGCGAGTCAAATTCTCCCCGCACCAAACCGAAGGCATTGATTTCAACCAGGGGAAGTGGCAGTAGGTTTGGTAGGACATAACGAACGGGCCTTACGGGCAGCCTTACCGACCACGAATATCGCCCCATGGCGAGTACTTGTTGAGAACTTCGCGCGCACCCCGATCAGTCCCAGGTGGGTCGGGGGTTGTGACGACCCAAGGGCAAGTGAGGGCGGAAATAGGCGAAAGGCGAATGGCGAGTGGTGCAGTGAACGATACGGGGCTAGCTCATCCATAAGAATGGTAGGCAAGTCGCGTCACGGAATCCAGATCGAGAACGAGTGAATTTCGAGAAGAACTGCTCGTTGCGGTCAGACCTAACGGTATAAGCGATATTCCTGGCTCAACACAACCGCGCCTTCATGCGATTCGCGAATAGTCGGCATTCTCGACGAAGCTCCACGTACACATGCGAAGCGGGGAGCGGGGTCCCTCGTTGCAAGGCCCCGCTCCCCGTCATTGCTTCCGCCGGTGTTAGAACCCGACGTTCAGCTGAATGATCCACTCCGTGGCGTATGGGCGCGGTCCCGTCATTGGCAGCGCCATGCCGATGGTCAGGTCCGAGTTCCGGCCCGCCAGGACATGCACGCCGCCGGTGGCGACGAAGAGGTCGGGGACGCTGGACTCGCCTCGCGAACCGGTGCGGCCGGTCGGGACGGTCCAGTGGCCTTCGATGGTCGGCGCGATGCCGGTGATGAGGCCGTCGCGATCGCTATTGCGGAAGACATAGCCGACACCGACGTCGAGGAACCAAACGGTGGCGAAGACGCTGTCGGTTGGGAACACGAACGACGAGAAGCCCTGGAAGTACAGGTCGTCCGCGGCGAGGATGCCGCCCACGAAGGGCTGGATCAGCGTCGGGTTGTGGCTGCTCCCGTCACTGAACGTGACATCGGGGCCGGTCGGCGTCGTCACGGCGAGGCCGGCGCTGATGAGATTGCCGGTCTTGCAATCGTCGTAGAGAGCGACCTTGCCGATGAAGGTCGTATCGCCGTACTTGCTTTGGTTGATGTCCGCGCCATTGAGCTGAATCAGGGGCAGACGGACGCCAAACGAAACGGCGCCGTCCAGGAAGGCCTTTTCGATGCCGAACGTCTCGCGATTGACGTGGAAGTTCGGGGCACCCGGTCCGTTGATCTCGTTGGCCACGCGGGCGAACGAGTTGTAATTCAGGTAAACGCGGTCCTGCGGCCGCGGGCTCTCATTGTCCGTGATCTTGAAGGCGCCGAACCAGGGGTACGGCACGTAAAGACTGCTGCTGCCGGAGCTCAAGCGGGCGTTGACGTTGTAGATCAGCGAATCGCCCAGCATGCCCGGATTGTAGCCGCCGGGCAACTCGGTGCCCGAGGGCGCGACCTGCGAGAAGGCATCGGACGTCACATTGTTTGGCTGCTGCTGGGGCTGGTCAATCTTGGCCGGCACCTGGGGGGTCGCCGGCTTGTCGTTCTGGACAAGGATCATCCGGGGTTGCCCCTGCGTCGTGCTCTGCGGTCCTACCGGCATGTAGGGAGAGTTACCCGCCCGCGCGTAGCTCAGCGCGGCGGTGAGACCCATGAGACTGATCAGAAAGAGCATCCGGTTCATTTGGCACTCCTAGCCTGATGACAATGCCGTCGTGCGGGTTACCCGGGCGTTCCTACGCCCCCACCCCACCCACACAGGCGAATCGCGGCCGATTGCCTCAATCGGGCCGTCTTACGCTCCTTTTGATCGGTAGTTTCGGGGGGACGGTTAAAGACCTATCCGCCGGAAGAATGATTTGGCACCGTAAATGGCGCAGAGTTTTTCAGTCGCGGAAAGCCAAGCAGTCTGCGTCGGGACGCGGGGGCCGGGGATTGAGGAGAACTTCCACTCCAAGCAACTGGCGGGGTGGGGAGAGGGCACACGGGCGCTGCGATACGCAGTTCCGCCAGAACGGACAAGTTCGGGCAATCCGGTAAGGTCGCCTCTCCGTGCCGTGGATTTCGCGTGTTGCCCGGCTTCCTCTGCTCCTGACTTCGCTCGCTGGGTCCATAATTGAGCGCCTGGCGGGTTGGCTCACTTCGCCGAGGGCGCCGTGCCGTTTGCTCCTTCAGTCTTTCTTTTTTCTCATCGTTCAGCGCCTGCCCTGCTTCTTGCCAGCGCGGCGGCACTGCTGACTCCGGGTCCCGCGCGCAGTACCGAACTGACGGCCGAACTCAAAGCCCTTCAGTTCACGACGGACCACAAGCTGCTGCGGCACAACACGTCCGACATCCTGGGGGGCGGCGCACGCTATCCCGAGGTGCAATGGGTGCCTGCCGCGCGAACGAACGCCCCCATTACGCACACCGGCGGACAGTCGGTTCGGTGCCGTGTCACCATCTTGGTTTCGGGAGCGGACGAAAATGTGCCGTTCATCCTGCAAGGTAAGAGTGAGGAATCGGCGTTGTGCTTTCGCGGCGGGGGACGGTTGTCGGGAGTAAGGGACACGCACGTCGAGATGACAGGGCTCGCCCCACTGGCACGGTCCGTTCGCAAGCTGGCTGGGAAGATCGCATGGTCGTTGACCCTGAATCCCGATGAGCCGCGCCCTACGACATTGGACCTGGGAAGCAGCGGACCGCATGTCATTTACGTGACCCTCGGCACTCCTCGCAACGCCGAATCGCCGACGGGCGCGGTCACGGACATGCGCATGGAACTGACGGTGCAGCGGGTCGCGGCGGCGTGCCGGGCGAGTCGCTATTCCTCGCCGCCGTGGCTCGTCTACGAACTGATGAAGCAGAACGGCGAGCACTACCTGCCGGCCCGTCACTATGGCCTGGAGCAGGCCTGGAAAGTGCCCGAAAGCTGGAAGATGAACCCGCCCGGCGCCAGCTGCATCTCGATCGTCGAATTTGTCGGACTGCTCTGCCAGATGATCGGCATCGATGGCGATACGCACGTGACGGCATTCCACGCTCTGGCCGATGAACCGCGCCAGGCCCGGCGTGGCGGTCTGGGGGATTCGCCGGTGACCAAGAACGGCCCGGCTGGCGAGAAGTGGCAGCTGTTCCTCGTCGATCACTCGAACTCCAAACACGGCCAGGTCGGCGGCATCGGCGGCGTGAACTACTACGAAGCAACGCTGGTTCTCGACTACCAGGGCAAGCGCTTCTACTATCCTGGCGGCACCGATCGCGTCTTCGATTCACCGAACGATGTTCTGAAGATCTTCCGAACGCTGGCGTGGGCGCAGTGGGACGCCAGTGTGCAGGACTGGGTCGTGCGCGAGGTGGTGCATACGTACGTTCGACCGGGAGAGAAGTACCCGCCGAGTTGCACGTTGCCCTGAGCAACACAGGGCCACCCCGTCTGCAACCACCAGATCCCCGAACGTGCGATAGCCCTACCCTCTGCCGGTGATATGGCCGGCACCGCCGGCCCAACCGATCAAGCCTGATGTAGGGCCGGCGGTGCCGGCCGAACCCTCAATCCAAGCCTTGCCGGCGCACTAGTGTGGCTGCGAGCGTCCAGAAGGCGGCCTTGTGTTTGCCGTGGTTCTGCTTATATTCCGCGGCGCTCGCCCCTGCTC
Source organism: Gemmataceae bacterium (assembly GCA_019752375.1). Lineage (GTDB taxonomy): Bacteria > Planctomycetota > Planctomycetia > Gemmatales > Gemmataceae > JAIEMG01. The sequence goes on along the minus strand of JAIEMG010000248.1, from coordinate 20,894 downwards.
TGACGCGCGGAGGTTTTCCATGCTGCCTTCTCGACGAATCGCAACTTACGTCGGTACGCTGCTGCTCGCGATTTCCCCGGCGCCGTTCGCCCGTGCGGAGAGCGCGGACCGCTCGGTCGCGGCCCGCGTCAATGGCGAGCCAATCTACACCAGCGAAGTCAAACTGGGCTGTCTGCAGGAGTTGGCCATCATTGAGAAGCTACCCGAGGACGAGCGACCAGCGCTCACGCGCAAGGTCCTGGACAAGCAGCTCCGGGGGATCATCGACGCGGAGGTGATGCGCCAGGACGCGGCCCGACGCTTGAAGAGCCAGCCGGAAGAGTGGAAGGCCTGGCAAAAGCGCGCCGATGAGGCGACGGCACTGGTGCTGAACGTGATGAAGCTCCGGGCCGCCGGCCCTGGCGGCGCCCTCTCCGACGAGCAATTCACAGCGCTTCTTGCCAAGCTCGACGTCGACGTCAAGGACCTCAAGCGGCTGGGACGGCGCCAGAACATCGCAACGGAATATCTGCGGCGGCGTCTGACCACGCGCCTGGGCAAGGACCTGAGCGAGGTTCCGGCCGAAGAGCTGGAGAAGGAGTGCCAGGTGCTTGTCAAGGCACTCAAGCAGCGCGCGGCCATCGAGGTCCTCGAACCCAAGCCTTGACGTTGTGGCGAAGGGCGAGAAAAGGCCTGCATCAGTTGCTGGTCTTTTCCTTGATCTTGTCACCCGTCTTTTCCAGCTGCTTCTTCGCCTTCTCTTCGTCCTTCTCGATCTTCTCCTTGTCCACGAAGAAGTTCACGCGGAAGCCCTTGTTGTCGCCGGACAGCGCGATGCTGAACCAGCCCAGGGCGAATCCGACGCCAACGCCGATCAGCAGCAGAATGAACAGCCAGAAGAGAAGTCGGCCCATCGCGAAGCCTCCAGTGTTTGAGGGCAGCCAGCCGTGGCGAACCCGCCTCAGAATTCCCGCATGTATTCGAGGAACTTCCGCGCACAGCGATCCAGGTTCGTCTCGTCGCCGCCGCCGCGCAGGTACGAGCACATCTCATAGGCCACATAGCCATCATATCCCGATTCCGACAGCGCCCTGAAGAAGCCGCGGTAGTCGATGAAGCCCTCGCCCATGGGCACCGCACGGATGGCGTCGGTCTGGCGCTCGTAGTTGACCAAGGGCGGCCGATAGCAAAAGCGTGGCCGCTTCACGTAATCGGCCACCGTCGTATGCACGGTGTACGGCGCCATCTTCTTCACGGCGGCGACCAGGTCGGCGCCGTGCAGCGCGGGGGCCCAGGCATCGAACATCGCCTTGCAGTTGGGCTCGTCGATCTCCTCCAACATGTCAAAGAGACTGTCGTAGTGGACGGCCACGTCGTGATGGTTTTGCACGCCGATGGTCACACCGAAGCGTGCTGCGTCGCGAGCGCACTCGCGCAGGCATGTCACGCATTCGATCCACTGCTGATCGAAATTGGCGCTGGCCGTGTCATAGGCGGTGAAGACACGCACCAGCTTGCAGTTCAGCTCCGCGGCGAGGCGCGAGAGCTCGCGCACGTGGCCGACCTGCATTTCGCGAATCGGGATACCCGGCCGCTCGCTGTTCAGGCCGAAGTCGGTGTAGCCGGCCAGGCAGGCGACCTTGAGGTCCAGGCGTTCCAGATGCTGCCGCAGCCGCTTGCGAGCCTCGGCATCGTAATCGAGCACGGACAGATGCGGCCGCTTGGCCATCAACATCACCGAACCATACCCCAGCGCCCGAGCGCGTTCGAGGAAGGCATCCAGCGACAACTGCACCTGGCCCGACCAGATGCCGGCGTAGCTCACCGAATGGAGGCAGGGTTTGAGCATGGAAGGAAATCCTTGAACTCGCCGGGGCCGCTGCCGGAAGGTTTGGTCCCCCCTGCAGCCTGCGGCAGGTAAACCGCTGGAGCTTACTCGCTGACGAAGCGATTGTAAACGCATCCGGCCGGCCGCCGTGGGTGTGGCAAAATTTCCTGGCGTCCTCGGAGCGCGCGGCCTCGAGTTTGGGACGGTCTGCAGGCCGGCTTCAGCCGCTTCAGCCAGCTCCCCGTCTGCCACCACCTTCAGGTGGTGGTTGATGACCTGTCATTTTGGGCAGCCGGCAAGCAAACCAGCCGCCAAGCGACGACCACGAGCGCCATGCGTAAGGCGCTGTCGAATCCGACAGTTGTTGATTCGTCAACGCTAAGCGAGTTTGTGGGGCACGTTTGTAACGTGCCGCATGCTCCAAGGCCAGGCACGTTACTAACGTGCCCCACAATGGCTTGAAAGGGCGTCGTCCGCAGGCGCTCCAACGCAAAACGCGGTGAGCCGGCCGACGTGATCGGACGGCTCACCGCGTTTTGCATTCATGCTTCGATCAGCCCGCCAGGCTGGGCAATTTGCCGGTGCTGTCGCCGAGGTTCGGCAGGCCGACTTTCATGCGGTCGAGCATCGTCAGCCAGAGGTTGTTGAGCGGCGTCTCCTTGGGGAAGACGATGTGCCGGCCCGTCTTGATCGTGCCGCAGCCGCCGCCGGCCAGCAGGATCGGCAGGTCGTCGTGGTTGTGGCGGTTGCCGTCCGAGTTGCCGCTGCCGTAGGCGATCATGCAGTGGTCGAGCAGCGTGCCGTCGCCTTCCTTGATCGCCTTCAGCTTCGTCAGCAGGTAGGCGAGCTGCTTGACGTGGAAGGTGTTGATGTCGCGGATCTTTTCCTTCTTCTTCGGGTTGTTCTCGTGGTGCGACAGGTCGTGGTGGCCTTCGGGAACGCCGATGTACGGGTACGCCTTGTTGCTGCCCTCATTGGCCAGGACAAAGGTGCAAACGCGTGTCACGTCAGCCTGGAATGCCAGGACCAACAGGTCGGCCATCAGGCGCAGGTGCTCGTCGAAGGCGGCCGGAATGGCGGTCGGCTTGGTGTAGTCGGGGGCCTTGACCGGCGGCAGCTTTTCGGCACGCAGGATGCGCTGCTCCACGTCGCGGACGGCGCTGAAATACTCGTCCAGCTTGCGCTGATCGTCGGCGCCGAGCTTCTTGCTCAGGTCGCTGCTGTCCTCGCGGACAAAGTCGAGCACGCTCTTGCGTTTCTGGTCGCGCTGGGCGCGAAGGGCGTCGGGACCATTGCCGAACAGCCGTTCGAAGACCAGCTTCGGATTGACTTCCTTGGGCAGCGGCTGCGTCGCCGAGCGCCAGGACATGGTGGACGAGTAAACGCAGCTGTAACCGGAATCGCAATTACCGGCCATCGCACCTTGTTCGCAGCCGATCTCCAGGGACGGCAGACGCGTCTGGTCACCGACGCGAGCGGCCGCCACTTGATCCACCGAGATGCCGGCGCGAATGTTGGTGCCATCGGTCTTGCGCGGCTGACAACCGGTGAGGAAGGCACCCAGGGCACGGGCATGGTCGCCGCCGCCGTCGCCGTGCGGCCGGGCCTTGTCCGCCGTCAGGCCGGTCAGGACATTGATGTCGTCCTTGAGCGCCGACAGCGGCTGCAAGATGTGCGGCAGTTCGAAGCTGGTCCCTTCACCCTTCGGCGTCCAGTCGGCCATGTTCTTGCCGTTCGGGACGTAGAGGAACGCCATGCGGTTGGGTGCTGCCTTGGCGACCGGCGTGTCGGCAGCCCAAGCGGTGAGCGGCCCCATCGCTTCCAGCCACGGCAGCGAGATGGCGGCACCAAGGCCCTTGAGGACGGTTCGGCGGGAAACGGGTGCGGTCATGGTGTGTCCTTTACGGCGCGGGCGGACTGAGCAGGATAACTACCGGTTGTTCAAACGATGTCCCTAGATACCCAGCAGTGGTTTAAGTTTGGCGCGCACTTCTTCCAGCACGTCGCCGGGCACACGTCGCCGGGCACGGTCGTGATCGCTTCGCTGCCCCGGCCTTGCCAGTCGGCACTTTTCACATGATCGGCCAGGACCACGCCTTCGACCGGCAGACCGGCTGGTAGGGCGACCTCAAAGGCATATCCCTTTGCCTGGTGCGTGACCGGACACACCAGACAAAGCCCGACCTTGGCGTTATACGAGCGCGGCGACAACACCAGCGCCGGGCGCCGACCCGCTTGCTCGCGGCCCACCTGCGGTGAGAAGGATAGCCAGATCAGCTCGCCACTTTCGGGAGCGTGCGCGGCGTCACCATGCCTCGCGCCCGACGGCCTGCCCCCAATCCGTTTCGCCATGCGTGTTCTCCGGCGTGATCCCCTTGAGTAACTCCTCCAGTGAGTACGCGACCTTGCCCCGACGCAGTACCAAGCCCCCGCTGATCGGAGTCAGTTCAAGCTCCTCGCCTTCGCGAAGATCTAGGTCCTTGGCATAGGTGCCGGGAATGCGCACCGCGAGGCTATTGCCCCACTTGCCAACCTGTATTTTCATCATCGCCTCCTTGTTTCTACAAAGTATATCAACGAAGGTTGGCGATCTTAGCGAATACCTCGACGCAGACGGAAGGGATCGCTCTTGGCGATCTCGCTCACCAGGGTGGAGAATCGGTAGTCGTTCTTGGCCAGTGCCGCACTAATGCGGTCGATGGTCGGCTTGTCGTAGTATTCAACCCCGCGGCCGACAGCATAGATTAGCATTTTTTCCGCCAGGCAGCGGCTAAACAGCTCTCTCTTGTCCTTCAAGATCGCCTTCAGCTCGCTTGGCCCCTTGAACGACTTGCCGTCGGGCAGCGTTCCGGATGAATCGATGGCGAAACTGCCGTCCTTGTCGCGGAAAGCGCCGATGGCGTTGTAGTTCTCGAAGGCGAAACCAATCGGGTCCATGCGAGCATGGCAGTTGGCGCAATTGGGATTGGCGCGATGCTGCTCCATACGCTGACGCAGGGAACCCGATGCAAGTGTTTTTTCGTTTTCGACGAGTTCGGGCACGTCCGGCGGTGGGGGCGGCGGGGGAGTGCCAAGGACCTGCTCCAGCACCCAACGGCCGCGCTTCACGGGCGACGTGCGCGTCGGGTTCGAGGTGACCGTCAGCACGCTGGCCTGTGTCAGGATGCCGCCGCGGTCGCTCTCGCCGAAGCTCACCCGGAAAAACTGCGGACCGCGAATGGGCTGGCCGCCCTTGCGCTTCTCGGGCTGGCCGCGGCGGTTGCCCATGGTGTCGCGAATGCCGTAATGCTCGGCCAGCGGCTCGTTCAGGTAGGTGAAGTCGCCGTCGATGATGTCCAGGATGCTGCGGTCTTCCTTGATGATCGCTTCAAAGAACAGCTCCGTTTCCTTGAGCATTGCCGAGCGCAGCCGTTCGTTGAAGTTCGGGAACAGCTTGGGATCGGGCGTGACGCTTTGCAGCCGGCGAAGCTGGAGCCACTGCATGGCGAAGTTCTCCACGAGGGCCTTCGCCTTGGCGTCCTTCAACATGCGCTGCACCTGGGCATCGAGGTTGGCCGTCAGTTGCTTCTTTTCGGCGAGCGCGAACAGCTCGTCGTCGGGCATGCTGCTCCAGAGGAAGTACGACAGCCGCGACGCCAGCTGATACTCGTCGATCGAATGCGGATCCTTGGTGGTCGGCCGGTCGTCCAGCTCGACACGGAAGAGGAACTTGGGGGAAACCAGCACGGCTTGCATCGCCAGCTGGACGCCGCCTTCCCACTTCTCTCCGCGCTTCTCGGCATCCTCGACCAGCTTGATCAGGCGATCGATTTCGGCGGGCGTCGCGGGCCGACGATAGGCCTTGGTGGCGAAACGCGTGAGCACGTCCTTTGTTTGCTCGCGTTTCGGCTTTCCAGCGTCGCACGCGAGAAGCCGGCGCTGACTGGCGGGCCGGGTGTCCGCCGGACCGCTCACTTCCAGGAACTCGACGAAAAGTTTGCGCTCGTCCTTGTCTTTATCCTTGCCTTTGTCCTTATCTCCATCCTTTTCGTTGGCCTTGTCCTTCTTCAATTCGTTCAACAGCGACACGCCCACGCGATAGTTACCGGGCTGCAGCGTGACCTTGACCTCCAGGGTCTGTGCTTCCTTTTCCGTCGTCGCCTTGATTTCGAACGTCTTCTTTTCCTTGCCGTCCAGGAGTAACGCCGCCTTGACCGGTTCATCGCCGACCTGATGGGCATAGACCCGCGTCTTCAGCGTGTATTCGCCGTCATTGGACAGGCTGACGGGTGTGTGCAGGAAGCCCTTGGTGGTCGTGACCGCGCGGAATCGATCCTTGCCGACGTTCGCCCCACCTGGTTCCAAATAGCGGCTGCTCTGGCGACGCACCGGCGGCTTGGGCGGTTCCACCGTGATCGCCCGTTGCATGATGCTCTCGGCGGCAGCCAGGTAGCGTTCCAGCAGCACGGGCGACAACGACAGCACGTCGCCGATGTTGTCGAAGCCGTGGCCTACGTCGTCGGAGGGGAAGTCCTCGGCAGGGTTGAAATCGACGCCGATCAGGTCGCGGATGGTGTTGTTGTACTCGGCCCGATTCAGCCGGCGGATGGTCACCCGGCCCGGATCGCGGACACCGGCATCGGCACGTTCGAAGACGCCGTTGACGGACTTCAAAAACGTCTCGATCTCGGCAGGCGTCGGCCGGCCCTTGCCCTTGGGCGGCATCTCACCCATCTGCACCATCTGGATCACATTCTGCCAGACCTTGCGGTTTTTCAGCAGCGATGGATCATCGCGGAACTTGTGCAGGCTCAGATCCGCCTTTGGTTTTTGTTCACCGTGGCAGCCGATGCAATGCTTCTCCAGGAACGCGACGCCGTCCTTGGAAAAGGCCGGACTGTCCTTGGACACGTCGGCGGCAGGCAGCATGCGATTCGGCTCGTGGATGCACCACATCACGATCGCAGCAGTCAGGCAGGTTGCGCAGAGCTTCCACCAGCGCATGGTTGATACCAATTTTCAGGGGAAGCGGACGGCCGTTGGGAGAGATTGTGCTGGCGAGTCCGCTGTCATTCGCGGGTTCGTTCGGCGAGCCAGGGACAAGTCTAACGTCATGCCGCCACGGGCACAAAGGGAAAAACGGCGAGAATCAGAAACGCACAAGCGAGGTAATTCCCCCATGCCAGACTATGGGCGGCGAAGCATAGCGGATTTGGCTCAGGCCCATTACAATGCGAAAAGACTGCGGCATTGGAGAGTTCGCCATGAATCGGGGGGACTTTCAGACGATTGCAGACGTCCGGATCGCTGAAGCCTTGGCCCTCTATGCAGCCGGTTTTTTCGATGGGGCCTACTACCTGGCAGGTTATTCCGTTGAATGCGCATTGAAGGCATGTATCGCCCGTCTGACGAACCTGCGCGATTTTCCCGACCGAGAGTTTGCCAACGCATGCTTCACTCCATCGAGAAGCTGGTCCGGGCCGCCGGACTCACTGCTCAGCGCGATGCGGACGCGCCCGCCGGTTCAGATCTGGCTTACAATTGGAGCATCGTGAAGGACTGGACGGAGTCCAGTCGCTACGAGCGCAATACCGAGCCGGAGGCGAAGGCCCTCATCGACGCCGTCACTCACGCAGCCAATGGGGTGCTTCCATGGATCAAGGCACGCTGGTAGAAAATCAGATTGACGATGGCGCGAGGGTCGTCAATAAACTCCGCGAAACCGGCTTTGACGTCATCGCCGCTTGGTGGATGAAGACGAGCGAGGAGGGGCAGTGGTTCCTCTATATCGCGTCGCATGAAGTGGATCGGAAAGGAATCGCGGCCGCGTACCGCGCGATTCATACCGTCATGGGCAGCCTCGGACGACTCTGGGTTGATCGCTTCGAAGTGAAATTAGTGAATCCGCAGAATCCGATCACGAAGGATGTACTCGATATCCTGGCTCGGTACCCGGCTGCATCAGCGACCCGCTACGGCGGAAAAAGACTAGGGAATGTCTCTATCGACGATTCGTATCTCTACCCCACCGTTGTCGCGGCCTGACCTTAGCGCCGCGCCGCCCGATCGAGCCGTTTGAGCGACTCCGCCGCCGACTCTTCGACCGCGGTGCCAGCACGGGTTGGTCCGCGTGCAATGCGTGCGAGGGCGTCGCGTGCCTCCGCGGTTCCGGCCCGTTCCAGCACTTCGACCACGCGCAGGGCCCGCAGCAATTCGCCGACCAGTTTTTCTTCAATCTCCTGGAGCAATGCCTCGGCACGGCGGGTCGCTTCCAGCGACGGCCGGCCAAGGAGCAGTTTCTGCAGGGCCGTTGCAGCGGGCGCGCCGAGCTTCCCCAGTTCCTCGCAGGCTTTCTGACGCACCGCGAATTGATTGCTGTCGAGGTCGGCGAGCAGGTTCTCGACGCGTTCCCGGTCGCCAGGCGGGACGTTGAGCACCTTGTCGCGCAGGAATGGCACTGCGTCCTTGGGCGCGCCGGCCAGCACCCAACCGGTGCGGTAGGCTTTCGCGGCATCGGTCCCGCCCAGGTCGATCCAGGCGCTTTCCAGTTCCTTGGCAAAGAGTTCCCCGGTTGGCTCACGTCCCGCGCCGACCAGGTCGGCAAGATGCCAGACATGGATGAACCCCTTGTCGTCTCCCCACGCCAGATGCTGGCCGTCCGCGGCGAACGTCACGGCGGAAGCAAAGGTGAATGGCGTTCCCCGCGCCTGCACCAGTCGCTCCTGACCGCTGGCAGTTTCGATCAACGAGACCCGCTTGTCCACCTGCGCCACCGTTCGGCCATCGGTGGAGTAGGCGTCAAATGTACCGCGACTCGCCTGGCCGAACGCCCGCAACGGTAAACCGACCTCCGCCAGGCGATGGCGAACCAGGGTGCCGATCTGCAGGGTCTGCTTGAGTTGAATCTTTCGCTGCCGAGCCATCAGTTCCAGGCGGCGATCCGTTGGTTGGCTGTCGAGAAACTGGTCGGTGTCGAAAGCAAACGCGAAACGCGGCAAGCGCGACAAAGCCTTACCGGTGGCCGCTTCCCACAAGTGAAAGTTCGTTCGCGACTGTCCACCGCCGTACGCGGCAATCTGGGTGCCGTCGGGGGAATACGTCACCGACAGGACCGCCTCGCGATTGGGGTTGCGGGCAGGCACGTCGAAGCGTCGCACTTCCTTGCCGGTGGCCACGTCCCACAAGCGAACGGTGTTGTCCATACTGGCCGAAACCAGGCGATTGCCGTCCGGCGACATGGCCAGCCCGGTGACGCCGGCCTGGTGTCCACTGAACTGGCGCACTTCCTTGCCGGTGGCCACGTCCCAAAGATAGACATCTGTATCCCACCCGCAGCTGACAACGAACTTGCCGTCGGGAGTAAAAACCAGCCCCGTGACGGCGGCGCGGTGGACATTCAATTCCGCGACCATTTTGCCATCCGACAGGTTCCAGAGGCGGACGGCGGCGTTGACTTCGCGTCCTCCCGAGGCGATGGTCTTGCCGTCGGGTGAAAAAGCCAGCAAGGCGACCGGATCGGCCTGCTCCAGCGTGCGGAGCGGTTGCGGAGCGGCCGCGGCAGGCACCACCATTGCCGCGAGTACCAGGATTGAGAAGGTTGAAGTCTTCATCGGGTTCGTCCATCCCAAAGCGACGCACGGCGCTTTGATCCCTAACAGGCGCGCTTTCCGATCTTGGGCACGAAATTTTTGCCGGAAACTGTACGAAAGTTTCGGCCGGGCGCCACTTATTAGAGTGTAGGCTCGCGTTCTTCGTTCCGCGTTTCGTGCTGGAGACTTTGCCGTGCGTTTGACTCTGCGAACCCTGCTGGCATACCTGGATGACACGCTCGAACCCGCGCAGGCACGCGTGATTGGTCAGAAAGTTGCCGAAAGCCAGGTGGCCCAGGAATTGATGGAGCGGATCAAGCAAGTCGTGCGTCGCCGCCGGCTGACGGCGCCGCCGGCCACCGGTCCCGGCTCCGTCGATCCGAACATCGTTGCCGAGTATCTCGACAACGTGCTGCCGGCCGACCAGCTGGCAGAGGTGGAAGAGGCGTTCCTCAAGTCGGACATTCACCTGGCCGAGGTGACCGGTTGCCACCAGATCCTGACGTTGTTCGTGGATCAACCCGCGGAGGTGCCGCCGACGGCCAAGAAGCGCATGTACGGCTTGCCCAAGAGCAAGCAGAAGCATGCCTTTCGCATCAAGGCCCGCCAGGCTGCCCTCGCCGCGCTGGATGAAGGAGACGAAGACGAGTCAGCGCCCACGCGGGGATCCGCCCTGTTCCGCAAGGACGGCGCCGCCCGCCGCCTGGCGCCGCTGGCCGGCATCGTCGCCCTCGTCGCCGTCCTGGCTTTGGTCATCTGGCAGGTATTGCCCGGCCGCACCAAGCCGAACGAATCCGGTCAGGTCGCGGCGAATGATACCAAGGGTGGCGGAGACAAGACCGGGGACACGCAGACCGAGAAGAAGGACCCGGACAAGAAAGACCCCGACAAAAAGGACCCGGACAAGAAAGACCCCGACAAAAAGGACCCGGACAACAAGGATCCAATCGACAAGCCTGTTGTGGACAAGCCAAGCACGGACCGCAAGGCCCTGGGCAAGTACGTGGCCGTGGACAAGACGCCGAGCGTGCTGTTGCGTCGCGGCGAGCAGGACGCGTGGAAGCGTCTCAAGCCAAACGATGCGCTCAGCAGCACCGAGACGCTGGTGAGCCTGCCCGGTTATCGCAGCGAGCTCCAGCTGGACAGCGGCGTGCGCGTGATCCTTTGGGGCAACGTGCCGGAGTATTCGACGTTGCCGTTGCTGGAAAGCGAGGCCATGCTGCACGCTCCGGAGGCGCCCTTTGATGCCGATCTCACCCTGCTGCGCGGCCGAGTCGTCCTGGCCAACCTGAAGCCCGAGGGAGCAGCGCGGGTGAAGGTGCGTTTCGTCGACGAAGTCTGGGACTTGACCTTGAAGGAAGGCGACAGCGTGATTGCCCTGGAATTGGGCGGTCGCTATCTGCCGGGGTCGCCCGTGAGCTTCAAGTACGACAGCGTCAGCGGCAAGGCGACGCTGGCCACGGGCGTCGAGGGGTTGGTTGCGTTCGTGGACATGCTGGGCCTCGGCGGCGTGACCGACGTCAAGATCCGTTACGGTAAATTCGAGATGGGCGCGCCGTCCCTGTACCACTGGAACAACACGGGCGGCCGATCGCGCGGTCCGCAGCCACTGGCGCAGGGCGTGCCGAAGTGGTACACCGACCCCGTGCCGACAACCCCGCACGCCAAGGACATGACCCTGGCGCTGGCGGAGCTGAGCCAGCGCATCTCTCTGGAGAAACCTCGTCCGGTGGACGTGGCGCTGGCCGAGGCACGCAAGGAAAGCCGCGGCGCCGGCCTGATCCTGAGCATCCTTTGCCTGGGAGCGGTCAACGACCTGGGCGAAATGGTCAACAGCCTTTCGGATAAGCAACCGGAAGTGCGCTGGGCGACAATCTGGACGCTCACGCAATGGATCAGCCATCGCGCGGAGAACGATCTCTTGCTCTTTGAAGCGTTGCGCAAGGGCCGCTACTCCGCGGAGGACGCGCGAAACATCATCGCCTTGCTGCACGACTTCTCCGAGGAAGACGGCGGCAAGCCGGAGACCTACCAGGCCCTGATCGACTACCTGCGCCACGACAAGCTCGTGATCCGCGAACTGTCATGGCGACACCTGATCCGCCTCTGGCCGGACGGCCGCAAGATCCGCTACGACCCCAACGGCACCCCGGAAATGCGCGATGCCGGCGCCAACGAGTGGCGCTCGAAGATCCCGCCCGGCAACCTGCCGCCGCGGCCGAAGGCATCGTGACGTTGAAACGCTCACCGGCAAGCCCACGGGATTTCGATCTCGTGGGCTTGCTCTATTTCGCGCCCAAAAACGAACCACGGATGGCACGGATAACACGGATATCCGAACGCAAACACGCCAATGGCATTGATCTCCACTTGGGGCGACTCATCGATTCCTTTATCAGTGTTATCCGTGCCATCCGTGGTTCTCCAATGCCCCGAAGGGAAACCGCTTGCAACGCTCCGCGCGCCCTTTATGATGGACCATCGCCAAAAAACCACCTTCCGGAGGGAGATGCCGTATGAAGTTCCACGCGCGCGGGTGGGCCGTTCGGGTGACGGCCATGGTGCTGGGCCTGGGAATCATGGCAGCCGCGGAAATCGGCAGCGGTCAGGGCGCCAAGGACGGCACATTGCCGGACGCCGAGTATGCGAAAATGCTCAAGCGCAGTGTCAAGGGCATCCAGGATGCGCTCAAGGGCACGCCGGAAGAGCCGATGATTGAAAAGGCGCGCACGGCCGCCGTCATGACCGCGGCATATGCGCAAGACAACCTGAACGGTGCCGATGGTCAGCAGCGCGCCACCGTGCGCGACGCCGCCCTGAAGGTTGCCGAGCTAATCAAGGCCAAGAAGTATGCGGACGCCAGTAAGCTGGCTGGCACATTGCCCACCCTGGAAGCCGATCCCAAGGCCAAGAAGGAAAAGGTCAAGCTGATCGACGTGCACCTCACGTTCTCCGACCTGATGCACCAGTTCCGGCTCAAGCCGGACGGGGGCTGGGGCATCTTTGGGCACTTGCAGGAAATCCAGACCAAGAAGCCGACCATGATGCCGCGCGAGGAGTTGAACGACAACTTCGTCCTCGAAGCATACCAGGTCGCCGTGGCTGCCGATCTGCTGCACGGCCACATGCACAAGGCGAAGCCGAAGGAATGGGGCGAATACACCGACGACATGAAGAAGTTCGCCATCGACCTGGGCGAGAAGCTCCGGGCCAAGGACGCCAAGGCCTCCCCGGAAGCGTTGAGCCGATTGACCACGACGTGCTTCAGTTGCCACAAGATGCTGAAGGTCAAGAACACCGGCAATTGAATCTTGACGCGACTTAGCCGCGATCCGTGGGGGAAATGCGATTTCTCCCACGGATCGCGGCTAAACGTGGTGGCGGAGGCCATATGAAGAAAGTCGTCGCGGTGTTGGCAATGGCGCTTACCCTTGGTTCGCTGGTCCCCGTTGGAGATGCCGCGGATGCCAAGGACGCCGCCCTGCCCGATGCCGAGTACCCCAAGCTTGTCGAGCGCGCCGTTGCCGTGATCCGGCAATCGCTCAAGGACAAGCCGGACAAGCGCGGCATCGACAAATCGCGCACCGCAGCGCTCATGATCGCGGCTTACGCACAGGAAAACCTGAACGGCGCCGATGGCGCCAGGCGGGCGACGGTGCGTGATGCCGCCCTCGCCGTTGCCGATCTGATCGTCAACGCCAAGGACTACCCCAAGGCGCTCAAGCTGGCCGAAACGCTACCCAATCTGATGGCGAACGAGAAGGCGAAGAAGGAGAAGATCCCACTGCTGGGCAAGGGAGCCGACTACGACGACTTGATGGTCCAGTTCCGCGCCTCGGCTCGCGGCGGTTTCGGCATTGAAGCACGCTTCGAGGAACTGGGCGCCCATCCGGACCGTGCCATCTCCGCCAAGGAATTGAATGAATCGTTTCTCTCCGACATCTATCTGTCGGCCGTGGCCGCGGAAGTGATTGCCGCATACGTTCCCGAAGACAAGGCGAAGGCGAAGCAATGGCAGGCCCTCTCCCTGGCCATGCGGAAGGAATCGTTCGTGCTGGCGGATGCCGTGAAGGCCAAGGACGGCAAGGCTGCGTTCAAGGCCTTGAACCAGCTCAATCGCACCTGCGACAAGTGCCACAAGGATTTTCGTTGATCCGCCCCCACCTGCAAGACTGTTGCCAAGCGCCTGCCACCGGGATACTCTTTTTTCATGGTCAGCCATGACCGCACACCGTCAACCTCACAGGGAGATACGCATGAGAGGGTACGCACGATCGCTGGTCCTCGGCGTCGCCGGCTTGGTCCTGGGTGCCTGGTTGCTGGCCCCTTCGACCCGAAGCACCGCCGCCGACGGCGGCAAGGAAGTGCGCGAGGCCATTTTGAAGATTGCCGCGAGTCTTGAAAAGGGCGACAAGGACGGGGCCAAGAAGGAGGCCGCCGCACTCGCCAAGAAGATGCAGGGTAAGAAGCCCGAAGTCGAGATGGAAGAGCTGATGCACATGTTCCAGCTCCGCAGCAAGAAGGGCCTGGGCGCCGGCACCAAGGCGGGCGCGATCATGCCCGACGGCATCGAGAAGAAGATCGAAATCCTGGCGGAAAAGGCCATCCCGGCCAAGCAGCTCGACGACGAGGCCAAGGGCCTCGAAGAGATGGGCTATCACCTGGCCGCGATCGGCGAGATCGCAGCGCTGGCGGTGCCCATCGAGAAGGACATGGGCAAGAAGAAGGTCAAAGATTGGGTCAAGTGGTCGGAAGACATGAAAGCCGCCGGCGTGGACCTGGCCGCGGGCGCCAAGGGCAAGAAGGCCGACGCGATCAAGACAGCCGCCGACAAGGCCAACACCAGCTGCACCAAGTGCCATGACGTCTTCCGCTATGACAACTAATTCTGCATCGCTCGTTGAAAGGGCGCTTCATCGTCCGCTTCTGTAGCCGCAGGCTTGAGCCTGCGGCTTCTGTAGCCGCGGGCTTGAGCCTGCGGAGTGGCGCACAGACGCGGAAGATTCACTCCGCGGGCTCAAGCCCAATACCGTTCAATTAGGAGCAAGTGTTCAGTAACTGCCGGCCATGAAATAAGGACTTACGTCCGCGCCATGACCAGAATCGAGTGAACATTTGCTCCTAATTGAACGGTATTGGGCTCAAGCCCGCGGCTACAGAAGTGGGATGGGCACGGATAAGTTACCAGAGTCGGCACAAGGAATCTCACAGGGGAATCGCATGAAGAGAAGCACCGGAGGAATGGTTGGCGGCCTGGCGGCCCTGGTCCTGGGCATGTGGTTTGTCAGCCAGGCGAGCGCGGCGGATGAAGTGCCGAAGGAGATCGCCGACGGCATCAAGAAGATCGCGGACCTGCTGGAAAAAGGCAAGACGGACGATGCCAAGAAGGCAGCGGCCGACCTGGCCAAGAAGGCCAAGTGCGACGGCCTGGTCCAGGGCTCTTGCGAGGAGCTGATGCACGTCTTCGCGCCGCGCGGCAAGAAGGGCTTCGGCGTCGGCGACAAGCCCGGCATGATCAAGCCCGACGGCATGGAGCAGTTCATCCAGGACCTGGGCGACGACAAGAAGAAGATGCCGGAGAAGACGCTCAAGGCCCAGGCGGCGGAACTGAAGAAGATGGCCCTCATCACCCTGGCGGTGGCCGAGGTGACCATCGCCGCAACGCCCGCCAAGGACGCGCCGAAGAAACCGAAGGCCGACTGGAAGAAGTTCGCCGACGAGATGAAGGACTATTCCACGAAACTGGCCGATGCACTGGACAAGGGCGATAAGCTCGACGTCAAGGCCGTCAAGCTGGCCAGCAAAAACCTGGACGGCAGTTGCACGGGGTGTCATCAGGTGTTCAAGAAATGACGAGACTTCTTCGTTGAGGTTCGGGCACGGCCTGACAACACGGGCCGTGCCCGTCGTTTTTCACGAGATCTGCTCCCTGGTGACTGAGGGCGTCGGTTACTTTGGATGCTCAAAGTCGCTCGAGGCGACACGGCAGGCTACCCGCACCTGATGGCGGACTTGCTGCCTGCGTCTATTGGGAACGGACGTGGAACGGGCGTTAGCCCTTGCGCCGCGTCGTATCGACTTCAGGATTGACGGGATGCGGTAGCTTCTCGCCACGCAGTCCCGCGAGCAAGTTGCCAGCGCAGATCTCGGCCATTGCGTTGCGGGTTCCGACCGTGGCGCTGGCGATGTGTGGTGCAATCACCACGTTTGGCAGACGCAGCAGCGGGTCATCAGGCAATGGGGGCTCTGGGTCGGTCACGTCCAGCCCGGCGGCGAAGATGGTGCCGGATTTCAGGGCGTCGTGCAACGCCCTTTGATCCACTAGCGGGCCGCGGGCGGTGTTGATGAACACCGCGGTGCGCTTCATCTGCTTGAACGCGGCCGCGTTGAACATGCCACGCGTCTTGTCGTTCAGGTCGGTGTGGACCGACACGAAATCAGACTCGCGCAGGAGCGTGTCCAGGTCCACGGACTTCGCTCCGAGGTCCTTCTCGGCCTTCTCGCTCTTGTAGACGTCGTGATAGAGGACCGGCATGTCCCAGCCAAGCCGGCAGCGCCGTGCCAGCGCGTAGCCGATGCGTCCCATGCCGATGACGCCGAGCGTGCGGCCGAACAGGTCCTGGCCCAGGTGGCCAAGCGGCTCCCAGGTCTTCCATTCACCGGAGAGCGAATACTGATGTCCCGCGACCACGCGCCGGGCAGCGGTGATTAGCAGGCAGAAGGCCATGTCGGCCGTGGCGTCGGTCAGCACGCCGGGTGTGTTGCCGACCGCGATGCCGCGAGTCGTGGCCGCCGGCACGTCGATGTTGTTGAAGCCGACGGCGAAGTTGCTGACGACACGCAGTTGCGGCGCCGCATCCAGCAGCTCGCCATCGATGCGGTCGGTCAGGAGCGAGACCAGGCCCTCACAGTCGGCAAGGCGGGCGCGCAGCACGTCGCGCGAGGGTGGCAGCGGGTCGGGCCAGATGTCGGCGTTGCAGTGTTCCTTGATCCGGTCCAGGCCGGCGTCGGGGATGATGCGACTGACGAAGACCTTTGGCTTGGCGGCCATCGACGTGCTCCTCGGGGTGCGGTTGACGCTCTGCGGCGATTGTATCGCCGCCGCCGCCAAAGGCACGGCGCTACGTCGCGATCCGCACGTTGAGGACTAGAGGAGGCCTTCCAGCTCCTCCGCGTTCAGCTGACGATCCTGGAAGGCACAGCCCGCCAGCCAGTAGCCATCCGGCCGGCGCAGCGTGTGGACCACTTCCATCTCGATGGGGCAGCGCAAGTCCTTGCGCGTGTTGACCAGGCACATGGGCAGACGCGTGCCCGGCTCGTGGCGCTGGCCGATGACCAGGGAAACGCCCGAGGTGGAGATGTCGCGCACCAGGGCCGGCCACGACGCCATCCCCACGGAAACAATCAGGTTTTCGTTGGTCTTTCGGTCGCAGGCAACGCGCGGAGCGGCGCGCTGGTCTCCCGGCATGACGGCGGGCTTCGAAGCGGAGCGGCGAAACCAATTGAACATGGCGAATTCCTCTCTGCAACCAGGGGCAAGCGTCCCTCAGCCAGACGCGACACTGGCATCCTAGAAGACAGTGGTATGAATCGTCAACCGAGATTGCGACCTGTCAAGCGGACGATTTGCCTCCGATGCCTGGACGGGTTATATTGCCAAAGGTTTTTCGCTACCCAGGCGGCAGGGGCTTGCGTGAAAGGGCTACGCGATGATTGAGATCAAGCACAAGTTGACCGAGGAAGTGATCCGCACCGTTGACGCCGACTCGCTCTCCGGGGCAAACCTGGAAGGTGCGGACCTTCAGGTCGCCGACTTTGCAGGCAAAGACCTCTCGGGCGCCAACCTGGAAGGTGCCGACCTGTCCGTGGCGGAATTCACCCAGTCCAACCTGTCGGGAGCCAATCTCGTCAACGCGATCCTGATCGGCGCCAACCTGCAGGACGCGACACTGACCAACGCCAACCTGCGCGGCGCCAACTTGACCGGTGCCAACCTGACCGGCGCGGGATTGCGCGGCGCCGACCTGTGCGGCACCAACCTGTTCCGGGCCTGCATGGAAGGCATCACCATCGCCGAGGCGACGTACGACGACGAGACGGAGTTTCCCGCCTTGTTCTTCGATCCGGACGGCATGGGAGCGCGGCGAGCACGCAAGAGTTAGCCGGACGCGCAAGCGACGGAATTAATCATCCGACGCTTGCGCTTCCCGGCGAACCTAAACAGCAAGTCGCTTTTCTTCGCCGCCGCGCCGGGACGCGCATTTCGCCGGGGAACGCATCGCTGGGGGCCCATTGCCGGTGAGCCTCCGCGAGACGACATAGAGCGGCAATCCCGCCAGCACGATGGCCAGGCCGATCAGCCCCGCGCCCTTGGCGTAATCCACACTTCCATAGAGCATGTAGGCACAGCAACCACAGAAAATGAGCGGCGTGACGGGGTAGATGGGCACGAGGAAGGGCCGCTCGATGTGGGGCTCCTTGAAGCGAAGCACGAAGAGCGATACACCCGTCAGCAGGAAAAACAGCCAGAAGACCGGCGCGGTGCACGTGACCAGTGTTTCGAAGCCTTCCTGCCCCTTCCCCCACCAGCCGACTCCCACCACCATGCCGATGCAGATTAGCGCCTGCACGACCAGAGCGCCGATCGGCGTACCCCAGCGCCGGCTCCAACGTCCCAGCGGCGCGAAGATGGCATGGTCGCTGCCCATCTCCGCATAGAGTCGGGCGCCGGCGAAGATGGTGCCGTTGGCCGCGCTCAGCACGGAAACCATGATCAGTACGCTGACCGCCCGCGCCCCGTTCTCGCCCAGCGCCAGCGCCAGCAAGTCGCCGATGCGTGCCGCCGGCGCCCGCGCGGCGTCAAAGCCGAGCCCGTAGATGTAAGCTGCGTTGACCACCAGATAGATCACCATCACCGCACTGGTGCCGAGGATCAGCGCCAGCGGCATGGTCCGGCGCCAGCCGCGCACTTCGCCGGCGACATAGGCCGCCTCGTTCCAGCCATCGTAGGCGAAGAGGATGAAAATCATCGCCACGGCAAACGTACCCGTTCGGACGGCAGGTTCGGTCGCGGGTGCCGGTTGCGGATTGGACCAGAAGAAACCGGCCAGGACCAGTGCCGCCAGGCCGACGAGCTTGGCAATGGTCAACCAGTTTTGCGTCCACACACCCGGTGCAGCGCCGAGGATGTTGACGAGCGTCAGGACGACAATGACGAGCACTGCAATGGGAATGACCGTGTAGCCGCTGAATCCGCCGAGGTCGCGCGCCGAGTCGGCGAAGACGTAGGCCAAGGCTGCGATGCCCCCGCCGGTCCGGACGACGGACAGCTGCGCCCAGCCCGACAGGAAGCCCAAACCAGGACCGAAGGCGCGGGTGAGATACACGTAGTCGCCGCCCGAGCGCGGAAAGGCGCTGGCCAGTTCCGCGAAGCAAAGGGCGCCGATCACCGACAGGATGCCGCCTAGCACCCAGGCAGCCATCGATTCCCACGGACTCGATACGCTGGCGAGCACGTCGCCCGGGACTTTGAAGATCCCCACGCCGACGATGATGCCGACGATCAGGCTGATGGTATCCCACAGGCCGAGCGTGGCCGGAACCGCCCGCGGCGCTTGGGGTTGAATCATGATCCTGGCACCAATGGAGATAGGGAACCGAGCACGGGAGAGGAAACGTCCATGCTGAGAGTGCCGGGTGCCACCTTGATTTATAGACGCCCCGCGCAACGGGTGCAACGGCAATCAGGGCGGGCACGGAGCGTCTGGGTTACAGAGTCATGTTCAAAAGAACCACGCGAACAAGAAAACGCTAATCATCGGCAGTCGGATGCGGTACTCTGTTGGGCAGGCGCGTCGCGACGACGTCCCTCGGATCGGAGCCTTCGGAGCAAGAACCACTGTGGGATATCCCAAACTCTTCCGCGTGCGTCAGAAGTTCGACCGCCCGCGTCTGGAAGACGTCGGCGCTGCGGTGCGCGCTGCCCTGGAACCGCTGGACCTGGGCAGCACCATCCGGCCCGGACAGACCGTCGCGCTGACGGCCGGCAGCCGGGGCATTGCCAACATTCCGACAATTCTGAAGAGCGTCGTCGAGTATGTGAAGAAGCTCGGCGGCAAGCCATTCCTGGTGCCGGCGATGGGAAGCCACGGCGGCGGCACCGCCGAAGGCCAGCGCCATGTGCTGGAAAGCTACGGCATCACCGAGGCGTTTGTCGGCGCTCCCATCCGCGCCTCCATGGAAGTCGTCTCGATGGGCACGACGCCGGAAGGCTTCACGGTGGTCCTCGACCGCCATGCCTCCGAGGCCGATCACATCGGCGTCGTCGCCCGCATCAAGCCACACACGGGCTATCACGGCCCGATCGAAAGCGGTCTGATGAAGATGCTGATGATCGGCCTGGGCAAGCACGCCGGAGCGCTCGCCTACCATCGCATCCTTCTCGAATACCCATTCGACCAGGTGGTGCGCTCCGTCGGCAAGGTCGTGAAGGCGTCGTCGCCGATCGCATTCGGCGTCGGCATCGTCGAGAACGCCTACGACGAAACCTGCCGCATCGATGCCGCCCGGCCGGCTGATTTCGAGAAGAAGGAAGAGGAGTTGCTGGTCCTTGCCAAGCAATGGATGGCAAAGCTGCCCCTGTCGAAGGCCGATCTGCTCATCATCGATGAGATCGGCAAGGACATCAGCGGTTCCGGCATGGATACGAACATCGTCGGCCGCAAACGCGCCTTTCGCACCGACAATTCCGTGACGAACCAGCCGCAGATGATGCGCATCTTTGTCCGCGGCCTGAGCGAACGCACGCACGGCAATGCCGCCGGCATCGGCCTGGCCGACTTCACCACGACCCGGCTGGTGAAGGCCATGAACTACCAGGCCACCATCATCAACTGCCTGACCGCTGGCTATCCCGAAGGCGCGAATCTGCCGGTCCACATGGAGACCGATCGCGAAGTGATCGACGCGGCCCTAGCGATCATCGGCACCCGCATGCCGGAGGAAGCACGCATCCTGCGCATTCGCAATACGCTGCTGGTGGAAGAAGTGGAAGTCTCGGGACCGTGCCTCGACGATCCGCATCGGGCCACCGACTTCGAAGTCATCAACAGTGCGCAGCCGCTGATGTTCGATGCCCAGGGCAACTTGCCGCCATGGAACCACAACGGAGCCAACGGGCACAAGGGAGCAGGCGCAAAGGCACAGGTGGCGCACACGTAGGGAGGGATGAGGGATGAGGGAAATCCTCCCTCATCCCTGCTTACAGTCCGTAGAACTTGACCGCATTATCGCGGAACAGTCGTGCCTGATTCTCCGGCTTGTCGGCGCGGACGATCTCGCACACCACCGCCACCCACTGCTTGAATGACGCGCCCAGGTTTACCACCGGCCAATCGCCGGCGAACATGACGCGGTCCCAGCCAAACTGATCGATGACTGTGCGGACGATCGGCGCCAACTTGTCGGCCGGCCAATCCTGCGCGGACACGTTGCCGTAAATGCCGGAGACCTTGCACATC
>JAIEMG010000044.1 GCA_019752375.1 Gemmataceae bacterium | reverse complement strand
CCCCCGCACGACGGCACGAGAAAAATCAGCGACGGAGCTTGACAAAAGCGGTCTCATAGAAGGCGGTCTTCGGGCCGAAGACCGCCTGAAGGCGGAACTACGAACAAATTCTGGAATGAGTACTCAGCGTCGATGGACGATCTGTCGCAACGACTCAGCCGCATCTGGCGATAGACCCAGACTGTCGATTTCCTTCTCCAGCATTACAGGGTCGCCGTTGCCGCCGGCGTAGCCATTCACGCGTGCCGCAGCCGTGGAGCGCACCATGTCCGCGTCGTCTGGATACATGGCACGGAAGTCGCGCACCAGGTTCGACCGGCGGCGGAGCATGTACTTCTGGTGGTAGTCCTCGGCCAGGTAGAACTCGCGCAGCGGCAAGATCTCCGTGGCGATGCGTGCGCCGCGCCACTCGGCTTCCTTCTGCCCGGTCTCCGTCGCCCGCTGCTTCTGATGTTCGTTCGCGTAGAACACGGCCGACATGTACTGCCGGCTGCCTGCCTTCGAGCAGGGATTGTGGGTCTTCCAGAAAAGATCGAGCAGCGTCTCGTAGGTGGTCTGACGCGGATCGAAGTCGATCTGGAGCGACTCCGTGTGGTCGCCAAGGCTGTAGTAGGTGGGGTCCTTCTTCTGGCCACCGCAGTAGCCGACGCGCGTGCGAACCACGCCGGGCAGGCTCCCAAACTGGGAGTCGGGATGCCAGAATCAGCCCAACGCGAACGTGGCGGTCTCCACCTCGGTCGGAGCAGCGAGGTCGATCGGCGGGACCGGCAAACTGGCGGATGGCCGCTCGCAGCCGACCAGTGCCGAGCAGAAGAAAAAGCTCCAGGGCCAGCGCTTCATGGTTGTCTCCTTCACTTGCCTTCCTTGGGGACCAGCTTCAACGCCGCCGAGTTCATGCAGTAGCGAAGCCCGGTCGGCTTCGGGCCGTCCTTGAAGACGTGCCCCAGGTGCGCATCGCAGCGACTGCAGACGACTTCGGTCCGCCGCATCAGCCAGGCGTTATCCGAGTGCAGTGAAACGCTGTTCTCCTCGACGGGTTGCCAGAAGCTCGGCCAGCCCGTGCCGGAGTCAAACTTCGTCTCCGAGGTGAACAACGGCTGCCCACAGCAGATGCACTCGTAGGTGCCGGGCGTCTTCGTGTCCCAGTACGCACCGGTGAAAGCGCGTTCGGTGCCCTTCTCACGGGCCACGCGATATTGCTCCGGCGTCAGCTGGGCGCGCCACTCGCTTTCCGGTTTCTCCACCTTACCTTGCATGGGTTTTCCCTCTCTTTCCGGGATGTCGCTGCCGAGCCAGGCATAGGCTCCGATCAGACAGCCGAGCACGACGAGTGCCGTGATGATCCAACGCATGGTTAAACGTCCTCTGTCATTCTAACTAATATTACAGCGCAACATTCTGCGGAACGATCTGCGCAACGTCTGTAGCCGCAGGCTTCAGCCTGCGGCGTGGCGTCGCAGGCGAAAGCCTGCGGCTACAGACGGTTCCGGTGAATCGTGCTTCCAAACCAGCGCTATAGTACTCACCGGGCGACAAGAGTTGGATGCTCGATCCGGTCGGGAGGTTTCACAGTTTATGGCGGCGGCGGTGCCAATCGGATAGGATACCCCACACCGAGAGGGATTTCCTCCAGCGCATCGTACCGGGGCGCATTCGGAGCTTCCAACGATTCTCGACCGGCCCCGACCGACGACTTTGCGGCAACGCACTTCCTGCTCCCCTCGCCCCTGAGTACAGGGGCGAGGGGAGCCAGAAATACCTTTGCCGCGAAGGCCTGCGCGACAGACCGACTCACTTGCGAGGCACTCGATGGCGAAGGCGACCGACATCCGCATCGAAGAGGTGACGCACTCCTACGAGGACCACCACTACCGGACGCCGATCAAGTTCGGCGGCGTGGCCTTGGACCGGGCCACGCTGATCAATGTCCGTTGCCGGGTACGCACCCAGGACGGCAAGAGCGCGACCGGTTTCGGCTCCATGCCGCTGGGCAACGTCTGGTCGTTCCCGTCCAAGGCGCTGTCCTACGACGTCACGCTCGCAGCCATGAAGGCGCTGGCCGAGCGCCTCGCAGCCATCACGTCGGCATGCAAGGAGAGCGGACATCCCCTCGAGCTGAACCACGTCCTCGAACCCTTGTACGTCAAGGCGGCCAAGGAACTCACCAAGCAGCTGCAACTCGCCGAGGCGATTCCGATCCTCTGCACTCTCGTCGTCGCCAGCGCGTTCGACGCGGCGGTCCACGACGCCTACGGCAAAGCGCTCGGTCTGAACTGCTATCGCACCTACGGCCCGGAGTTCGTCAATCACGACCTGTCGCACTACCTCGGCAGCGAGTTCAAGGGCGAATACCTCGACCGCTACATCCGCAGCGAGCCGAAGCCGCGCATGCCGCTGTATCACCTGGTTGGCGCCCTCGATCCCATTGAAAGCGCCGATGTCGCCCGTCCGATCGACGACGGTTTGCCGGAGACGCTGCCGGAATGGATCGAGGTCAACGGCCTGACGCACATCAAGATCAAGCTGAACGGCGACAACGCCGACTGGGACGTGGATCGCGTCCTGCGCGTCGAGCGCGCCAGTGCCGCCACGCAGGCGCGGCGCGGCGTGACGGAGTGGTTCTATTCGTTGGACTTCAACGAGAAGTGCCCCAACGTCAGCTATCTCCTGGAAGTCCTGGCCCGCGTCAAGGAGCAAGCGCCGGCCGGCTTTCAGCGCATCCAGTACATCGAGCAGCCGACGGCCCGCGACCTCAAGGCCAATCGCGCAAACCCCATGCACGAGGCCTCGCGCTTGCGGCCGGTGGTCATCGACGAATCGCTCATCGACCAGGAAAGCCTGATCCTGGCGAGGGAGATGGGCTACACCGGCGCGGCCCTCAAGGCGTGCAAGGGCCAGAGCCAATCGCTCCTGATGGCCGCCGCGGCCCAGAAGGCGAACATGTTCCTGTGCGTGCAAGACTTGACCTGCCCGGGCGCGTCGCTCATTCACTCGGCAGGCCTGGCAGCACACGTTCCGGGCGTGGCCGCCATTGAAGCGAATTCACGTCAGTACGTACCGGTCGCGAACCAGGAATGGGCGCAGCGGTTTCCTGGAGTCTTTCGCATCATCGACGGCACGATGGAAACGGGACTGCTGACGGGGCCGGGACTGGGCGCGGTTCCGTGACTCCAACGGCGGAGTTCAACTCCTGTGGTCGGTGGGTCGGTCATTCCATCCCTCACGGGATCATCCAACTCCACCAATACGCCTGCGCCATTACCAACAGCCCCATCAGCACCGCGAGCACCAGGCTATGCCAGAAGACGAAACGCAGGATCGCACCTTCCTGCCCGTGCTGGCCGGTCGCGGCGGCGCTGACGACGATGCTCTGGGCGTCGATCATCTTGCCCATCACGCCGCCGGAGCTGTTGGCGCTGGCCAGGAGCACCGAGGCCTGCGGCACCGTCAGCGGCAGCACGTTTCCTTCCACGAGCTTGCTGGCCGTGATCGTTTGCAGGCTGCCGAACAGGGCATTGGCTGAAGTGTCCGAGCCGGTCAGCGCCACCCCGACCCAGCCGAGGAGGGCGGCGAACAGCGGGTAGATCCAGCCCGTGCGAGTGAAGGCCAGGCCGAGCGTTGCGTCCACGCCGCTGTAGCGCGTCGTGAACGCAATCGCCAACATGCAGGCGATCGTAAACAAGGGCCAGCGCATCCGGTAGCAAGTCGCGGCGAGAACGGACAGGAAACGCGCCGGCGAAATACGCAGCCACATGGCCGACACCACCGCGGCCAGGAAGATGCCGCTGCCGGTCGCCGATAACCAGTTGAAATGGAAGATCGCTTTCTCTCGGTCCGGTACGGCGACCACTTCCGTTGTCCGCGCGATCTGTCGGTGCAGTCCTGGCGTCTTCACGCTGACCATCGTCGGTCCCAGCCAGGCCGCTTCCTCGCGGGCCTCGAAGCTCTCCTCGAACGCCTTGCTCGGGCTGCCAAGCACGTCCTTCACTTGCGGTAGGCCCCACAGAAAGACGAACACGGTCAGCAGCATCCACGGCACCCAGGCGCTGGCGATCTGGCGGCCGGTGTAGGTCGTCGCATCGGGCTTCGCCGGCTCCTCGTCGGCGAAGTGAAAAGTGTCGCGCGGCTGCCAGACCTTCAGGAACAGGGCCAGGCACACCATCGACACGATCCCGCCAGCCACGTCCACCAGCCAGGGGCCGTGGTAGTTGGCGACCGCGAACTGCACGATCGCGAAGCTGCCGCCGCATACCAGCAGCGCCGGCCAGATCGCCAGGGCGCCGCGCCAGCCGGCCATCGTCGTCACCAGCCAGATCGGCACGATGAATGAAAAGAATGGCAGTTGCCGTCCCGCCATCTTGCTCAGCTGCATCAGGTCGAGCCCGGTGACGCTGGCAAGGGTCGTCGTTGGCGTGCCAAGGGCGCCAAACGCCACGGGCGAAGTGTTCGCGATCAGCGCCAGGCATGCGGCGTAGATCGGCTTGAAGCCGGCGCCCACCAGCAGCGCTGCCGAGATGGCCACCGGCGTACCGAACCCCGCGGCACCTTCCACGAAGGCGCCGAAGCAGAACGCGATCAGCAACGCCTGGATGCGCCGATCGCTCGACAGAGAGATGACCGAGTGCTTGACGATCTCGAACTGCCCGGTTTCGACCGTGAGCGAATACAGGAAGATCGCCGCCAGCACAATCCAGCCGATTGGAAAGAGCCCGAACGCCGCGCCGTGCCCCGCGGCGGCCAGCACGGCCTGCACCCAGGGCTCACGCCCGCGCTCGGCGACCTCCGGCGGCGTGAAGACCAGCATGGCGATCAGCACGGCGCCGATTAGCGCAATGAGGGCGGCCAGCGGTGCCGGGACGCGTCCGGTGGCCAGCAGCCCCAGCAACAGGATGATCGGCACCGCCGCGACCAGGGTGGAAAGCAGCGGTGCGCCAAGGGGGTCGTAGTTTTGAGTCCAGATCATGCGGAGGTGCAGGCGGTTGGGTATAATGCGGCGAGTTTCGGGACCACGGGCATGGTAGCGAGCGTGCGAGCCCGGTACACTCTTTTTCTCGAACAGGGACAAGTCATGGTTGCCTTCGAGTTCGAATCAAGCGTCAAGCCGGATGGGACGCTGTCGATCCCACCTGAAATGGTCCAGCAGCTTCCCGCCGGCCTTTCGGTCCGTGTCATTGTTCTGGCCGACGAAAACCGCATTGAGGAACTGGAGTTTTTACGCCTGGGTCTCGAAAGCTTCATGCGCGACGATGCCGAGGAAGACGCCGATTGGGCTCGCCTCACCCACGAGCAGTTCTTCCGCGGCTACAAGGAGGATTGCGGCCAACCTGCAAGGCCCGAAGATGGCCCCGTTGCATAGGGCTCGAATCTAACTTCAAACACCTCTGCCAAGGACATCATCATGCCCCCGATCTTCACCATCGACCGTTACCTGAACATCCGCGCCGCCAATGGCCCGAGCTTCTCGCCGGATGGCCGATACCTGACGTTTCTCTCGAACATCACCGGCGTCGCGCAGCTCTGGCAGATTCCCGTCGAGGGCGGCTGGCCGGTGCAGCTCACGTTCACCAGCGAGAGCGTGCGCGGCGCGCACTACAGCCCGACGAAGCACGAGTTGATATTCAGCATGGACACCGGCGGCAACGAGCGCACGCAGCTCTATCGCATTCACGGCATCGCCGGCAGCACCGATCACGGCCTTGGCGAAGGCTGGACCACAACCGACCTGTCGAAGCAGCCCAAGGCGATCCACGGTTTCGGCGGCTGGAGCCACGATGGCACGCAGTTCGCCTTCAGTGCCAATCGCGAAGATCCCAGCCGGTTCGACATCTACACGCAAAAGCTCGATGGCGATGCCAGGCTGGTCGCCAAGGGCCCCGGCGGTTACTTCTCACCGCGCGGCTGGTCGCCCGACGATGCGTCGATCCTCATCAGCCGGCCCGAGTCGAATTACAATCAGGACCTTTACATCGCCGACGTGAAGTCCGGCAAGCTACGGCACCTGACGCCGCACAAGGGCGACGCCCAGTACGAAAGCCCGGATTGGTCGGCCGACGGCAAACGCATCTACCTTTCGAGCACCGCCGACGGCAAGGACCTTTCCGGCCTGGCTGAAATCGACGTCGTCAGCGGCAAGCTCACGTATCTCGAAACACCGACGCACGAGGTCGAAGGCGTTCACGTTTCCCCCAGGGGTCGCTGGATTGCGTACCTGCTGAACGTCGACGGCAAGACGGAGCTCAAGCTGCGCGATCTCAAAGGCGGCAAGACGATCTCGCCGCAGGGACTGCCGCTGGGCGTGGTCCACGGCATCGAATTCGCGCCGGATGACACCAAGCTGGCCTTCGTCTTCGACGGTCCGCGCAACAACTCGGACCTCTGGGTCTGGGACCTGTCGACGAACAAGCCGCGTCAGATCACGCACTCCAGCCGCGCGGGTATTCCGTTCTCCCAGTTCGTCGAGCCGGAACTGATCCACTACAAGACCTTCGACGACCGCAAGGTCCCCGCGTGGTTCTACAAGCCGACGACCAAGTCCGACCGCTTGCCGCCAGTGATCGTCTATCCGCACGGCGGGCCGGAGAGCCAGACGCGGCCGAACTTCTCCGGCGTCTTTCAGTACTTTCTGGCGCGCGGCTACGCGATCCTGGCGCCGAACGTCCGCGGTTCGTCGGGCTACGGCACCGAGTACATGAACCTGGACAACACCGTCAAGCGCATGGACAGCGTGAAGGACCTGGCGCATGCCGCCCACTGGCTGCGCGACCAGAAGCAGGGCGATCCGAAGCGGCTGGCCGTCTACGGCGGCAGCTACGGCGGCTTCATGGTGCTGGCCCAGGTCACCTTCTACCCCGACCTCTGGGCCGCCGGCATCGATGTTGTCGGCATCTGCAACTTCGTCACGTTCCTGGAAAAGACCGGCGCCTACCGCCGTGCCCATCGCGAGAAGGAGTATGGCAACCTGACCGACCACCGCAAGTTCCTCGAGGAAATCAGTCCCATCAACCACGTGGACAAGATCAAGTGCCCGATGATGGTCATCCACGGCGCCAACGACCCGCGCGTGCCGGTCGAAGAAGCCGAGCAGATCGTCGCGGCACTCAAGAAGCGACAGGTTCCGGTCGAGTACCTGCGCTACGAAGACGAAGGCCACGGCCTGGCCAAGCTGAAGAACCGGCTGGACGCGTATCCGAAGATGGCGGATTTTCTGGATAAGTATCTGAAGTAACGAGGACGATGCTGATAGGTTCTAACCTGTCCGTGGAGGTGCAAAGATGGCCTTCGGGAGCTACAAGAGCATTGGCGAAGTGGCGCTGCCCTTTCAGATCGCGGTCGGTGTCGAGTCGTTTGTTCAGCCCGTTCCCCTGCCCGTCAACGAGCAGTTCCGGGCCAGGTTGACGATCACCTTGCGCAACATGGACGTCCACATGTCGGAGGCGTCGGTCTGCGAGTTCCTGATTGCTCCCGTGCTCTGGGAAATCTGGCAACCCCACAGCGACGCCCTGCTGCTCTGGAGCCACGTTCCTCTCGGCGCGGAAGAGCCACTGATCGGTGTTCCCGACTACTACTTCTCTCGGCGCTCGCCCCTGGGTCTTGTCCGCGACCAACCATACGTGTTGGTGGTGCAGGCCAAACAAGACGATTTTGAGGAAGGCTGGGGCCAGTGCCTGGCTGCCATGCTCGCCGCCCAGCGACTCAATGACCGAGCATCGCGCATCATTCACGGCTGCGTCTCCAATGGCTCCTACTGGGAATTCGCCCGGCTGGATTGCCAGGAATTCACACGTGAAGAGCAAGGATTTGTGCTGTCGGACTTACCCGGGTTGTTTGCCGCTTGGAATTACATCATTGCACAGGCACGCGAGCAAGCATTGGCGTCTGCGGCATGAAACGCCGCGGGTTGGGCTGTGGCGGGACGAGCAAGACTAATGGATCTCCGACACTTCCACGACTTGTGGTCCGCCGGGAACACGAGTCAGGCTGGTCAGCTTATTTACGAGTTCATTCCGATTTGCAAGCGGCCTGCGTGGGCGGCTGACATCTTGGATCTTTGCCGCCAAGTTTGGCCAAAGATCATCCAGGTTGACGCGGTGTGGGAGATAGCCAGAAATTCCGAGCGGTGGAGCGAGGCCCACGCCGCGTTTAGTGCTGTACGAAGCCTGACACTTGTGGAAGATCGCACGCATGAGCACGGAAACATCTACCTGCTCCTCCTTGTGATCGCGGAGTTCTCTGCCAAGGTCATCTTCAACGCGTCAGGGAGTCGATGCCCGTTTGATGATGAATGCGGCCAGTGGCTCGTCCAAGGCCTTCGGGATATGGCAGACCAGGTGAGTGCAGTGGATTTCAGGTGGGCGGCTCTCCGACTGCTCAGCCAGTGGGCCCTGAACGCTCATTGCAGTTTCCAACATCCATTTTGTCGGGTGATAGTTGATCCATCCTGGCTTGACTGGAGCAGTGGCACAGTCCGGAAGCTCGCTCAGGTGATCTACGAGCAACGCACCTTCGACCGCCTCCCCATCCTCGCCGACGCCCTCGAAGACGCCGGCTGCAGCGACGCTGACATCCTCACCCATTGCCGCCAACCCGGCGAGCATGTACGCGGTTGCTGGGCTTTGGATTTGATTCTTGGCAAGAGCTGAGGGTAAGGCAGGCTTGCGAAGGTTCGCGCCGCAGTCATTCAGATACTCGCGGTTTCCTCCCTGAACCGACACCCCGGCCGCACCATGACTTCTACGTCCAGTTCGACTTTGTTGCCGCCCTGGAATCCGGCAAGCCGTGCTGGCCGACGAACTGGCGGAAGAAATGCACGACGCTGTCGAGGCGGCCACCGGCCATGAGGGGCGGGGCATGTCGTTGTCAAGTACTTGAATGTTGGCTCGCATAATTCGCAGAATCGACCACAGCTTCTGGGTTCCGCGAATGCTGCGCTGGCCCTTTCATTCCTCTTGAAACGTCACCAGTTCCTCTTCCGGAGGGAGCGATTGCTCGAAAATGTCTCCCACTTTCCGAGCGGCTACTTCGCAATCGTTGATGAGCTGATCGCCAAATTGGGACGCCACGCGATAGCCGATCCCCGCGGATATCACCGTTCCCACCAGCGGCACCCATTTCGACGAATTGCGGAGTATCGTCTTCGTCCCCACGCGTTTCAAGGCGCTGACGACGAACTTCTCGGTCAAGTATGGAGTGAAACGATCGGCGACTTCGTGCATTGCTTTGTAGATCCACGTCCGCCTGCGTGCCTGCCCCGTCAGCGCGTCAATCTGATCCTGACGAAGTCCGTAGGTTGAAATAATGTAGCGCGACATGGTGGTCAGCAGCCCGATGTCGACGCTAATGTCCAGGCCCGGGATCGGATTGAGAGCATTGGCGGCTGCCAAGCCTGCATAGACGGCCGCGATCCGCTCCGCGGCCTCACGTTTTCGGGCCAGCGTCGCTGGCCCGTACGCGTGCGCGGCCATGATGAAACGAACCTGTTTCCATTCCGGCAGTGCGTTGCGGATGTCGAGAATGAGTTGCTCCAGATCATAATGCTCTTGCGTCACCGACGAGACCATGTAGACCGGCAACTGTGGGTCGCTGGCCAACTGTTGACGAATATGCCCGGTAATTACCGCGCGGGCTTCTTGCACGGAGTGCCGTGCAACGGCTTGGTCGAAGTGGGAGCGGACCACGAAAAAGGGCTTCTTCGCCTTGGACGCTAACTCCTGGAAAAGAAGGGCATCGCATTCCTTGAGTCGATGGGCGGTGACCAGAATGAAGCCGTCGTACGATTCCAGGAGTTCCAGTCGATGGATGTAGCTGTCCTTCGGCCAGTTGGGCGTGCCGCAGCCTGGAAGATCGACCAAGGTGAGACCATCCACCGGAACCTCTTGAGGCCCCTGCGTGGTCTCGATCAGAGCGCCCACCGGAGCAACATGACGGCCGACCATTGCATTGATGAGACTCGATTTGCCCGAGCCACTCTCGCCGATGACGCCCAGACGGACGTTCGCTTGCTCGAATTCATGCTGCATCCCCCGAAGCCGGTCTGCGGCATCAGCAGTTGGAATGCCTGTCTTGCCCTTGAGCCACCTTGGCAGTGCAGGCCCCAGCACATCGCGAACGTGGTCCAGCGTAAGTATTGAAGGCCAATTCATGGCAATTCTCGCGATTGCTGAGCAAGGGCGACAAGCACACCAACGTGCAAACGGTGTGCCAGTTCTCACTGCCTGACGGCTGGGGTGACTTTAGAACTCAGCCGAGAATGAGTTCGTAGGTTTCGGTAGCGACCCGGAATTTCTACCTCTCAACTTCTCTGCAACATGTGGAGAAATTGAGAGGTAGAGGTAGAAACCTAGCCGCCTTCACGAGATCCACATGCCGCTGGCGCCCGTTCGCACCCACTTGCCGTCACGCTTCTCGTAAATCCAGGAGCCGCCGCGCTGGCCAAGGGTGAAGCTCACCTCGGCCTTGGTTCGCTCCGCGTCGTGGAACCGCAGTCGGGTGATGCGCATCGCCGGACTGAAGACGAATTCACCGTAGCCGATCTGATATGCCATCTGGTTGACGTTGATCACGCGGCGGAATACGTCCTTCATGTACGCCGACTCCTCCGAGCCCGGCGGGACCGGCCCATCGCCCCGGCCCATGCGTCGACTGCGGATGTCCAGGAGCTGCGCCAGCTCGTTGATCTTTCGCCGCGGCAGGCTGACCATCCTGTCGTTGGCGCCAAAGGCCAGGGACAGCTCGATCTCGCGCGGCGTGCCGTCGGCAAGCTCCACCGCCAGCGTGCCGTCGAAGAGGCTCCACGGCGCCAAGGGAGTGGCGGGCTGGCGCTCGGTCAGTTCCGTCATGTGCTTCTTCCAGGCGTCCTGGAAGATGGCGGCCGTGTCTTCCTGCAGGGCGTCAGGCTGCTTCGCCGGGAGCACGACTTGCCGGTAGGCTTCCAGTCCGGCGACTGTCTCCTGATCGCGGAGCGTTTCGGTCAGCTGGGTGACGCGCTTCGTGAGCTACCGGCGCCCGGTACTTCTCCGGTAGGCGATTGATTTCCTCATTGATGATCGGCCCGAGGTCGGACCACTCCGCCTCGGCCGGGGGCTCCGCTGCAGCCATGACTGCCCTCTCTGTTTCATGAGCCCGGCGCCGGGCGGCGCCGGCCCTCGCCTTGAGGGCCGTACGATAGGCCACGCCGTAGAGCCAGCTCCCCAGGGACTCCTGCCGGCGAATCGAGCCCGCTTGCCGGACCAGGACCAGAAACGTGGCCTGAAACGCGTCCTCGGCATCCGCTCCGTTGCCCAGCACGCGCCGACAGACGTCCAGCACCAGCGGCCCGTGCCGCCGAACCAGCTCGGCGAAGGCAGCCTCGTCCCGGCGACTGACAAAGTTATCCAGCAGCGGTCCGTCGGCCGTTTCCGTCAGGCCATGCTGGCCGACGAACCGGCGGAAGAAATGCACCACGCTGTCGAGGCGGCCACCGGCCATGGGGGGTCCTTGCCCGTAGGTTGCTTGCGTTGCTTCTTATAGTGCCACGGGAAGCGGCCGCGCATTCATTGTTTTTTCGAAAGGAAACTGCTGCGAAACGTTCGCTTGCCGGGGCCATCGGCGCTCACTTGTTCAGTAGCGCTGTAACTTCGGCTCGCGTCGGCATGGAGGGCTGAGCGCCCCGGCGAGTGACGGAACACGCCGCTGCTGCGGTGGCGAAGCGTCCGGCGGTGATTTCGTCATCACCGGCTGCGAGTGCCGCAGCGAACGCGCCATTGAATGCGTCTCCCGCAGCCGTGGTGTCCACCGCGTCGACCGGAAGGGCAGGCCAGAAGTGTTCGCGACCGTCGCCGACCAGAAGCGCACCGGCTGCACCTAACTTGACGATGACACTCCGCGCTCCCCGTTCGCGCAGAAGCCGCGCTTGTCGTATTGCCTCGGCACGATCGAGTGCGCCGGGAGCGCCGGTCAGCGTCCTCAGTTCGGTTTCATTGGGCGTGAGATAGTGGACGAAAGGCAGCAACTCCGCGGGGAGCTCCTGGGCCGGCGCCGGGTCAAGGACGACTGTGGCACCGGACGCATGAGCGCTGCGAGCCGCGGCGACCACCGTCGCCATGGGGATTTCGAGCTGAAGCAGGACGATCTTTGCTGCCAGGGGCCTCAGGCGAACGGCGGCGAAGGTGCCGTTGGCGCCGGGTACGATCACGATCTGGTTCTGGCCCGCCGCATCGATGGCGATGAACGCGATGCCGGTGCTTACGTTCGGATCGGTCGCGATGCCGGCGACATCGACGCCTGCGGACGCCAGATGCTGCTTCAGCCAATCCGCGTGGGCGTCATTCCCGACCTGGCCGATCATGCGCACGGCGCCACCGAGCTTGGCCACGGCATACGCCTGGTTGGCGCCCTTGCCGCCCGGAAAGACGCTGAAGTCATTGCCGATGAGCGTTTCACCGGACGCGGGAAAACGGCGCATGGTGAGGACGAAATCGACGTTCAGGCTGCCGACGACGGCGATCGGTGCGGACATGGGTGCTACGCCGCAAGCGGCGGTCAAGGGGCTGGTTCGTAGAGCAGGACATCGTCGATGAGGAGGTCCGCGCCTTTCGGCAAGAGGAACTGGATTTCATCGACGCGATCGCCCTTCTTGGGCTTCACCTTCGCATCGGCGCTGAAGTCCGCCACGACTTCGGCCCATTCGCCCTTCTCGAGCGCCTTGAGCTCGACGACATGGCTCTCCTTCCGCGTACGATTGACGAGGACGACCTTGATTGTATCCGCCCCTTCCAGTCGATAGCGGAAAAAGAGTTGCGTCGTCGCGCCGATGGGCCGTTCGCCCTTGAGGCCCAGCTGAATCCACGGCACTTCGAGCTTCCCGTTCTCGACCGACTTGGCTGCATTCCAGAATGAGCCTTTCTTCGGCGCGATTTCGAACTCGCCGGGCCAGTGTTTCGACCGGTCCTTCGGTCCGGCGCCGGTATCGAACAGCCCGGTGTAGAGAACCCGATTCGGATACGGCCGCTTCTGTTCGGGAGTCGCGGCGTCGTAAAGCACGATATCGTCGACGAGCAGCTCGGCGGTCGGCTCGACGTAGAACTGGATGTCGTCGATGCGCTCTTCTTCAGAGAGGGGACCGCCGGTGCCGTCGGGACGGCGCGCTGCGGTCATGTCCACGGTACCCCACTCCCACTTCTCTTGCGGCAGCTTCGTCACGGTGAGATAGCGATGGTAGCCCTTGGAAAGGCTGTAAATCTGCACGCGCAGCGTATCGGTGCCCTTGAGCCAGTAGCGAAAGCTGAGGCGCGGGTTCTTGCCCATCGGCGGTCCCGGCACCGGGTTGAAGATGACCGCCGTGTACATTGTCGCCAGGTCGCCCTGCAGGTCGTCGAAATCCTGGGTGAGGACGCCCCGGCAAGCGCGCGTGCTGTCCGACGGCACGTTCGCCGTTTCCGCCTTGCCGCTCATCCACCAGCGCTTTTCGTGATCCGTCTCGAAGTCCTCGAAGGCATGGACGCGATTGGGCAGCCCCGTGCGCGGAATCAGGCTCGAGAGGTTTCCCGTCTTTCGCGGCGCTGGTGCCTTGGGCATCGTCGTCGCCAAGCGATCGACAAACCACCTCAGGTACTCGTCCTTCTGGATCGACGTCGCCACGCGCGCGTTCGGCTTCCCTTTGCCCTCGCGCGTAAAGCCCTTGTCGTCCACTTCGAGGAACAGGTCTTCCATCTTGCAGAAACGCTCGTCAAACGCCAGCGTCACCGCGACCGGATCGAACATGATCGGCGCGTCCTTCTGGTCCCAGAGCTGGAAGAGCGATTCCACTTGCATGTTCAAGAGCGAGCGGTTGGCAAAGATCCGCTCGAGCATCTTCGCATCGAGCTTGAGCATGGTCGTTGCGTCCAGCGGCGCCACGGTCAACGGCACTCCGGAAGTGAAGACGACCTTCGCTGCCTTCGGATCGGTTTTGATGTTGAATTCCGCTTCCGCCGGCGCCTTGGCGTTGTAACCGACGCGCACCGCACCGCCCATGATGACCAGCCGCTTGATCCACGGCTTGCAATCGGGATGCTCGGTCAGCAGCTGGGCGATGTTGGTCAGCGGGCCGACCGCGATGATCGTGAGCTTGCCCGGCTCCGCCTTGAGCTGGCTATAGAGGAACTCGACCGCACTCTCCTTGACCGGCTTCGACGTGCGATTGTAGATGGCCGCAGGATGGGCTGCGTACTGCCACTGCATGCCGCGCAGCTCCTGCAGCGGCTTATCGGCAGCGCCGATGGCGACCGGTACATTCCGGCGACCGGCAGCAGTGAGAAACCGGCAACACATGATCGCCCGCGTCTTCGTATCGCCGCTGACGGTCGTGATGCCGCGCAGGTCCAGCTCGGGACTGGCCAGGGCCAGCGCCAGGGCGAATGTGTCGTCAATATCGGTGCCGATGTCGAGATCGAGGATGACCGGCGCCTTGTCCTTTTCCGGCTCCGCTGCGGGTGCGAGGGCCGGCAAGAGCAAGACGCAAAGCATGGCCGCGCGGAGGGAGAGGGTTGCGCCGTTCATCGGGGTTCCTCACCAGGTGGGAGCGCACTGCGGAACCGGTCGTCTTACCGTATAGTGCGGGAGGAGCGGTGTCCAGATTCCAAAACTGAGAATGGAGTGTGAAAGCAGGAACCCTTCAGCGTTGCGGAAACTCGTAGATGAAAAACGTCGTCGTTCGCGCAACCGGCTTCAAAGCACGCAGGTAGGATGCGGACTGGTGAAAGGCCGCGGTGTTGCTGCCGCGATCCAGGCCGTAGAGCAGGGACGCGCTGACCGCCAAGTAGCGGCCGTGAAGCTGGGAGGACACGTCCGCTGCATCTTCGATCGCTGTGACGTGCAACGGTACGACGCGCATGCCACGGCGCTCGAACGTCGGATCGGCGCCGAAGTACCAGACGTCGAGTTGCTCCAGGCCCTGCTCGCATCGCCAGCGTTCCAGTTCGTTCAGGCCCTGGCCCCAGTCGTAATTGGATTCACTCACCAGCCGATACCCGCGGTCCATGCCGCCCCACAATTCGTTGATGTAGCACAGCCCGTTCGGCCACACGACAACGGCCGCGCACGCGGTCCACGCCACGCCGGCGCCAATGCCCGACGTCAGCACTCGTCGCTGCCATATCGCCGGGACATCGCGGCATAGTTCGACCAACGCGGCGGCCAACCCAACCAGGCCAAGCGCGACCACCGGCAGCAGCAGCCGAATGCCAAGCTGCACCCGAAACGCCGGACTGATCAGCACGAGGAACGCTGCACACAGGAATGCCCAGTTCAACAGGGCACGCGGCCGAAAAAGGGCCACGACGAACGGAGCGATCAGCACCGGCGTGCTCAGTTTGATCGACAGCAGCGCGGGGA
The DNA here is from genome assembly GCA_019752375.1 of Gemmataceae bacterium. Classification (GTDB taxonomy): domain Bacteria; phylum Planctomycetota; class Planctomycetia; order Gemmatales; family Gemmataceae; genus JAIEMG01. The sequence goes on along the minus strand of JAIEMG010000044.1, from coordinate 12,678 downwards.
AGTAAAACCACAGCGCGCGGGCGTCGCGCTGGCCCAGCAAATAGGCGCCGTGGCCGCGGACGTTGTGCTTCACCTGCTGCACCAGGCCCTCGAAGCCGTTCGTGAAGATGCACAGGTGATCGGCCAGCCAGACCATGACGCTCGCGGTCGGCCCTTCCGGCAGACGGTTCGCCCACTTGACGAACGACGGCTCCGCCCGCCAGTCGCAGCCGCAATAAAACAGCATGCCCGCCAGGCCGCCGATGCCGATCCAGCGCATGTCGCGCATCCAGGGCAGCAGCGCCGCCAAACTCTGTCGGCATCGGTTTCGCCAACCGCTGCCGGCGCCCGGCAACGCACCCGCGCGGACCAGGCGTTCCACTTCCACTGCAAGCAGGCACAGGGGTCCATAGACCAGGGCGGACGCCTTGGCGAGCAGTGCCAGCGCAAACCAGATCGTCGGCAGCGCCACGCGTCGGAACCAACCCGCCTCGCGCCCCGTACGGAAGTGATAGACGAGAGCTAATAGACACGCAGTGATCGAAATGTCGGTGGTCGCCAGCCCCGCATGCGCGAGAAAGCTCGGTTCACATGCGATCAGCGCGACGGCCAGCCGTCCGCCCCACGGTCCCGCCAGGCTGCGGCCTGTCAGGCGTGCGTAGCACAGAAGGAGCCACCAGAAGAGGAGCGTCATCGCCCGCGCGTACGGTAAGAGGACATCGAAGTCGGCTACAGGATCGAACGGCCGACCGCGCCACTGCTCCCATGTGTAGAGCGGGAGTGTGACGAGGTCCACCGGCAACGGCATGGTTCCCAGGCGCATCAGCCCGTGATTGCTGCCCGTGCGCCATGTCTCCATGCCGACGTTCAGGTAGACCGGCTCGTCGAACGTCGCGCCCAGCTGCCCCGCGGCACTCAGACACCACAGGGACGACGCCACGCCAAAGGCGACGAACCAGAGCCAATCGCCCAGGCTCGCCCAGGTTCCCATTTCCGCTGGAGATGGCTTGTCCATGCTTGCGCGGCCTCCTTGCCGGCGGAAAATCTATCGCAAGGGCATCCGTCGAGAAAGGGCAAGTCGCCAACGTGAGCCCGCTGCCATGGTAAGGTACGCCGGCTGGTGAAGTTCGGTTATGATGCATGGGACGGGAATCATGAAAATCTCTCACGCAACCATCGGCTTCCGATGAACCTCCAGCGTCCGTCCACGGCAATCCCATTACCCGTCCGGGAGCAGTTTGGGTTCCGGCGGACCACGTGTGGCTGCGAATTCTGCCGGGCGCCCTGCCGGCACATGCCCGGTACGCTCGACGTTTCCGACTTACCGCACCTATGCCCTGGCGACCGCGACGTATTTTCCTGGGCCGAGGAGCACTTGCGGGCGCTGACGTGCAAGCCCGTGCCGACCTTGGTGCCGGCCCGACAGGCCAATGGCCATTGTCACTGGCTCATCGACGGCCTGTGTGCCGTGCACGAACATTCGCCCTACGGCTGCGCGTTCTTCGAGGCGCACATGACCGATGCCGAGGGCGAACGACGGGCCGCGGCCACCATCCAGGCGCGCCGCGATGATGCAGCGCAAAACGGCCTGTACTTTCGCGTCTGGCAGCACCTGTGTCGCAACGGGCTCATCGGCCGGCCCGGCGACCGTGCCGGGTTGGCCGAGGAATGGGCCTTGCTCCAACGGGTGCTGGGAACGGGGGGCCGATGATGCAGCAACGCTGGCCGGCCGTGGACCCGCGGGAGATGCTCGACGCCTGGCAAGCGAGCGAGGCCGAACGGCTGCGCGAGCGACTCCTGGGCGAGATGTCCAATGTCGAGCTGCGGCAAAGGTACCTGGCAATCCGCGGAAGCGTTGAGCGGACCCAAGATCTCGGCCATGCACGACGCCGACTGCGAGTCCTTCAAATCGTTCGTGGCGTCCTCGGCCTGGCCCTCGTGGGCTTCACAGGCAGCATGGTCGGCGAATGGATGCTTGGCGCGACGGTTCGCGCTTCGGGTGGTTTCGCCATTGCCGTGAAGGTTGGCACCGGGAGCGCTCTGGTGGCGGCGACCGTCTTCGCTGTCCTCGGAGCGCTCGGCCACGTCGTCTTTGCGGACGTTATTGGCGACTTTCACGAGCGGCGGCGCATGCCGTTTCGCTGGGCCACGCTCATGGAGGTCGCCATCGAGTTTCACGGCGGCGCGATCTGGGGCGCCGTGTGCGGACTACTGATCGGCGCCATCACGGGTGCGGTCGGTCTTCAGTGTTTGCACGCCGACGCGGTCCTGGGCGGCGCCATCGCCGGGGCGATCCTTGCCGCGTTGGGCATCCGGTTGCGTGCGGTGAAGGGAGGCCGGTCGGCGGAGGCAGATTATGCCGACCTTGGGCCGTTGCCGTGGAGAGGGTACCTTACCTCGTCGATGAAAGCGCGGGGAAACTACCTGCGTAAGCGACGGCAGTGTTGCGAATAGCCGGGATCGCATGGTGGCGGCAGACCTCCAGGTCTGCCGAGATCATCCGGACCGGCAGACCGGGACGTCTGCTGCCACAAATCCGCCGCAAGTCTTCATACCCAAGCCAGAGCGTGAGGCTGGCTTCCAGCCGCCCCCACCAGCTGCCGCCGTTTGCTTGCCATCGCCCCAAGCGACCAGTATGCTCCCCCTAGCTAGCTCAATCTCGGAGGTGCATCATGGCTCGAATCGTGCTGTCGCTGCTGGCGGTCGGACTGATGATTGCAGCGGACGCCCCCAAGTCGGACAAGGAAGCCTTGGCCGGCGGATGGAAGGTCGTCGCCTGCGAGCTGGAGAACAAACTCCTGCCCGATTCCGTGTTCAAGGAATTGCTGTACACATTCGCCGCGGACGGCAAGTGGAAGCTGGAAGGCGGCCCCGGTTTCCCAAAGGCCGCGGGCGGCACATTTGAGATCAACCCCAAGGCATCGCCCAAGACGATCGACATGACGCCGGCCGACGGTCCCTACAAGGGCAAGACCTTCCAGGGCATTTACCAGCTGGAAGGCGACGAGCTGAAAGCGTGCTTCGCGTTTCCCGGCAAGGACCGGCCGAAGACCTATCTGACGCAACCGGAGTCCGGCCTGGTGCTGGAATTCTGGCGACGCGCCAAGAAGTGAACGGGTCAGAATACCTCTAACACCCTAGCATGCCCGAATGGAAGATCAGGAGCATTTTTGAGCAGGAATCGAATCCGAGCATGCTTGCTCAATCGAACAGGTCGCCTTGTCGTTGCACAGCCGCTCCGAGCTGGGGCCACAGCTGCACGAACGATGCCGCGGAAATCCTTCCCAACTCCCTCGGTTCAATCTTGTTCAGACCACCGCCATACACGCGGCCCTCACCTCGCAGTTCATGGCCGGTGACTTGGCCGAGCAGAGCAAAGACATCGGCAGCACAAGAGGTGTGTTGTCGCAGCATTGCTGCAAGCGCATTTCGCGGATACAGCATGAGGTAAAGGTTGGTGCCGATGGCCTGAGAGCGATTCCAGACGAACCGGAAGGGTCGTTTCTGATCGGAGCCTCGACCCATGTACGTGCAGAGGAACGGTGCCGGCTTCCGTTGTTCCTGCTTGTACCACGGGGTGCGCTTGCCGACAAGAAATCCATCTTTGACTCCAAGTTCATCCGCGGTCTGGAGGTAATTCCATAGTGCTGTATGCCGCTGCTTCAGCGTGTGTTCAGGCAGATCGCAGTCGATGACGCAGAGCGGTCGGTCGATCAGCGGATACCCTTTGCTGTCTGAGTCGATCACGGTGGCTTGAAGGTGGCGAGGGCTAGGGAGAATGGGGCGCAGATACTGTTCGGGGAAGCCACGACGCTCGCCATCGGCGCGCTCGAGAATGAAGAACTTGTTGCTTCCTGTGGCGATCCCGCGTTGCACTCGGAAAAAGTCGCCGAGCGTCGGCCCATCCTCGTTCGTGGGCGTGCTCCGATCGTTCTTGTGGTTGTTGGGAAAGGTTGTCCACTTGCGGGCTTCGCGCAACTGCTCCAATCGAATCGAATCGCACACACGCGGCACTCCGAGGGTGCCACCGAAACTGAAATCTACAACATGTTCGTGTACAGGCGGGGCCTTGCGGAAGATAAGCACGACAGATGACACCAGCGCATCGCCGAACTGAACATCGTCGGGATCGAAACGGTGGACGCGAAGCAACGTAACGCGATCTATCAGAAAGCGCTTGAGGGCCGCACCGTAGTTGACGTCCATGAACTCCGACGGAATGAGCCACGCGGCGTAGCCATCCTCTTCCATCCAAGCCGTCGCGAGCAAGAGGAAGTACACATATAGGCCGGAAAGGCCGTTGATCTCGACGCCATTCATTCGGGAGACCAGCGCTTGCAGGCGTTGTTTGTCCTCGCGACCCAGGTGATGGTGCCGAATATAGGGCGGGTTGGCAAGGATCAGGTTGGGCGAAGGCGGGCGCGAACTGCGGGCGACCACACGCGTGAAATCATCGCAGATGACGTCAAGGCCAGCATCACCCCACAAATCGCGGGCGGCATCGCCAAAAGCGGGATCGATCTCGATTCCCAACGCACGGCCGATCCGTTCCGATCCGAAGACCGTGAGCGCTGCGGAATAGAAACTCCCGGTGCCGACGGACGGGTCTGCAAAATGAATCGTGGACAACGAGTTGCCTGCGACGGTCTGGGTGTAGCGAGCGATTTCAATCGCCAAGTCGTTGGGCGTGGCAAATTGGCCCAGTCGATTTCGTTCAGACCCCGAGCGCCCTGCGTCGAGGTCCGCCTGGATTGCCTGACGGCGTGCCTCGGCAGAGTTCTTGTGTTGTTGGTCGATCATGCTTGCTAGAGCCCTAACTTCAAAAGATCTTCGATGCGATGTTCCCACACCCAATCTATCCCCTCGGCGGCTTCGTAGCCGAGATAATCTGTTCCGAAGTAACCGCACAGGAACAGGATGAACGGCACGTTTGTGCCGTAGGCTGCCTGGAGCTGATGGATCTTCGTCGCCTCTTCCTTCCGTCGCTTGTTCGTGTTGGTGAAGTCACCCGCTGATTTGGCCTCGATCAGGATTGGCAATCGGCCTTTGCGCGGCTTCATCGGCTGAATAACCACATCGATCGGAATGTTCACCCGCAGCGTCTTTCCAACCGGTAGATTCATGCGAAACGTGTATGTGGCGGGTTCCATTTCTTTGAGCGGTTTCCCGACGGCATGCGACTGCTTTCGATAGCCACGTTTGTCAAGGAATCCGCCAATCATGGCGAGCTGCCGCTGCTCCTGAGCGTTCCGCACGATGGGATTCGCAACCGCGCTGCAAAGGCGATCTGCGACAATGCTCGAAGCCCGGTCGCGCTCGTGTGCCGACGGTCCTATGCCTGCGTCGAGCCATGGAAAAATGTCGCGATCCAGGAGCTGATTGAGCACTCCACAGACTGAAGCCAGGTGCGTCTGAAGCAGTTCCTCCGTCATGCGCGACGCAAGATTGCCGCCCTCCATCCTACTTACGAGCGACTTATTAGCGCTCGAAAGTCCGACCAATCGGTCGACGGCCAGCGGGGGGGCGGTACACATACGGAGTGTTGGGAGCGCACCGGGGTTGGCCCGGAGCCGCTCAGGAGTCAACTCCCTGAGGTCTTTGGTAGCGAGTAGGGCCGCCTTGACATGTTCAGTCGTGGTGACACGCGTAGTTCGGAATGCCACTGGCGCAAAGCGCATGAACCATCGATTGAACTGGTCAACTGATGCCGCTATATCGGATTTTCAAAGATGCGGTTTGTCCGCGTTGATCCGCTCGGGCCTCATAACGTTCAGTATCTCTGGAACAGCATGGTTTCAGAAGCCGCATTTGCGGCTCAGTTACACTCGCCGCCGCCGCACCCCGGCCATAGCCGCGCGATCATTCCCCGCTCTCCATCGGCTTCTCTTCAAACATGCCCAGGTAGCTCAAATATCGGCTTGCGCTGATCTGTCGCCGGTCCACGGCCCGCTTGATGGCGCAACGGTCCTCGTGCGTATGGGTGCAGTCGGGATAGCCGCACAGGGGCACGAAAGGGCGGAACTCGGGGAAGAAGCCCTCCACTTCTTCGGGCATGATGTTCCAGAGCTCGAACTGGCGGATGCCGGGAGTGTCGACGACCCAACCGCCGAAGTCCAGGCGAATCAGCTCGGCCGTGGTCGTCGTGTGCTTGCCCTTCTGGTTGGTCTCGCTCACCTCGCGGACGCGCAAGGCCAGCTCAGGTTGAATCACGTTCAAGAGCGAGGATTTGCCAACGCCGCTCTGGCCGGAAAAGACGGTCTGCCGGCCGCGCAGCCAATGACGCAGGCGGTCGATGCCGACGCCAGTGGCAGCACTGGTCAAGAGTGCGGGGATGCCGAGCTGGTTGTACAGTCCGATCAGCGTTTGATACGGCACGGGATCGACCAGGTCGGACTTGTTCAGACAAATGATCGGCGCGATGCGGCCCTGGGCGGCGCTGACCAGGTAGCGATCGATCAAGTGCGGTTTCAGGTCCGGCTCCACCAGCGACATGACAATCACCACCTGGTCCACGTTGGCGACCAGGACGTGCTCGCGCTGGCGGGAAGCCCGCGTTAGCAAGCCGTGCCGAGGCTCGACGCGCTCGATCACGCCTTCGTCTTCCTGGGTGGGCAAAAACCAGACGCGATCGCCGGTGGTGACGACGTTGCGTTCATCGGTGTTCATGGTGCGCAGGACGCGGCGGACTACGCAGCGGAATTGCCGGCCATCCGCGACCTCGACCACGCTTTGCAGGCCGTGCACCCGCAGCACGCGGCCGGGCAGGCAGACAACTTCGTCCACGGCCGGCATCTCGGCGTGTTCCTGGCCGGCGACCTGGGGCGGCGCCGATTCATCCTGAACGATGGTGCGTTTGCGCGACAGGTCGCCCTTGGCGCGCACCCGCTCGTCGGAGACCGGCGCCACCTCGGTGAAGCCATGCTCCTGAAATCCGCGCGTCCAACCCTTGTTCCGCGGGGGCTTGGAGCGGTTTTTCCGCATCTCGACGCGGATTTTCTTCTTCTTGGCCATCAGTGCTGTCGCTGCCCCGCTGCATTGAATCGGTCACGGGAATGACGAATGACGAAGCCCGAATGACGAATCAATGACTAAATACCCAATGACCAAAGGTCAACGCGCCGCTCCTCTACCCTCTCGTACCCAAGCTCCGGAGCTTGGGTACGAGGGATCTTGAGAACGAGGGCGATCTTGTCGCACGGAACTCTGGCGACTTCCGCACTACACGGCGCGCTTCATATCCGGTTCGGAACTCGCCAGAGTTCCGAACCGGACTTTGTCGCACGGAAGTCTGGCGACTTCCGCTACACGGCGCGCGATAGCCCGTTTGGCAATTCGTTCATAGGCTCTCCGGCTTGGGAACGAGGAAATTGGAGCTTGGTCATTGGTCATTGATTCGTCATTCGGGCTTCGTCCTTCGTCATTTTTTCGAGCGCTACCCCTTGTCGTCCGCGACGTACTTGACCATGTGGACGTCCTGCACCGTCACCAGGCCCTCGGGCATCATCTTTTCCAGGGCTGCCAGCAGCTTCTCGACTCGATCGGGCATGTCGATGATCTCGATGCGCATCGGCAGGCTCTCGGACAGGCTCATCAGACGCGTCGTATGCAGGCGGTGGTGGGCGCCGTAGCCTTCGGCACAGCGCAACACCGTGGCGCCGGCGATGCCTTGTTCCTGGCAGACGCCAATGATGGCCGAGTAGAGCGGACGGCCCTGGAACTGGTCGTCGCTGTTGACGTAGATCGTCACCAGCTTGGCGTCTTTTTCGATCTTCATGGGTTCACTCTCCCGCGTTCGCCCCGGTCCCTCGGCGATGACGCGTGCCAGCATCACTCCCAGGACCACGGCAATGAAGCCAAGCAGGACGCTGCCGACGACGTTAATCAGCGCCCGCAGCCAGCTGCCATCCTGGATGAGACGAAACGTCTCGAACTCGAAGGTGGAAAACGTCGTGAAGCCGCCGCAGAAGCCGATGCCAATCAGCAGGAACCACGGTTGGTGCTCCGGCGGCATGTACTCCAGGATGAGGACGGCCGCCAAGCCCAGGATGAACGACCCGCTGACGTTGATTCCCATCGTCGCATACGGAAAGTCCTGCGCCCAGACATACGAGTTGATCCAGCGGCCGATCCAGTAGCGGGCATTGGTGCCGACGGCGCCGCCGACGGTCAACAGCATGACCTTGTGCGTCGCCAGCTGGTAGAACCATTCGTTCACGCTGGGAAGCCAGGCTCGCACGCAATCGTCCCTCTGCTCGGGCGGCGCAAGCGAACGCCCCGCCGGAAACCGTGGCTCCCGTCGGGGCGCGTTTTGCACAGCGCATCCCCACCCAAAAGGAGCTCCTTCAAGGTAGGGGTCATCAGCCGCAGCGCGGCGGTTAACGGCGAACCCCATCGCCACTCGCAGTCTACCCGCGGGTGCCCGTTTGTCAACGGTGCCGGGTGTCGGTGAGCGCGAGGATGGGGACAGGCGGTTTGTCTTCTAACTGCTGACTTTCCTTTGCCACACGGCCCGTCCGCCATTTATACTGACGAAGTCAACTTCCCTCATCGAATCCACTTGCCAGCAATTCTAACGGAGAGCGCCGTGGACAGTTTTCGTGGCAACCTGATGCGCCGCGGTCAGACAATCATTGAAGGAGTGGAAGGCCGGCTGACGGTTGACGTGGGCCCGCAGGGCGCGGAGCGTTGGTCCGGTTACTTCACGCTGCCTGCCGGCAACACCGTCGAACTGGAGGAACCTTTCGAGCTGGTGCTCAGCGACGGCCGGTCGGGCAAGATCCGCGTCGATCGCGTGAACCAGACAGGGCAAGGCTCGTCGGCGAGCTTCACCCACGCTGGTTGAACGGTGTTCACGGGGCAGGACGCAACGCCGGCGGCCCCAGGCGGAAGATGTAGACGCTGCCGTTGCCATTGACGGTCGCAATGTGGCGACTGTCGGGCGCAAAGGCTACGCTCTGGACCGGCCCCGGCAGGTGCCATTCATGCGCTCGCCGCCGGCGCGACGTGGGTTCCCAGACGAACACGCGTCCGTCGTGTCCCACCGAGGCGATCATCTGACCGTCCGGCGAATACACCATCGCCTCCACCTTCCGCGTATGTCCCTCCAGCGGCATCTTGACCTGGGCGGTAGTCAGATCGAAGAGGCGTAAGTCGCCCAGTTCGCCGGAAGAAACCGTCGCGGTTCGGCCATCGGGACTGGGGACGACATTCCAGGCCGGCGGCAAGGTCCCGCGTTCTCGGTTGCCCGCCACGTCCCAGAGCTTGCTGACCCCATCCAGAGCGCCACGCATGATGATCGTTCGGCCGTCGGGCGCATACGAAACATAGATGCCGCCCTTGCCCGCCGGAATGGTGCGCAGGGTCTTCTTGCTGCCCATGTCGAGGAGGGTCACCGTTCCGTCGACGTTGCCGGCCGCGAGCACTTTGCCGTCGGGCGCCAGCGCCATGGAACCTTGCCCCGCTTTGGGAGCATCAAACGTATGCCGGGGCTGGCCGGTGGCCACGTCCCACAGCTTGCTGTTGTACCACTCGCCCGTGGCCACGATCTTGCCGTCCGGCGTGAAGCCGATGCCATTGATGCCAATGGTGCCATGCCTGAGCGTCGCCTGAGGCTGACCGCTGAGCACGTCCCAAAGCTTGGCGACGCCGTCTCGGCCGCCGCTGGCCAGGGTCTGGTCGTCTGGAGAGAAAACGAGGTGATCGATCACGCTCGAGTGGCCGGGCGCAGCGATGCGCTTCTGCCCGGTAGCCGCGTCCACCAGGTGGACCACACCGCCGGAAGCCAGTGCCAGCGTCTGGCCGTCGCGGCTGAAATTTGCCAGGCGATACGTCTCCGCCCGGCTTGTCAACGGCTGTAACTCAGTGCCGGTGGTGGCGTCCCAGATGCGGACCGAACCGTCCAGCCCGATGCTGGCGAGCTTCCTGCCTGTGTCACTCCAAGCCAGGGCGCCGATCGGACCACTGTAGCCTTTGAACGCGAGCCGCTCGGCCCCGGTCGCTGTCTCCCAGAGCTTGATCGTGTCGCCATAGGAGCCGGTCGCCGTGGCCAGAATCGCCCCGTCCGGAGAATAGGCGACGGAACCGATGTACCCCTGTTCGTGCCGTAGCGTTTTCCGTTCCTTCTGTGCTGCCACGTCATAGAGCTTCGCGGTGTTGTCCGTGGCGCGGACGACCACAGTCCGTCCGTCGGGCGCCCACCCGTAGATGCCGTATAACAGCATCGACGAGAGCTCCTTGCCGCTGGTGGTATCCCAGACCTTGAGATTCAAATTGTAATCGTGCGACGACAGGAACTTGCCGTCAGCGGTGAAATGGACCGACATGACGGTCGAATTATGGCCCTTGAGCGGCGTGCCGCGCGCCCTGCCGGTGGCGGGATCCCAGAAGTAGATGAGTTGATCCAGGCTTCCACTGGCGGCAAGCAGACCGTCCGGCGAAAAGGCCACGGCCACCACCTGATTGGTATGGCCCGTGAACGTGGACTTCTCCTTGCCGGTGCTGAAGTTCCAGAGGCGGACGTGGCTGGGATTGCTGGCGGAGGCCGTCGCCACGGTTTCTCGATCTGTCGTCGAGCCCAGGAATCGGCCAGCAACCGTCGATACCTCGCGCCCGGTGCCGGGGTCCCAGGTTCTCAAGTTGCCGTATGCGTCCAATGCCGCCACCCGTCGGCCGTTCTGGAAGTAGGCCAGCCAGTAGGCTGGCGGTCCGTGGGCGATGGAACGGAGCTGCTTGCCGGTGCCCGCGTCCCACAGGCGGATGAACCCGTCTTCGGCCCCGCTGGCGACGGTCTTGCCGTCCGGACTGAACGCCACGCCCCGGCCCCGCGCCCAGTGTCGCATGCGCTGTTCGCCGATCACCGCAACCAGTCCGTCTTTCTGAGCGGACGCCTCGCGATCGTCGGCGCTGATCTTGCCGGGGTCCAGGCGGTCGAGCGGCGACGGCAGCGACGCCAGCAACTCCGCCGCTTGAATGCCCTGAGAATCCGTCGCATGGATGCGCTGGACTGACACCAGGAAACGGCGGACCAACTCGGGATCGCCGGCGTAGTCGTCCAGACGGTCCTTGATCCGTTTGAGGTCGGCTTCGGTGGCTTGCTCCGCGGCAGGCAGCGCCGGTACCGCCCGGCGCGACTTTCGCGAGCTGGGCCAGACCAGCACGATCAGCAGCAGAAAGAGCAGCGCAGCGCCGGCGCCAGCCGCGACCGCTTTCCAGCGATAGCGGTGCCACGGCTTCTTCACAAGGTTGACCAGGCGCGTGGAGAACTGCGTCGAGTCGCTGTGCGGAATCGGTGTCGCCAGAGGAGCGTTGACATTTCCGGACACCAGCACCGCGACCGGTACTGCACCAGCACGATAGTCGGAGGAGGCGGGCGATCCGTTGGCGGCCGGCAAGTTCGCGCCGATGCGTGCCAGCGGTACGCTGAGGGCATCCGCCACTTCAGCCGGGGTCTGGTAGCGATCCTCGGGCCGCTTGGCGATCATCTTGCGGAGCACCGCGCCGACGCCCGCGGGAACCGCCGGACAGACCTTTTCCACCGCATCCGGCACATCGAGGCGGTGTTTCAGCAGCTTCTCGGTGGCACTCCCGCCAGGGAACGGCACGCGGCCGGTCAACAGGTAGTAAAACGTGCAGCCCAGGGCGTAGATGTCGGACCGGATATCGGCCAGGCGCGCATTCTGCGCCTGCTCGGGGGCCAGGTAATCGACGGTGCCCATCACCGACCCCTCCTGGGTCAGCTGGCTGGTGGCGTCCTCATCGTCGTTGCCTTCAAGGCGGGCCAGGCCCATGTCGAGGATCTTGACCACGGGCCGCCCCGTCGATTCCGCTTGCGCGCGTGCCGGGGCGCCGACGCGAACATTGCGGCTGGCCGCCCAGGCGACGAGGAGGTTGGAGGGCTTGATGTCGCGGTGGACCAACCCTTTTTCGTGCGCATGCTGCAGCCCCAGCGCCGCCTGGCGAATGTAGTCACATGCGAACACCGCGGGCAGTGGGCCGGATTGCCGCACCATTTGCGCCAGGTCGGTGCCTTCCACGAATTCCATCACGAAAAAGTGCGTGCCGGCGACCTGGTCCGCATCGTAGGCGACGACCACGTTAGGGTGCGAGAGCTGTGCCGCGGCCTGGATTTCGCGATGGAAACGCTTGACCGCCTCGGGATTGGACAACTTGTCCTTGCGAATGACCTTCAAGGCGACAACGCGGTTCATGCGCCGCTGCCAGGCCTTGAACACCTGGCCCATGCCGCCTTCGCCGATGCGTTCGAGAAGCACATACTGGCCCAGGACGAGCTCGTTGCCCTTGCCTTGCAGCAACTGGTTGACTTGATAGGGAGTAAGCCAGGACCGTTGCAGCAACTCCTTGGCCAGGGCGCTGGGATCGGCAAAGCGCGCGGCCGACTGGGAAAGCTCGGCCAGTTGTGCCGGTTCCAGAAGCTGCAGCTGGCGCAGCGTATCGACCAGGGAGGTGGCCGTTTCTATGGGCATGACACCCGGGTGGGAGGGAAGGCAGGAAGGTGTCGCGTCACCACTAGCACCCAAGTATAAGTCGGATTGAAACGGAAGTCCACCATCCGGGCGAAATGGGGTGCAAACCCGTTTCTGCGCGACCTGCTTGGTCGAAGCCTTTGCCCTCGTGACCGGGCTCTGCCCGGTCACGCACTGCCGGCGAGGCTCTGCCTCGCGGCAGTGAACGGTCCGCCCT
>JAIEMG010000331.1 GCA_019752375.1 Gemmataceae bacterium | reverse complement strand
CCCAACTGTTGTTCGGTATTCTGTGCCGCTTTCCTTTTGTTTGGGGTGTCCTACAACTTTTTGTTTCCCCCACACCGCTACTCCTTTTGGTGCCGCGTTTTCCGTCTCCCGAGCGCAAGGGAATGTGTATATAGTTTTTATATACAAGCACTTACGTCAGCAGTCGCCAAGGATCGGCGATAGGATCTGACAGTTGCCGACGCAGACTACTACGGGGAGTGAGCACGCCATGATCGACATCAGCACGGAGCACCTGATCCCGACGACAGACATCCACAGACATGTGCCATCTCGGCCATCGATGGCCACATGCTGGAGGTGGCTGCTGTCCGTTGCCGGCAAGCGCAAACACTCGCCGGAGGCTGCCATCGCGGCCTGCGAGCGGGTTTTTTCGTGGCAGTGAATGGAAATGGCCCCGGTGGGCTGCAACCCAAAACCGGGGCCAGAGGTCGGAACAGGCAATGATATCCCTCGCGTCCCGAAATAGCAAACCGTCACAGAACGGCCAACGGCCACACACTGCGGCTGCTAGGCGCCGCGGGAATCACCACGGCTCGGACCGTGCCATCGGCCGAGACCTTCACCGCGGCGGAACTCCAAGCGATGCGGCTCGACGAACCACGTTGCGTGGTTGACGGGCTCATTTCCGAGGGCATGGGAGTGCTGGCCGGCAAGCCGAAGCTCGGCAAGAGTTGGATGGCGCTGAACATCTCCATTGCCATCGCCAGCGGCGACGTCGCGCTGGGCGGAATCCCCGTTGACACCGGTCCGGTGCTCTACCTGGCCCTGGAGGACACGAAGCGGCGGCTACAGAGTCGCCTGGCAAAGCTGCTGGGCACGGGCGACGTGGCCGCACCTGCCGATCTCACGATGGCGGTCCAGTGGGCCCGGCAGGACAAGGGCGGCCTGGCTGACATCGCCGATTGGCTGCTGGCGAACCCCGTCCGCCCGCCTGGTGGTGATCGACACGTGGGCGAAGTTCAGGCCGTCGAAGATCCGCGGCCGTGACAGCTACGACGAGGACTACCAGCACGCCACGGACGTCAAGGCCCTCGCCGACAAGTTCGGCATCGCGATTCTGGTCTTGCACCATTGCCGGAAGATGGAGTCAGCCGACCCTGTGGACGCGGTCAGCGGCACGCTCGGCTTGACGGGCTGCGCCGATGCCGGCTCGTGCTCAAACGCTAGCGCGGGCAGCACGACGCGGCCCTGTTCGTCACCGGCAGGGACCTGAACAAGCAGGAGTTGGCCCTCAAGTGGGATGCTCGGTGTTGCCTGTGGTCTGTCGCTGGCAAGGCCAGAGCCGAACCAGGGCCATCCCTGGGACTATGTGGCGATGACCCAGCTTTGCCGGAAGCGCCGCAGACTATAAGTGATGACCGTTTCCTCGTTCCTGGCCGCCGACTCATCATCACCCTTCTGGTGTTCGATTCCCCGGACGATGACGCACGGCTCTGGCGACTTGCAGCAGGTCACGGCAGGCCATGCCGCCGATGAGGGTGCCATGCCGCCAGGACTCGTCCATCTCCTCGCACGGCTCTTGAAAAAGAAGGGAGTTGAGCCGGGCGATTTCGATCAGTCGCTCGGCGTACTGCTCCCCGCTGTTAAGGGCAGAGTGAACGTCGTCGGCGCCATTCCCCAACTCCAGGTGGTCAGCGATGACGGCCAATACCCGCAGATCGGCCTCGGAGAATTGGCGCTCCTGGCCCTTGGCTGGCGAGGCGGTCAGGCTCAGGTACTCCGCAAACTCCTTCGCCCAGCGCTTCACCTTGGCCGGCTCGACGCCCAGCAGCCGGGCCACTTCCGAAACTGTCGCCATAGCTGGTTGCCTCCTCGTCGAAGACAGTTTATTCGAGGAAGGTCACGTCGGGGGATGGGGAAGTTCGAGGCTGCTTCATGGTTGTCCGCCGCTCGCCTCCAGATCGGCCATCTCGCCGGCACCCTCAACGCCAGAACACGCCCCGAATGGTCGGCAGGTTGGCGTCGGCCAAGACTACATTGAGTCGGTCGATGATCGCCTGCTTCTTCGCCTCGAAGTCGTGATACATCGAATGATTGCGGAACCTGCAGGTGCAGTTCGCCTCGTCAATCTCACCCGACCCGACTAGCTCCGTGTAGAGGCCCCGCAAGCCTCGGACCTCGATAGAGGGCCTCCAGCGCTGTGCGCCACGCAGGGGTGTCGAAGTCGGCCCGCCTCTTGGAGATCGTCCGTCCTTAAACCGCTCCTGTGTTCAGGAGGCTAATTAGGTCGCCCAGCGTCTCGGCGAACTTCTTGTAATTCCCGCAGCTTCTCAAGGCATCCTGCAAAGCTGCCCGGTTGCCGGTGCCGGCTGCCCCCGTGACACGTCGCCACCTAACGGCATCTCTTTCTGGGAACGGAGCGTGACCCTGGTGAGCAGCTTGGCCTCGTCGGTCAGGTACTCCCAGAGCATCGTCGTAGCCGCATCCACGTCGAGCGTCTGCGGGATGGTTGTCCATTTCTTCAGGAGGGCTTGCACCGCCAAGGTGCCCCGCTGGGCGATCAGACTACGGGCGTAGTCGTCGCTGGGTCCGGCGGTCAGCAGCAGGCCCTCGGGGCGGAAGTCCTTCAGCGGTAGCAACCCGGCCTGGATGTACGGGTCGTTCTTGGGGTGGGAGTGGGAAAAGATCGGGTCGCCCGTGACGTAGAGGATGCGGTTGCGGCGCCAGTTGTCGAGGATCAGGGCAATGGCCTCGACCACCTCCTCTGGGGAGATACCCAGCACGTCGGCCCAGGCCCGCAGGCCCTTTGCGGTCGGCACCAGCCCGTCGTAGCGAACTTTCGCCAGGCCCATCGACCTCCAGGCAGTCGGTGCGGCGCACGCCGGTCGTGAACTCCCGCAGCACCATGTAGCGCAAGGTCCGGTGGACCGGCACCCACCTGTTGTGCCCGAAAGTGGCTGGCGCCTCCTCGCCGGTCAATTCGGGCAGCAGGATGTCGATGAGGCTCTGGTCTTTGCGAAACTTCTCCATCAGCTTGTCGGTGATGCCGTCCAGGGGCAGCGGCGTGGCGCTGGCGGCGATGGCCTGGTGCATCATGTGCCGCAGGCGGATGCGCCGGGCATGGTCCTGCATCCAGCCAGCCTGGAAGGCGGCATCCTGGCCGCTATCGGCAAAGACGATGAGCTTCCTGTGGCCGTCCGGGGCAGAGTTTATCATCGCCTGGGGGAGGATGTGAACGTCCGAAACCGTGACCGCCTGCACCTTGCGGGCCGGCTCGATCTCCCGGCCCCCGATTCGGTACGAGGGCGAGCTACACGACGGGCAGGACGACAGGCGAGGCCCGAATGCCATCAGGGGCAGCAGCGGCTCCCGGTGGCCGCAACCATCGGCCAGGCAACGTGCCGCCGCCTCCCGGTGCATCGCCCCGCACTGGCGGCAGACAGTCGCAAGTTATGACAAAAAAAAAGGTTGCGACTTGTCGCAACCTTTCTCAAGTGGAGCCGAGGGGGATCGAACCCCTAACCTCAGCATTGCGAACGCTGCGCTCTCCCAATTGAGCTACGGCCCCTCGATATCGCACAGCCACCTTTTTAGCGGCTGTTGGCGCTGGTGGCAACCCGAGTCCGCGCTTCAGTTTCCGGAGCCTCAGACGCCGACGGGCGTCGTGGGCTCGCGGTCGCCTCCGACCCAGATCCAGCCGTATTGCGTGTTGCTCGGCGACGGGTCGCGGCGGTACTCCTCCTTGATCTTCGTCAGCTTGTCCGCCTTGATCGCCTGGCGTTTCGCCTTCACGTCGATGCCGAAGAGCTTGGCGGCATTCAGGCCAAGGATCTGGGCCTTCACCTCATCGGTCAGTTGCGGATACTTGTGCTTCTCGATCAGTTCGTCCTTGATCTTCAAGCGGCGCATGCGCTCGATCTGGCTCTGCGGGCTGCCGTTCCAGATGGAATCGGTGCCCCACAGGATGTGGTCAGCGCCGGCCGTCTGCAGCATCTGGCCCAGCGCGTGCATGCACCGCTCCGGCTGACTGCTGGACAGCACGTTGAATGTCGTGCCCAGCTCGAAGTAGATGTTCTTGATCTTCGGGTTTTTCTGCAGGATGCGCAGGATGTCGCTGATCCAGGGGATCTCCTGAGCGTCTTCCTTCTTCGCGTCTTCCACCTTGTCGCCGGTGCCGCGCGCCAGCCAGCCAGCGCCGCGGTAGCCGGAATGGTAGACGATGAAGTTCAGGTCCGGCCAGTCCTTGGCCGCCTTCTCCAGGTCGAATGGCGTGCAGGCCTTCTCGTTGAAGACGCCCAGCGGCAGGCCCTTGTGGACGCACAGGTTCTTGATGCCGAGCTTCTTCGTCTTCTCCCAGAAGGGATAGGCAACCTTCTCGTCGTCGAGGAGCCAGGCCTTCTCGCCGATCTCGGCGCCGGTATACATCTTCCAGGCGTCGATCTTGAGTTCCTTCACCTGCCGTTCCATCTCCTCCAGTTCCTTGGCGCCAAGGTTGGGACGGAGCAGGCCATGAGACAGAACGCGCTGCGAGCCGGCGATGTCGTTGACGTACTTGCGCGTCGCAACCATCTGATCCGGCGGCAAAGGGTTCTTGTCCCATTCGCGGCTTGGCACGCCGCTGATTACTGACATCAGCGTGTCGGAGTCGCCGAAGACTTCCTTCACGTAATGGGCGCGATTGAGCTGATCGAGGCTCGCTTCAATGGTCCGGGCCGGCCGCAGCAGGGTGAAGAAGAGCGTGGCCTTGCGGCCTTCCGGCGTGTTGTCGTACCACTTACGACTGACGTCGACGTGGTGCGTCTGGATGTCAAAAATGAACTGGTCCTTGGGCCACTTTTCTTCGAACGCCTTGGGATCGTCCGCTTCGGCGGCATCGACCTTGTAGCAGGGCCCGAACACGTCGTTGAACGCCAGGAAGGCCGTCGCCATGCCGCAACCGGTGCGGAGGAAGTCCCGTCGCTGCAGACCGTGGCGCTGGGCGGCGCGGTCGCTCAGTTCGGCCAGGCGGGCTTCGAACTGTCTCTGCTGTGGGGATTGAGGAGGGGGAATGAACTCCTCATTGGAGGCGACGCGCGTCGGGATCGGCGAGGGCAGGTCGGAACCGGAATCGAGATCGCACTGACGCACCCACATGATTGCATCCTCCGCAGGGTAATTGACGATCCGTCCATTCTACCTGCGGTGCGTAAGAGGTGTTTCAGCGAAGGCGTTCGTTAGTGATGCGGCGTGTGGTGGCGTGGAACTTCCTCGACGTGCCGATGCTCCGGGCCGGCGTGGTCGTCGTGGCCGTGGGTGTGGACCGTGCTGACCGGTGGGTCCAGGCTGATTTCCGCGGGTTGCCAGCCGAAGACGCCCTGCAGCCAGCCGCACATGAGCGTGATCGCGGCGAGCAGGCCCACGGCACCCAGTTGCCACCAGAAGTTCGGTACGACGACGAACTGCAAACAGTCGCACGAGCCCGGCTGGATGCGCGACCAGACCAGCGCGGACAGGAAAATGAGCAGGGCGACCGGCGCCCACGCGCCACGAGCGAGCACCGGCCATGCCTTGGACCAGTTGACGCCCCACAGCCACCAGGCGAGCCAGGCCAGCAGCAGCGACCAGTGCAGCCCCAGCCGAATCACCTGGACCACGAGCGAGCCCAGCACCTCGACGAGCTGCCAAAGCGTTTGTCCGAGTTGCTCCACGGTCCGGCCCTTTCGCAGTGAAGAGGAGTATCACCGACACCATAGTGGTCCGGCCAGGCTTCGTCAACGTGCCGTCCCGGAAGGATCGCCGTGGGAGTTTGTAGCCGCTGGCTTCATTCAGCCTGCGCAGTGAGTCTGCCGCCGCTCCGACCACACTTCAAAGGTGCCTCATGGCCCTCCCGAAAGGGACGGGTAGCGTTCGCGGTAGCTGGACTCAAGCTCGCGACTGCGTTGCCAGAGATGGTAGAAGTGGGTCAGCAGGCACGCGAGTGGGTTGAGCGCGGCGATAATCACCGGCCAGAGCCAGAAGTTCGGGTTGGTGGGCAGGGCGGACCACCAATCCTCGGAGCCGCTCCACGGCCAGGTGCCTCGCGTCCAGCAATCGCGCAGCATGTTGCCGAGCTGTCCCACCAGCCAACCACCCAGATAGCCGACAATCAAAAGCAGCACCAAGCCGATGCTCCACGGCATTCGGGCGACCACGGGGCAGGAGAAGAAGATACGACCACGGCCCGGAATCTCGCCTGCGCCGGATTCGACTTCGAGGTCGCCGCAGAGGATTTCATAGGGCGCCTTGAAGAGGCGGCGCAGCCAGCCGTACGCACTCTGGACCTTGAACGGCAAGCAGCGATAGGTCTGCCCGTGCCTGACGACCGTGGCCAGGCCCGCCTGTCGTTTGAAAAACGGCGGGGCGCTGATCAAATGCACGTCCGGCGCCGGTTCGACGTCGGAGTCCATCAGGATGCGCAGCTCGTAGCGGCGGCCAAAAAACAAGACGTAGCCCGCGGAGCTGAGGCGCACGGGCTTGCCCTTCGGATCGGTAACCTCCCAGGCGGGGGGCATCAAGTCCTGGAGGGCCAGCGACGCGCCGCGCGTGTCGCGCAACCGCTCGCCTCGATGGAATTCCTCAGTTCGCATGACTGGGAGTCCTTTCGTGCAACGGAGGCAATGCGAGTTGAAGGACGGACTGGCAGCGCTGCTGCACGAACGCCTGGATCACATCCGTCGGCACGGAAGCATCACTCGCGCCCTGCAACGATTCGAGCCATTCCGGGAAAGCCAGCATCTGTCGCAATGCATCATCGGTGAGCGCACGCAGGGCCGTGCCGCGGAAATGGCGTGCGCCCTGATCCCAGACTTCACGCGTTTCGCGCGGCAGAGTTGTCACGAGGTCGTCGTCGCTGGTTCGCGGCCAAAGCGTGACCGAGTAGTCCGCCTGACGGGTGGCGTCGGGCAAGCGGCCCAGCTTCGCCTTCAGGTCGCGGGGCATCCCTCGTCCCTGCGCGAGCAGAAAGCCAATGCTCACGCGCACCGAGGAAGGCGCCCCGTTGCTGGCAGTCGAGGCCGTCCGACGCCGCCAATCGACGATCGTGACGAGGCTATACACCGCATGCCCGTCCACCGTCGTCATCGGCTTGACTTCGACCAGCTCCCAGTCGCTGCCCGACACTGCGCCGGCTTGGAGCAACCGGCGCAACCCGGCATGGAGGGTGGACACCTGGCTGACCAGCGGGGCCTTCAATTTTCGATTCGCCGCGCTCAGCGACTCGGTCCAGGCTCGTTCCAGCACGACGTTCCAATCGACGGCTGGCTTGGTTTCGGTCGGCGCCGGAACGCTGCGGCCGTAGACGACTCGCGAGTATTCATCGCGCAGTCGCATCGTGACATTGCGGAGGGACAGGTCCGAACGCTGCGCCAGGTCGGTGAGGAATGCATCGCTGAAGGGAAAACTGTCGGTGGGCGGGGTCACATCGGGAAAATCCTTCAGGACCCGGCGCACGCGTTCGGTGATCAGCTGTCGCAGCTCGTCGAAGCTCGGGGGCTTCAGTTCGATCAGGTCCACCGGACCGCGGCCGCGCATCGGTACGCCTTGATCGATGCGGTTCAGGGCGAAGTCGTTGCTGCTCTTGCGAATGTCTTGAAAGAGCCCTTTCTCGGCAAAGAGCAGAAAAAGCACCCCACGGGTAAAGTCGACGGCCTGGGCCAGGCCATCCATCAAGGCGACCGACGTGTCGGCATCGAAGCGGCCCTGCGGTGCCAGAATGCCCTCCAGATTGTCCAGCGCGACGACCACGGGGAGTTGGACCAGGGCGCACGCTTCCACGATGGCATGCAGCTGTTGCCGAAGCAGGTCGGCGCGAAAAAAGGGACGCGCATTCGGCAGAGCGTATTCCGCTTCCAGGAATTGACCAAACGCCTCGCCATCCGCCAGCAGCGCCGTGCGAGCCATGGCGAGATAGAGTTCACGCCGAATCGCCGACAGGGCTTCATCGCCACGTTCGTACTGCTGGACATGGGCAGCCACAACCTGGAAGAGCAATTCCGGCGATACGCCATGATGGGCGGCGAGCGGATGCAGGTCCTTGACGCACGCCGGATCGGACAGATCGTTGGCCAGACGGGAGAACCGGGTGGTGCAGGCTTCGCCGCCGCCCCACAGCAATCGCCAGCGCTGCCAGCGGGACGGAACCGTGGCAAACAGCCGGTCGGTCGGCCCCAGCCCGCGTAATGCTTGACGCAGCAACCGGCGCGTCAACTGGTTGGCGATTTCCAGGAATGGCCTGATTCCGTGCACCGGGTCTTCGGCAAGTATGGCATTCACCAGCTGATCCAGCAGATACTCCTCGAAGGGCACGCCCGCTTCGTAGTAGCTTGGCCGAACCAGGAGCTGCATCTTGCCGTCCGCTCGATGCCCGAGCGCTTCGAGCATGTGCGTCTTGCCTGCACCGCGTGAGCCGAGCACCGTCACCACGCGTGTGTCGCGCAGGTCCGAAGCCCCTCGGTATTCATTGAGCCGGTACGCGTCGATGACGGTCAGCAGCAGCTCGCGCGATTCCCGCAAAAGACCGGGAACGTGGAGGTCGAGGAATCGATCATCCGGGCGCTGCGGCCGGACCAGGCTGTCGAAGGGATTGGGCTGGCCGCGCAGCAGGTCCAGCGCAGCGGACTCAGGGGAGCTCGACATAGTACATGACCTCGCCATCGAGGAAGAGGGCGTTGCGGGCGTCCTCGATCGTCGCCAAGGCACGCGTGTACGGTGAAAGCCGAATGCGCTTCTGTTCGCGAAGCAAGCGCAGTCCATCGTGAAATTGACCGAGCGTCAGAGTTGGCCGCATCTGCCGGAGCGTTGCAAAGATCGCCGGAAGCGACAGCGGCTGATAGCGATCGCGCTGTTGCTGCTCCGCGGTCAATTTCACCACGTTGTCGAGCCAGTCCGGCAAGTCCGGAGGCGACGATGATGGCGGAAGAGCAAGCGGCTGGGAATTCGTGCCGTGGAGCCGGCGGAGAATGGCTTCCACATCGGGGGGCTCGACCTTCCGGGCGAGCTGCTGAACCATGTCCGTCAGCGGTTGAAGCTGGCTGAGGGTCCGCGTGACCTGCCCTTGCAGAGCGCGAAATACCTCGACCTGCTCCTGCATCGCCTTTGACAGGCCGCGAAGAAGCGCGGCACTTTCGCTTTGTTCGAGGACGGCCTGAATACCAGCCGGGCTGAGGCGATACGTCTGCTTCTTGCTGGCTCCCTTGCCGATCCACTCCCCGGTTCCAAGCAGCCACTGCCGCTCCTCGCAGAGCTTGGCGGCATCCTTGACCGGTTTGCGCGTCCCATTGAAGAAGCCCGGCGCCTTGGCGGATCCGAGCAGCACCTTCGGGGCGGGATCAGCCATCGCCTGGGCCAGTGCCTCCAGTGCGACTGCTTGGATGTCGATCGCCTTTGCCATCAGTCTCCCTCGCGATTCCCTTGAATCAACCATCCCGTCCGTACGCTGAACTTAAAACTCATCCAAGAATAAGAGTCTATCCGGAGAGTTTTCCCATGAAATTAGGGGGCCTTGGTGATTCATGCGGGGCCTGAAACCGGATGATCGCCGAAATATCCAGCAGAAAACGCGATTCAGGCGTGATCGCAATTCCAGGATACCCCTAGTTTCAAGCGTTTCTTTGCAGATAGACTCTAAGTTCGTAGGACGGATTTCCAATCCGTCCGTGTCTGCCGGACGGATTGGAAATCCGTCCTACGAGAAATCCGAACATATTCTTGGATGGCTTCTTACACAAACGACGCCGCGACGGCATTGCTCAGGTGCACCAGCCGCCACGGGGCCTTCGCCCGCAGCGCATTCGTCAGGAAGATGGCGAATCCCTGCGTCTGGGGGTCCATCCACGCCATCGTGCCCGACGATCCGGTATGGCCGAACACATGCCGGCCGAGGAGGTCGCCCCAGCTATCCGGCGTGCCTGGATGGTTCAGTCGCCAGCCGAGTCCCCAGGGCTGCGTCCGACGCACCGGTTCGGGCAGATCGGGGAAATCATCCAGGCGGTTGCTTGTCATCATCCGCACGGTCGCCGGCGAAAGCAGGCGGACATTGCCGTACTTCCCGCCCCCGAGCATCAGGGCGCAGATGACCGCCATGTCCTCGGGCGTCGAGAACAAACCACCCGCGGGCGAGCCCATCTTTTGCCAGTATTCACTGTTCCAGCCGAACTCCGGCGCCTGGTAGTCCGGCACGGTCGCCCGCACCAGGCGCTCCCGGGCAAATCCCGTCGAGCCAAGGCCGGTGGACTTGAGCCCTAACGGCTCGAAGATTTCTCGCCGGGCGAATTCCTGGATCGAAATTCCCGACAACCGCTGCACGATCTCGGCGACGGTAATCGTTGCCGCGCTGGAGTAACTGAGCTTGCTCCCGGCCTTGAACAACGGCGCCGCCTGGATCGACCCCTCGATGAACCTCTTGAGGGGGGCGTGTTCCTTGCGCAGTTCGGTGTTGTTCGGCAATTCGTCGGGCAGTCCCGACGTGTGCGTGAACAGGTGGGCGACAAGCGTGCCTTCCTTGTCCTTGGCCGAGAATTCGGGAATGTAGCGTGTCACCCGGTCCGACAGGTTCAGCTGGCCCCGCTCGACCAGGATCATCGCGGAGGTGTAAATCGCGGTCGGCTTGGTGATCGACGCCATGTAGAACATCGCATCCCGGCGGATCGGCGCGGCGTCGGCTTCCGGCCCCTGGCGTCCGAAGTATCGGGGAGGGACCGTCTTGCCGGCGCGACCGACGATCATCGCGGCACCAGGAACTGGAGCCTTCGCCCCGTCCGTCCATTTTTCCAGCAGGTCGTAAGCGATCTGGAGCCGCTTGGGATCGATGCCGATGTCCTCTGCGTTGGCTTGAGGCAAGGTCGCAATGTTGGCCGTCGGTTCGGCGGCATGGGCCGCCAAGCGAGAAGCGACCATGCCGGCACCAGCGGCAGCCGCATTCCGGAGAAGTTCACGACGGGTCGGATTGTGTAAGGAATTCATGGGCCAGGTCCCTTGAAAGGCAGAAGTATTGACGGTTGAATCTACCCGTCCGAAAGCATGTTCGCAACGATGTGCCGCGAGACCAGGATGCGGCCGGAATCTCCCGGCAGGAACGGGTCGGGATCGGAATCGCTGTCTCGCCGTCCCCCTTGACAGAGCTAAGATGTCTCCATGCCACTCTTCGGCGCTCACATGTCGATTGCCGGCGGTTGCCACAATGCCCTGACGATCGCGCAGGCGCATCACTGCGACACCGTCCAGCTCTTTACCAAGAACGCGAATCAGTGGGCTGCCCGCGAACTCACGGATGAGGACGTCGCCCGCTTCGCCACAACACTGCGCGAAAGCGGTCTGCGCTTTCCCACAGCGCACGACTCGTACCTCATCAACCTCGCATCGCCGGACGACGCGCTCTATCGCAAGTCGCTCGAAGCGTTTGTCGTCGAAGTGCAGCGGGCCGAGCAACTGGGCCTCGATTATCTCGTGATGCACCCTGGCGCTCATCTCGACTCCGGCGAAGACGTGGGCTTGAGCCGCGTCGCCACGGCTTTGGATGAAGTGCATGACCGATGCGCCGGATTTCATGTCCAGGTCCTGATCGAGACGACCGCGGGGCAGGGCACGACGCTTGGCTGGCGCTTCGAGCATTTGGGGCGGATCCTGGAACTGGTGAAGGAGCCGGAACGGCTCGGCGTCTGCCTGGATACCTGCCACGTCTTTGCCGCGGGCTATGCCCTGGCGCCGGAGGACGAATACCGGAAGACGATGAAGGAGTTCGATCGCCTGGTTGGCCTGAAACGATTGCGTGTCTTTCACGTCAACGACAGCAAGAAGCCACGCGGCAGCCGGGTGGATCGGCACGCGCATATCGGCCAGGGCGAACTGGGCCTCGAGCCGTTTCGGCTCCTCGTCAATGACCGGCGTTTTCGCAAGCTCCCGATGATCCTGGAGACGCCGAAGGAAGACGACATGGATACCGTCAATCTGAATGTCCTACGCGGAATGGTGGGAAGTGAATGACGAATCCCGAAGCTCGAGTGTCGAATCAATGACCAATGACGAAGCTCCAACGGCCGCGCCGAATCCTTAGTACCGCCCCGCACAAAAAGGGGTCTGAATTCGTGGGGCAGGTTTGTAACCTGCCATCCGCCATACCATAAGGCAGGTTGCAAACCTGCCCCACGCCCCACAAATTCAGACCCCTTTCACTGCTGGGCTGTACTTAGCAATTCGACGGAAAAGGGAGATTGAACCGCGGGCGGAGCCGGAAGCAGGGGCTTCCCGCCACGCCCGCGTCGTTTCGTTTGACCCTACTCGTGCCGCAACGCTTCAATCGGGTCGAGCCGCGATGCTTTCCAGGCCGGATAGAGGCCGAACACCACGCCAACGCCGATGGACACCAGGACCGAGTAGAAGATCGAGTCCACATTCACCTGCGCCGGCAGGTGGGCCTGGAACAGCCACTGCGCCAGGGGCGGAATTAGAAAGACACAGCCAAGGCCGAACACCACGCCGATCATGCCGCCCACCGAAGTCTGCACCACCGCCTCGATCAGGAACTGCATGGTGATGTCGCGTCGCTTGGCGCCCAGCGCCCGGCGGATGCCGATCTCGCGCGTTCGCTCGGTCACCGTGGCGAGCATGATGTTCATGATGCCGATGCCGCCGACGAGGAGCGAGATGCTGGCAATGACCGCGAGCAGGCGAGTGAAGCGGTCCTTGGCGCGCTCCGCTTCTTCCAACCGATCCAGCGGCACCGTCACCGCCCAATCGTTGCCCTTCTGGTGGAACCGCTCGAGCAGGTCGCGGATGACGGCGCCGGTCGGCCGCACCTGGTCCATGTCGGCCACGGTCAGCGTCACCTGGCTGAGCTCCACCTGTTCGCCGCTGAACGAGCCCGGCTGGCGAATGAAGATGCGCTCGCCATAGCGGACCTTGCAGGTGTGCAGCGGGATATAGACGTCGTTGTTGAAGTCCTCGGCGGACTGGCTGCTGGTGCCGCCGGCGGCACCCGTCGGCATGCGGTCGCGCAGGACGCCGATGACCTTGTAGAAATACTTGTCCAGGCGCACCGACTGGCCCAGCGGGTCCCCGAAAGGGAAGAGGCGGTCGGCCACTTTGGAGCCGAGCACCACCACGTTGAGCATGTAGCGGTCGTCGTCTTCGTTCAGGAAGCGGCCGCAGGCCAGGTCGATCGTGTTCACATCGACGTATTCGGGCAGCGTGGCCACGACGCGGCCATTGTGCTTCCGCTCCAGGTTGCGAATCTCCTGGGGAAAGATGCGCATCGGTACGCGGCGTACGATGCTGTTCACCGTCAGGAATCGCTCGTAGTCCGCGTAAGTCAGCCCGTAGTTGGCGATGCGTGTCCGCCGCGTCGTGGAGGAATCGTCGGGCGGTTTGACGCTACGGATGATGATGTTTGTCGCGCCCTGGCGCTTGATGTCTTCGAGGGCGTCGTGCATGCTGCCCTCGCCGAAGGCCATCAGCGTGATGACCGACAGCGTGCCGATGATGATGCCGAGCACCGAGAGCATGGCACGGAGCTTGTGCAGCCAGAGGCTCCGCAGCGCCAGCACCAGGCTGCGGCGGCCCTTGTCCGACACGAGCTGCGTGATGAGCAGCGTGAAGAAGGCAATCGCGAACAGGACGGTCAGAAGGCGGATCATGGCGACGGCATCCCCAGGCTGGCCTGGATCGCGGGGCTGGACTCGGGGACCGGCAATCCGCCGGGTCGCGCCTCGGTGCGCGTGTCCGTCTCGACCTGCCCGTCGCGCATGCGCACCACCCGGCGGGCCCAGGCGGCAATGTCGTTCTCGTGGGTGACCATGATGATGGTCTTTCCCGCCCGGTTCAGGTCGGTGAGCAGCTGCATGATCTCATCGCTGGTGCGCGAGTCCAGGTTGCCGGTCGGCTCGTCCGCCAGGATGACGTGAGGATCGTTGACCAGGGCACGGGCGATGGCCACGCGCTGCTGCTGGCCGCCGGAGAGCTGCATGGGACGATGATCGAGCCGATCGGCCAAACCGACCAGGTTGGCCAGCCGCACACAGCGTGCCCGCGTCTCGGCGGTCAGCTTGCAACCCTGATACAGCAGCGGCACCTCGATATTCTCGACCACCGTGTACTGCGCCAGCAGGTTGTACGATTGAAAGATGAAGCCGAGATACCTGCTGCGTACCTCCGATAACTGATCGTCACTGAGGTGAGCGACGTCTTCCTCGCCGAGGAAGTAACTGCCTTCGGTGGGTCGATCGAGACAACCGACGAGATTGAGCAGCGTGGACTTACCGGAGCCGGAAGGCCCCATGAGCGCGACAAAGTCTCCCTCATCGAAGTTGAGCGTCACGCCGCGCAGGGCACGCACGACCACCGATTCGAGGTAGTAGTTCTTGACCAGGCCTATGACCCTGGCAATCGGGAGAGGTTTGGCGCCCATTCGTATCCTACTTCTGCAACGGTACTTCACTCTCCAGCGTTAGGAGCAATGACGAATGACGAAGCTCGAATGACGAATCAATGACCAATACCCAATGACCAAAAGAAGGAGACGCCGCTCCTCCCGTTCTGCGAGCGGTGAAAGGAAACATACCCTTCGAGCAAGCAAGGGGCAGCCCGCCGGCCCTTGCTTGCGCGTTTTGAAGTTGCGCCCTCGTCCGAGACTCCTCATCAATTCGCTGCGTCTGTTCTTTACCCCGAAGGGGTTGCGTGACATAGCCCAGGGTTTCCGTACTCGGCTACCCTGGGTGGACGGCATCCTTGACCCCTACCCTGAAAGGGTTGTATAGACCGCTTGCAATCCGACTACACAACCCTTTCAGGGTAGGGGAGTGGGGGCGTGGCAGTCCCAGGGTAGCCGAGTACGGCAACCCTGGGACTGCCACGCAACCCCTTCGGGGTAAAGAAATACGCCGTAAAATTCAACAAGCGGATCAAACAAATGCGCAACTTCAAAACTTGCGCGTCGGGCTCGAAGGTAGTGCGAGCAGGTCGATGATTTCCTGCCGCTCGCCTTATTGATGCTTAGTCATTGGTCAT
Source organism: Gemmataceae bacterium (assembly GCA_019752375.1). Taxonomy (GTDB): domain Bacteria; phylum Planctomycetota; class Planctomycetia; order Gemmatales; family Gemmataceae; genus JAIEMG01. Next base: position 13,469 of record JAIEMG010000331.1, on the reverse strand, counting down.
TGATTCGTCATTCGAGCTTCGTCATTCGTCATTCTCGCCGCAGCTTTAACGGTAATGGAGCGTTGTAGAACTACTTCACTTCGATCCCTGCCTCCTTGAGGCGTTGTCGCGTCTTGTCGCGGTACGCTTCCGGCATCGCGTTCAACATGGTTTCGCGTTGCTCGGGCGTGGCCTGTCGGAACTTCTCGACCATCTCCTTGTTGCGCTTTTCGCGTTCTTCCGGCGTCAGCTTGGTCTTCTCGCCGCCGTCCTTACCGTCGGGCGGGCGCTTTTCCTTGGCTGCCGGTGCCTTTGGCCGGTCCGTGCCCTCGTCGGTGGATTGATTGCCGTTGCCGTTTGCTCCGGGTTGACGCGTCTTGGCCTTGTCGCCGACCAGGGCGCGCGGGTTGAGCACGACTTCCTCGCCTTCGCGCAGCCCTTCCTTGATCTCGGCCATGCGGTCGTTGCTCTGGCCCACGAGCACGTCGCGCTCCTCCGGGCCGTTCGCCGTCAGCACGAAGCATTTGCGCTTCTTGCCCAGTTCGGTCGAGCCGACAATGGCCTGGATGGGCACCGCCAGGACATTCTCGAGCGTGGTGCCCACGGTGACAGTTACCTCAGCGCTCATGCCGGGTTTCAGGCCTTCGATCTCCTCGTCGATCATGACCTTGGTCACGTAGACCTTGACGTCGGCCGACATGAAGTCCTGTTGCGCGGAAATGGTGGCGACCGTCTCGACGTGCCCCTGAAAGCTCCGATCCGGGTAGGAGTCCACGCGGATCATGGCGGGCTGGCCGCTGGTGACGCGCGATACCAGGGCTTCGTGGACCTTGGTGTTGACGAGCATTTTCTGCAGGTTCGGGATCTGCATGAGCTTCTGGCCCTCGCGCACCGGTTCGCCCTGGGCGATGATCGCCTGCTGCGAACCGCCGCCGCCGCGTGCTTGTTCCGGCACGAAATACACGACCATGCCCGCCTGCGGTGCAAAGATCCTGCACTTCTTGATCTCGTCCTGGATTTCCTTGTAGCGGCTGGCTTCCTGCTCGTAGATGGACTTCTTGGCCTCGCGATCGATGCGCGCCTGTACCTCCTTTGCCTCAGTCTGGCTGTTGACGCGATCCTGGGCACGCTTGGCCTCATCCACTTTGTTCTTGAGGTCCGTCTCGGTGCGCTTCTTCAGACCGTACTCTTCGTGCGTCAGGACGCGTTTCTCTTCCATTACTTTGCGCAGCGACAGATCGTAGCTTTCCAGGCGCGATTGCTCGGCCTGCGCCTGCGTCAGCGTGAGGTATCCCTTCTTGACCATCCGGTTAGCCCAGGCAGTGCGGTCGCGCTGCTGCTCCACATCCGACTCGGCAACCTTGATGCGCCCCTCCACGTCCTTGAGCATCTGGGGAAAGTCACCCTTCATGTACTTCTTCAAGTCGATTTCGGCCAGTTCCAGGTTGACCTCGGCCGTCTTGATGTCACTCTTGTTCTGGCTCTGGACGATCTTGTAATTCTCTTCCGTCTGCACCTTGTTGGCCTGGGCGCCGTCCAGCGTGATCTTCTGGGACTTGAGCTGTTCCTGGAGGCCCGAATCGTCCAGGTCGACGAGGAGGTCGCCCTTCTGGACTTGCGAACCGTCGTCGATGACCCACTTGATGGTCGTGGAAACGGTGCTGTTCTTGCTTCCGGATTTGACCGTGCAATAGATGTCGCTGTTCTTGGCCGATTCCAGCGTGCCGCGCTCGACGATGGCCAGTTCGACGCGTTCCTGGCGAACGCGATGAGTCACCAGGTCGGCACGGGCGCTGCGTGGCCCTCGGAACATCACGTAACCGAAAATGACCAGAAGCACGACGGCCAGCGCGCCGGTGGCGGCGAGCGTCTTAGTCCTTGTGCTCCAGTTTTGGGGCCGGGGCAGCCGGGACCGGACGGGGGCGGGGGAGTTGTTCGGCGTTTTCGCCGGGCTGTCGTGGGGCAGGGTCTCCGGACTGTCCGGCGCATTCGCAGTTGGCCACTTCATCGCGCCACACTCCTCGGTAGTCAAGCGGCATCAGCTCGATATCGCGATAGAGCTGAAAGCGGGTGTTGAGGTAGCTGACCCAGGCGGACAGCACCGCATTCTGGGCCACGGGGACTCGGCTCTGCGCACTGAGCAATTGCTGGGTAAGCGACGCAGCCTGGACCGCATTGTTGACACTTCCGGGAGGGCTGGGGCCGGGGGGCGCTCGAAACGTCTCGAGCGAGCTGTCGACGGTCACGTAGGCAAGCTCCACCTGTCGTTGCTGTATTTTATAGTTGTCCGCCACCGCTCGCAATTGCCGAATCTCGCCGCGGACGCCGAAGGCCACCAGGTCCTCGGCCTGCATCAACGCGCGGCGCTGGCGCTGGTAACCAATCAGTGCCGCACGGTAGTTGACCTGCTCCAGCTTGCGGACGAGCGGCAAGTCGCCCTGGAAGATCAACTGGTGCCGGGCGCGGATGCCGGCAAAGTCGACCGGCATGGCCAGCCCAGCCGGCGTCGCGCTATCGACGTGATAGCGGACATTGAAGACGCCGAAAAGGGCGTTGGCGAAGACCGCAACCTGCCGCCAGGCATCGACCAGCTGGCCGCGGACGTTCATCAGGTCCATCCGGTTCGCCAGTGCGTACTGCGTGGCAGCCGCCATCGCCTCGTACTCGCCCGTCTGGAGCAGGTTGACGTCCTTCACGCACAGCGACGGCAACGGCGGCCACTGACCGCGGATCTTGTCGAACCGCTGGTTGCGTGCCTCGCCCAGCACCAGCACAAACGCCTGCAATACGTAACGGTACGCGGTCGACTGCATCTGCTCCCGGCGTGCGGCATTGTCTTCCTTCTTCCACGGCTCCTTCTCATAGCTACGCAGCGTGCGCTCGAAATCGCCCAGATCAATGGCGCTTTCGACGTCGACCAGGTGCTTCTGCGCTGATTCGGGCCACGGCTTGCCTTCTTGCTCCAGGTCGGTCTTGCGGTCCAGGAGCTTGCGCCGCTCCTCCTTCATGTCGTTCAGCCGCTTCGTCAGCGCGTCGTCGCTCAGCTTCGCCCAGGACGCCCAGAGGTCGGGCATCTCGGTGCGAAAGCGCGTCTCCTGTACTAACCCCGACGACGTGAAGATGCGGCGCAATCCGTCCCGAACCTGCGCCGCCTTGTTCGCCTCGCCCAGTCCATTGGCCTCGCGTTCGGCAGCTTCGAATTGGCTGGACACGTCCTCGTACCGACGGAACTGCCGCAGGATCGGCCGGATGGCGGCATCGTCCAGTTCGAGCGGCACCGTCGTGGGCAGTCCGAGCTGAAGCTTGAACTGGTCGATGTTCGTTCCATAGTCCTGCACGTTCTGAAGAAGCGCGGTACGCCCCTGGAGCAGCTGCTGCTCGACCTGATCGACCTGGAGTTGGGATACATCGCCGCCTTCCTTGAAGGCTTCGAAGAGCTTCAAGAACTCTTCCAGTTTGGCGATGTTCCGCAGGTCGATGTCGATCTGGGCGTACTGCAGCAATGTGCCGAGGAAGCCCGCGCTAGGCGCCGCGATGGCGCCGGTCAGGTTCAGGCGGCCGGCCTGGCCGCTGGTCTGGAGCAGGGAGTCGCGTTCGGTGCGCAAGATCGGAATGACGCCGGGAATCAGGCCGGATGCGCCGAAGCCGCCCGTGGGGCTGAACGGCACGGGAGCAATCACGCCCGATGGCACGAACGCGCCGCCGCTGATGCTGCCGCCGCCGCCGCCGGCGATGGAGACAAAGAACTCCTCGCGGAAGCGGGCGTAGCGGCGGATCTGATAGAGCAGGTTGCGCTCGACCTGTGTCAGCGGCTCAAGGGTCACCGCCCGGCCGCCGCCACGCAACAGCGGTTGCACCAGGTCGAGGCTGAGGAACGATTCACTGATCGTGTGCCGGCCGTTGCCCGTCAACTCGATGACCGTCTGGTTGGCGAAACGTGCCAGCAGCAGAGCGCCCGTGCTGAACAGCTTGCCGACGCCGGCTTCACTATTGCCCCGCCAGCGATTGTGCGGCCCTTCCGGCGTCTCCCGTCCGGTGCTCTCCCGCACCGCTTCCTCGACGGCGTATGCCTGCGGTGCAAAGGTGAAGCGTGCCTGCGTCACCGGCAAGGCCGTCAGGTAAAGGTCTTCGCGGAAGTCCTGGAACTCCCGGCTGTTGACCATGCCCAGCTCGACGGATTGCTCCAGCTTGATCAGGAAAGGCCGGCTTCCGGAAACACCCTCGGTGGCCGCTTGCTCGGCGGTGCCGTCCGCCGACGGCGTCGCCGGCAACACCGCGGCCCTGCGCGTGGTAGTCCCCGGCTTCGACGGCTCCGCAGGCCGGTCGAGGGCGTCTTTCGGCTCGGCGCGGTTGGCGCTGTCCCAGGCTGCAAGCAAGTCGAGGTAGCCCGCGCTCTCAAAGCGAGCAATGCCGGCCTTGCCGGGGTTCTGCGGGTGCGGCGACAGGTTGCTGGCAGCGGGATCGTCGGGCGGCATGGGCGGCCGGTCCGGATTGGTCGGATCGGCGAAGCGCGCCCGCGGGTCGGGATAGACGTGATACTGCTCGATCTTCCACTGCGGGTACTTGTCCTTCTCCGCCAGGATGTGGGCGACTTCCGTGTCTTCCTGGTTGCGATAGAAGCGCCGTGTGCAGCCGCCAAAAGCCACGAGGCAGCCGAGTGCCGCCACGAGGAGGAGCTGCACCTTGCGCATCTTGCCTGGCTTGGAGGATCTTTCCATCGTGGTCCCGAACGGGCCGTCAAAGTCAGAAATGACCGTATAGCCGGTATCGGCCGCAAAGTTTCCCCGACTTCAACCTTCTCTCCGGCCGATAACTTCTGAGAGTCGGTTCGAGAAGGGGTCAGGCATGCTTCGTAGAAGACCCGAAATCCTCAGGCGAGCCGGGAGCGTGAGCGACCGGAGTTTTTCAGACGCTGGAAGAACTCCGGTCGCTCACGCTCCCGGCTCGCCACGAAAAGGCGGTTTCTAAAAAGCAGGTCAGGCACAGTTGCCGGAACGGCCCGAAGTACGGCGCCCAGCAGTGCCTGACCTCTTTTCGGACCGACTCTCAGACGATTCGAGGAGTGGTCATGCGAAGATTCGCTGTAACGGCCTGCACCATCCTGGCACTCTGCACAAGTTGGAGCCTGGCGGACGATCCGAAGCCGCCGTCCGCCGAGCCAAGCTCCTCGACTGTGCTTCCAGGGATCGTTCCGACGCCGGACGGCCGCGCCATCGACACGGCACCCTGGAACCCCGGTGTCCTCCAGGCCAATGAGTTTCCTTATCCCAAGCCGATTCAGATTCCCACCGAGTACTACGGTCCGCCGGGGGATTTCTGGCTGCGCGGCGAATACTACTTGTGGCACCTCAAGAGTGAACGCCTCCCGCCGCTGGTTACGAGCGGCGGTGCAACGCTTTTTGGCGGCGAGCAGGAATTGAACTCGTTCTCGGGCGCGCGCTTCACCGGCGGCGTCTGGTTCGACAACTGCTACACCATCGGCTTCGAGGGCAGCTACTTCTTCCTGGCCGAACAGACAATCAAGTACGACGCCGTGTCGTCCAGTTCGCCAGCGCTGGCGCGGCCTTTCGTGGACGCACTCACGGGCACTTCGGCGGCGGCCATCGTGGCATCGCCGGGGGTGGCTTCCGGTTTCGTGAGCGTGCGCGCGCCGACTGAATTTCAAGGCGCCGAGGCGAACCTGATCTGGAACGCGCATCGCAGCCGTTCGTTCAGCTTCGATCTCATCGCGGGCTTCCGCTATCTGGCCTTGCAAGAAGAACTCGCAGTCGGCACCAGCTCGACCGCCTTGACAGGCGCGAATACGGTGACGGTGGACCAGTTCGAGACGGCGAACCACTTCTACGGTGGTCAGATCGGCTTCCGGGCCGAGTACCGTTGGCACAAGCTGGTCTTCGACTTCACGGAGAAGCTGGCCCTGGGCGCGGACACGGCCGACGTGCATATCCTCGGCAGCACCACAGTTAGTACCCCGGGCGGAATCGTGACCCGGACCGCTGCGGGATTGCTGGCGCAGCCGAGCAACATCGGCCAGCACCATGCCGACACGTTCGCCGTCGTCAACGAAGCCGGCTTTCAGGTGGGCTGGCAGTTCTGCGACTACGTGCAGACGTTCGTCGGCTATCAGGTCCTCTACATCAACCGTGTGACGCGGCCGGAAAACACCGTGGACCTCGGCGTCAACTTGTCGCAAACCACGGCACGGCCTGCGTTCACGCCGCAGCACACCGATTTCTGGGCCCATGGCATCAACGCCGGTCTGGAGATTCGCTACTGACCTCCGATCCCGGCGGCGGCAGGTCGGACGTGAGGTGAAAGCGTGTCTGCTCACGCTCGGCGACAGTCAGTACCTGCTCGATCAGGCGCAGGTCGCGCAGCACCCTGTAACTGTCGGTGACCGCTTGCGGCGTGGCCGCGATGTGGGCAATCAAGCCGCGCACCGTCTGGAGCCCTTCGGCCGCGTCGAACCATTCTTCGTCATCCACAGGGAACTGCTCCGGGTCGAGGCCCTGTTGCCGCAGGTACTCAGCGACCCGCTTCGGCACCGCACTGACGAAGCCGGTCAACGGCGTCAGCTCCAGCTTGTGGGCCGCTGCATCGAGCTGATGCTGATAGAAGATGAGCGAACGACCGTCCGTCGCCGTCATTGGCTCAACGACAAGCGCTCGCTCCAGGGCAACGTGCCAACCAAGTCCCATGTTCTGCTCCCGGGCGTTCGCCGCAGTCCTGAGCGGTCAGTTCTTGAAGAGGTCGATCGTTCGGGAAGCCAAGTCCTCTCGGTCGCCAAATTGCTTCGCCTGCCGTTCTGGCAGCCGGGTCCACCGTCAAACACCGTTACCTGACGGTGGCTCCTGGGCGGTCGTCAGGGCGCGCTCACCGTTAGACACCGAGTGGTGACGGTGGCGCCTGCCATTCTGACATGCGCGATTAACGAGAGGCTCAGCCCATAAAGGCTGTGCCATTCTTCAGTCTGCAATCGCCTGGTACGCTCGGTCAAGTCCAGCCGGGTGCAAACTCGTTTCTGTGCGAGGAAGCAATAAGGCAGAATGCGGCCGAGGCAGCCGCGAACCTGCGGTTCCGCGAGCGCTGGCAGCTCGTCAAGGACTGGAGCGAAGGCGCACGCTATCGGAGCATCCCGCACCCGAAGGCCAGGAATCTCTATGCCGCGATTAGCGATGACGCGAATGGAATCGCGTGACGATGTCGATTAACCTTCAGGAGTTACGGTTGTCGGTTGGTCGCTGAATCCGGGGGCTAAGGAGCCGCGTAACAATAAGTTGAACAATTGCACGTAGGACGGATTTCCAATCCGTCCCTAGAAAACCGGACGGATTGGAAATCCGTCCTACCGGAATTGCACAAGTGATTCTTGCGCGGATCCTAACGCCCACCGGCTCGCCGCGAAATGGCTCGGAACCCGCTGCGCCGGACTGGTCCGGCAGGCCGCTCGCTGGCACTGGGGGAGCCTGTGGCAGTGCGAGCACGGCGAGTGAGAAGCCCGAAAGTTGTTGAGTGAGGGGCCGGTGCCGCAGCCGGCGCGCGTTCGGGGAGGAATCGCCGCTACGCCGCCTCGCGCTCTTCCGGAGGGAAGAGGAATCCGAGCGGTGTCGGCAGTTGGGTGGGGCCGACCGGGCCGGAACCTTCGCCGGTCCAGGCATGGGAGCGGACGCTGTCGAGGATGCGGGTCGCCAGCGCGATCGCGCTGCAGGCGTCCTCGCCGCTGACTCGCGGTGCGGTGTTGGTGCGGACGCACTGAACAAAGTGCTCCAGCTCGCGCGTGAGTTGGTCGCCGCTGTTGCAGTCCATCTCGCACGTCTGCAAGTAATGGTCGAACAGCTCTTCCTTGATACGTCCGCGTCCGGTTGGCGCCAGCAGCCGGGGATCGAGCCCTTGGTGCCGGAAGCGCTGCGTGGGTTGCACCAGCGTCAGGTGCCGCCGGGCGAAGTCGACGCTGATGTATCCTTCCGGCGCCCAGATGCGCATCCGCCGCATCGGCCGTGGGCTGACGCGGCTGGCGGTCAGGTTCGCCAAACAGCCATTGGCGAAGCTGATCCGGGCGTGGACGACGTCCTCGTGCCCACCCAGCATCGTGGCGCCGATGGCTTCGACCCGCTGCACCGGTGACTTTACCAGCGTCAGTAACAGGTCCAGATCGTGAATCATCAGGTCGAGGACGACGCCGATATCGGTGGACCGTCCCGTGAATGGACCGACGCGCTGGCTCTCGATGAACTTGGGCTGAAGCGGCCGGCGTTGAATCTCCTCGAACGCCGGGTTGAATCGTTCAATGTGGCCGACTTGCACCAGTGCGCTGTGCTGGCGCGCCAATCCCAGCAGCTCCTCGGCCTGAGCGAGCGTGGAGGTGAATGGCTTCTCGACCAGGATCGGAATGCCGTGGCTGATGAAATCGGTCGCGATCGCGTGGTGATAGACGGTGGGAACGGCAACGACGGCCGCGTCGACGAGATTCAGAAGCGGCCAGTGGACCCCGAAGGCACGAGTCCCATACTGTCGTGCGATGCCCTGGGCCTGTTCGGGGTTGACGTCGACGACGCCGACGAGTTCCACGTCGGGCAGACCCGCCAGGATGCGGGCGTGTTCCTTGCCCAGATGGCCCACGCCGATCACTGCGAGGCGCAAGCGAGGAGTCATGCGTCCCTCCCACGGTCACGGGGGAAGGCGAAGCCCGGGCGAAGGGGCGAAGTCGGGTCAAAACTCATCCCAGTCCCCTTGTCCCGTTATCAGCGTTTCCCATTCTCTGCATGCACCGCTCACGCGGCGCAGCGCCAGATACGCGGCACCTGCGGAGCCAGGCGTTGGCACAGCGCCCGCGCCAGTTCGATATTGAGCGGATGGCCGGATCGGTAAGCGACGAGATGGCCGCGCAGGTCGACACCGAGCAGTGCCAGGTCGCCCACAATATCCAGCAGCTTGTGTCGGGCCAGTTCGTTGGCGTGGCGAAGGCGATTGTCGATCGGCCCGCGCGGTCCGACCACGATCAGGTCGGCCGCCGTGATTCGCAGCCCGATTCCCTGACGCCGCAGCTCTATCGCTTCCGATTCCAGCAGGAACGTCCGGCAGGCGGACAGCTCGTTCGCAAAGGACTCCGGCGTCAGGCGAACCGTGTGCATCTGTGGGGCAATGGGCGCACGGTCGCCGTAGTTGAGCAGGTAGGAGATCTTCAGCTCGTCGCCGTGCGTTGGGTGCAGGCTGAGCGTGGCGCCCGGCGAAGCGACGGTGACCGACTGGCTCACGGACCAGATTGGCCGCCGGGTTGGCTGAATCACGCAGCCGGCGTCAAGGAGCGCGTCCACGAAGGCCCGCGAGGAGCCATCCAGTCCTGGCGGCTCCGGCCCGTCGATCTCCACCTGGCAATTGTCAATGCGCAGGCCCGCGAGCGCCGCCAGTACGTGCTCGACGAGCATCACCTGGGCCGGGGCGCGTCCGAGCGTGGTCTTTCGATGTGTGCCCGTTACGTGTTCGACGCGTGCCGCGATGTGGACCGCGGGGCGAAGGTCGGTGCGAACAAAGACGATGCCGGTAGATGGGGCCGCGGGCTTGAAGCGAAGCCGCACGCCAGCGCCCGTCAGGAATCCCACTCCCCGGACCTCGGCACTCGACCGAAGGGTCCGCTGGTAGCGGTAGCTGAGTCTTCTCACGGTGACACCTTCCCTGGCCTGGTTCTTCTCTGCGGTCTTCATGTCCGCATGCCGGGGCGAAGAAAAGCCCTTCGGCCGATCCCCACTGGATCGGCCGAAGGGTCCATCAAGTTCAACGACCCGGAGGAGTGCCGGCGGGAGCCGCACCGCCCGGAGGCGTGCCGACAGGAGCCGCCGCGCCCACCGGCGCACCGGTCGGAGCGCTGGCCGCGGGGCTGTACATGGCGTTGAGGTTGTCCGCGATCATCTTCGTGATGTCCATGCCCGGCGTGATGTACATCGGGATGACGGCGGCAGGCTGCATCAGCTTGCGCTGGACGTTGGCCGGGTGGTACAGGTCGGCCTGATCGATCGCGTCGTTGTAGAACATCACCAGGCCGTAGCCCTGGCTGACGGCGAAACGCTTCACCAGGTCTTCGACTTCGCGATAGATCTGGACGTACGCGTCGCCGCTGCGTTTCATCAGTTCCTTCTTGGCCTGCTCCTCGGCGTCCTGGGCGTCGACCTGGAGCTTGCGCAGCTCGCGTTCGATCTGCTCGCGACGCGCCTGCACGGTTTCGGGCTTCTTGTATTCGGTCTGGAGCTGAATGAGCTGGCCGCGGAAGGGTTCGAGCTTCTTTTCCAGCTCCTGCGCCCGGGCGCGCAGCTCGGCCTCCATGTTGGTGTACTTCTTGTAGCTCTTGAGCACCGCCACCATGTTGACGATGCCGATGCGCGTGGGCTGAGGCTGAGCGGCCGGCGGCTGTGCGGCCGGTTGCTGCGCCCAGAGCTGAGTGCCGACGTATGCCGCAACCCCGAGGGTCGCCAACCCCGCCAGAATACCGAAGGTCCTCTTCACTGTTCGGTTCTCCTCGTTCGAGTGCGCCGACCCAACCAACCCCGGTCCCGCATTCGGGGTTGCCCGTCAGCCGTGGGCGGAGAGTCTGTCTCCTGTCCCCCCACCTAAAGAAGAGGTGGGTTGTATCCACCGACCAAAAACGGGTCAAGCCGAACAACAGGCCCGCGGAATGGCGTTTCTTCAATAGCGGAGGACAACTTACGGCGGTTCCGCGGCCTTCGCCGAACCCCACGGCGACGGAGTCGGCTTGGCTCGCCGGGGCCGCTTTGTTATCATCCTTTCCCGGTTCCACCGTCACGGAAGACGAGCGATCCATCCATGTCCATCCGATCCTTGCTGCGCTGCGGCCTGACTGTCTCTGCCCTGACGCTGCTGGCGCTGGGCTGCGGAGGCAGCAAGGGGGGCGCTCTGGCTCCGGTCACGGGCAAGGTCAATTATCGAGGCAAGCCCCTTCAGACGGGCACGATCGTCTTCTCACCCGATGCCGTGCGTGGCAGCAGTGGCACCCTTTCCGTCGCGGAGATTCAGCCGGACGGCAGTTATCGGCTCAAAAGCGGTGATGCCGTCGGCGCGGCGCCGGGCTGCTATCGCGTCACCGTGGCAGCCGTGGAAGACACCGCCGGGGCCGCCGGACGAGCGATGCCGCGCTCGATGATCCCAGCCAAATACCAAGATCCCGAAATTTCGGGACTCTCCTGCGAGGTCAAAGGGGGCCGAGACAACACGATCAACTTCAATCTCGAATGATTTGTCCCAGAGAGCGCCTGGCTTGCGATTGACAGGTTTGGCGCCGGCATGCTACTTAGTCCCCAAACCGCCCGGATTCTGCCGTTGTCCTGAAGCCACCCTCGGGTGTCTGGCGCAAAGCAAGGATGCGATGCCATGAATCAGCTGTTGAACGGAGTTGCCCGAGCGGTGGCCGAGACGTTCGACCTGCCCAGCCCCATCCTCGAGATCGGTTCCTACCAGGTCGCGGGGCAGGAAGAGATCGCCAATCTCCGTCCGCTGTTTCCGGGCAAGTCATTCGTTGGCGTGGACGCGCGTCCCGGGGCCGGCGTCGATTTCGTCGCGGACGTGGAGCGATTGCCGCAGCCGGACGCATCGGTCGGCACCGTCATCGCGATGAACACCTTCGAGCACGTTCGTCGTTTCTGGCGCGGGTTCGACGAGATCCATCGCGTGCTTCGCCCGGATGGCGCCCTGCTGGTCAGCTGCCCCTTCTACTTTCACGTGCACGACTACCCCAGCGATTACTGGCGCTTCACACCCGCCGCCCTGGACCTGTTGCTGGCCGACTACCCGACTCGAATCCTGGGCTGGCATGGTCCACGCCGTCGGCCGTTGAACGTCTGGGCCCTGGCCTTTCGCGAGGAGCGCGCGCCGGTCACGCCGGCGCAATTCAAGCACTATCGCCGCCTGCTCACTTCCTATGCCTGGCAGCCACGTTCGTGGATCAAGACGTGGCGCTACTGGCTGGGCAGCCTGATCTGCGGCGATCGTCCGCTGGCTCCGTTCCTGCAGCGCAACCATTGCGAAACCGAGTTGCACCGTTCCGCTTCGCACGCCACGTCGCGGAAGCGTACCCGGTCCTCCCCCCGTGGAGAGAGCGTATGCCCGAACCCGACCGCCCGGTGATTGCGGCGACTGCCACACGGGCCGAAGCTCCGCAACTTCGCGCCGCCGCGCTCCGTCGGCGGCGGGGACGCGCGCACAAGCCGGCTTGGCTGCAGGGCTTCGCCGATGACGGGCCGATCGACGTCTCCGTGTGTATTGCCAACTGGAATTGCCGGGACATGCTGCGCGCGTGCCTCGAATCGCTGCACGATCAGCCCCAGGGCGTGCACGTCGAGACCATCGTTGTCGACAACGGCTCGAGCGACGGCGCCGCCGACATGGTGTCGCGCGAGTTTCCGGAAGTGCTCCTGCTCCGAAACACCGATAACTGCGGTTTCTCCACGGCCAACAACCAGGCCGCCAGCCGAGCCCGCGGCCGCTATCTCTTTTTCCTCAACAACGACACGGTGGTCCCCGCCGGTACGCTCGGGCGATTGGTCGATTATGCCGAGGCGCATCCCGAGGTCGGCATTGTTGGTCCACGGCTTCGCGACGCCGAGGGGCATACCCAGGTTTCCTACCGTCGGCTGCCGACCGTTGGCGCCTTGCTGCACCGCACCAGCCTGCTGCGCTGGACGGGCCTGTGCCGGCGCGCGTATCGCCGCTATCGACGCCATCACTTTGACGCCAGCGCCACCCGTCCGGTTGAAGTCCTGATGGGCGCTGCGCTGCTGGTGCCGCGTCACGTCTTCACCAATTGCGGCAGCTGGAACGAAGAGTATGCGTTTGGCGGCGAGGACATTGAATTCTCGGCCCGTATCGGCCGGCGCTATCCGCTGATCTATCACCCCCAGGTCGAGATCACGCACTACGGCCGTGTCAGCACCCGCTTGAACGTCGCCTACAGCATGCCGAACGTGGCGGTGGGATTTGTACGCTACCTGCGCCAGAGCGGGACCTCTCGCGTGGCCCTGTTCCTCTACAAAGCCGTATCCACCCTCGATGCGCCCGTTCATCTTGCAATCAAGGGTTTCCAGTACCTGTTGCGGCGCGTGGGACGCCGCCCGGCCGAGGCCGCGAAGAGCCTGCTCGCGGCCCGCGCAGCCTGGTACTTCCTCACCAGGGGACTGGTGACGTTCTGGAAGGCGTGAAGGCCGAGCCTTGCGTGCGCGTTTTGAAGTTGCGCCCTCATCCAAGACTCCTCCTGGATTTACGGCCTATTTCTTTACCCCGAAGGGGTTGCGTGACACAGCCCAGGGTTGCCGTACTCGGCTACCCTGGGTGGACAGCATCCTTGCTCCCTCTACCCTGAAAGGGTTGTGTAACGATCGGCCATCTGCTCTGTAGAAAACCCCGATTTCCCGGAGGTTGCGGCCGGCACAGCCGGCCCTACAGGCTACAGGCCTAAGTACCGCCCCGCACAACAAGGGGTCTGAATT
>JAIEMG010000089.1 GCA_019752375.1 Gemmataceae bacterium | reverse complement strand
CGTAAGTGCCGCTGCCATCCCCTTGTCGCGGGGCGGTCTTCGAAAGAATGGGCCGCGGATGAACGCGGACTGCGTAACGCGGATTTCCGCGGATCAGACAAGACGGTTGTATGGATTGATCCGCGTGAATCCGCGTTACGCAGTCCGCGTTCATCCGCGGCCCATTCGGACCGTCACCCATCCATACATCTCATGCAAGGAGTCCGCACCCATGGCCGATGAGGAAAAGACCTATCTCGAGTTGTCGGAAGAAGGCGACGGGTCGCACAAGTTCTACGAAGTCACCGTCAAGGGCAAGACACTGACCATCCGGTACGGCCGCATCGGCGATGACGGCCAGACCAGCACGAAATCGTTCCCATCGCCCGAAAAGGCCCAGGCCGAAGCAGCATCGAAGCTCGCCGAAAAGATGCGAAAGGGCTACGCCAAGGCGAAGATGGGCGTGCGCAAGAAGCGTGCCGTGACGCGGCGGGCCATCACCAGCGCACCGTCCACGGCCAAGCAAGCCCCCGTGCTCTGGAAGTTCGATTCCGGCAACCCCGCACTCGGCATCTTCATCGACGACACGCGCTGCTGGGTCGGCAACCAGGGCGGCAAGGTCTTCGCACTCGATCACGAGGGCAAGGTCGAGCGCCAGTTCCAGCTTCCCGACGGCGTCAAGTGCATCGTCGCCGACGACGTGTGGGTCTATGCCGGCTGCGATGACGGCAATGTCTACGATCTCACCCGCGGCATCCCGCGCCTGGCCTACCAGATCTCCGAGGACGTGGACATCCTCTGGCTCGATATCTGGGACGGCATCCTCGGCGTGTCGGATTCGCAGGGCGGCGTCACCACCATCGATCCGGAAGACCAGTCGCTGTGGACGAAGAAGAGCGGCGGCTATGGCGGCTGGATGGTGAGAGTGGACAAGCGCGGCGTCTATCACGGGCACAGCAACGGCGTCGCCGCCTACGATCTCGACAACGGCGAAAAGCTCTGGGAGCAGAAGAGCGCCACTGCGGTGCTGTTCGGCTGGCAGACCGAGGACACCGTTCACGCCGGCTGCGGCACCAGCAAGGTCCACTGCATCGACAAGGGGCGCGGCAAGGAGCTGATGGTCTTCAAGTGCGATGCGGGCATCATGGCCAACGCCTCGACGCCGGACGGCAAGTACATCTTCGCCGGTGATAGCTGCTCGTCGATCTACTGCTTCGACGACACCGGCAAACGGCTCTGGAAGCTCGGCACCGGTTGCGGCTCCGCCCTCTCGATGCAATTCTGGAAGGACAAGCTCTACATCGTCACCACGGGCGGCTACCTGGCCTGTCTCGATGCCAGCGAAACCGCGATCAAAGCTGCCGAGGCCGGCACCCTGCCGAAGACGCGCGAAATCGAGACCCCCAAGGGCAAGCTTATCGTGCCCTCGCGCGACGTGGAGACCACGGCCGACACGGACGAGGGCGTCGTCATCGAATGCATCGAAGATGGAAGCCGATTGCGCATGCGCGTCGCTTCCAAGGGTTATCACAAGGACTGGAACGTGCAGTTCCCCAAGGACATGCGCGAGAAGGGCGCCCGTTACGTCGTGGACGAGGTGCGCGAGTCGGCGCGTAGCGGGTTCTACCGCGCGTACGGCGAGATCAAGAAGCTCGACGCTAGCGCTGCGGCGCCGAAGAAACGCGCAAGTGCGGCCAGCGCGTCGGGCACTGCGACGCGGCGCAAGAAGTCGTGACAGTTGTTCACCGAACCTGGTGAGCGTCGAGGCGTAAGCCCGACGTGGGCCACGACCCAAACACGTCTGGCTTACGCCTCGACGCTCACCAGGCTCTTATAAACGATTGCCAAGGCACCCATGCCCGACAACGAAAAAGCACGGCTCTACAAGCGCATCGTTCAGCAGACGAACGAGCACACGCTGCTCGAACGCATGCGCATTCACGGCTTCTGGCCGGCGCGGGAGGGCTTGCCGCAAGGTCCCGCCGAGGAAGCCGCTGAACGCACCCGGATCGAAGCTGAGCTGGCCGAGCTGCGTAAGGCCCACTCGGCGGTCAAGAATCCGGAGAAGGCGCTCGCCGACGAACGCAAACGGCGCTGGGAGGAAAGCAAGAAACGCCGAGCGGCCAACAAGGCGAAACGCGAGGAGGAAGCGAAACAACGTCGCGAAGCCTGGGCCGCCGTGCGTCAGGAGTCCGTCGTCCACGCGGGCGCCGGCGTCAGCGACCGACTGCACCAGACGACCAGCGACGTGGCTGAGCTGACTCGCCGCCATCTGCCAATTTTGCATCAGAGCGCGGATGTGGCCAAGCAACTCGGCATCGGGCTGCCGGCCCTGCGCTG
Organism: Gemmataceae bacterium; assembly: GCA_019752375.1. GTDB lineage: Bacteria > Planctomycetota > Planctomycetia > Gemmatales > Gemmataceae > JAIEMG01. Next base: position 26,164 of record JAIEMG010000089.1, on the reverse strand, counting down.
GCTGACATACCATCGCCGAGGCGCCACGCTCGTTCACTACCATCGTTACAGCATTGCCAAGAAGACCGGCGGCGCGCGCTGCATCTCGGCGCCCAAGCCTGCCCTGGCCAAGGCTCAGCACTGGGTATTGGAGAACATCCTCGACCGGCTCGACGTGGACCCGGCAGCTCACGGCTTCATTCGCGGCTGCTCCATCGTCAGCAACGCGATCCCGCACGCCAACCGAGGCGTCGTGGTCAACCTCGACATGAAAGATTTCTTCCCTTCGATCACTTTCCGCCGCGTGCAGGGATTGTTTCGCAAGCTGGGGTACAGCGGTCACGTGGCGACGCTACTTGCCCTGCTCTGCACCGAGCCGCCGCGCATCGCCACGGAGCTGGACGGCAAGGTCTATCACGTCGCCCTGGGCGAGCGCATCCTGCCCCAAGGCGCTTGCACGAGCCCAGCCATCACGAACGCCCTGTGCCGTCGGCTCGACCGGCGACTTGACGGCTTGGCCCGGAAGAACGGCTGCGCCTACACGCGCTACGCCGACGACTTGACCTTCTCCGGCGACGACCCTGGCGTGGTCGGTCACGTGCTGCGAAACGTGCGATATATCCTGAAGGGCGAAGGCTTTGTCCCCCATCCGAACAAGACTCGCGTCATGCAGCGAGCGAGCCGCCAGGAGGTGACAGGCGTGACCGTCAACGTGCGGCCGACGCTGGCGCGGCAAGAGATGCGAACCCTGCGCGCGATCCTGCACAACGCCGCCAAGCACGGCCTGGAGAGCCAGAACCGCGATGGCCGACCGAACTTTGCGGCTTATCTGCGCGGGCGAGTGGCGTTTGCCTGCATGGTCGATCCCACACGGGCCGAGGCCTTGCGCGCGGCCCTGGCCCTGGCGTTGCGACCGGTGTGATTGAGAACTTGCGGCCCGTGTCTCGGGTCCGATCCCGGCGAGCGTCGCGGCGTCAGCCCGACGTGTCCGTATAACCACTCGCGACGTGTTTTTGTAGTAAACCCACTGTGAGGTACAGGACGATTACGGCCGGCACAGCCGGCCCTACAAGAATTTAGGCCTGTAGGGCCGGCTGTGCCGGCCGCAACCGCCGTGAAAACAGAGTTTTCCACAAATCACTCACGACATGTTTTTGTCGCCGCCGCGTCGGGCTTACGCCACGTCGGGCTTACGCCGCGCCGCTCGCCAGGAAATTTGCTTTTTCCGCTCGGATCAAAAGCCAACATGAACGACACCCCGCACCGCGCCCGCCAGTTTGCCAGCGATACCTACGCGGGCATCTGTCCTGAAGCGATGGAAGCGCTCGTTGCCGCCAACCGGGACCATGCCGCGGCCTATGGTGACGATCCGTGGACGGCTCGCGCTGCCGCCCTGTTGTGCGACTTCTTCGAGACGGACTGCCACGTCTTCTTCGTCCTCACCGGCACCGCCGCCAATGCGCTGGCACTGGCAGCCCTCTGCCAGTCGTATCACAGCGTGCTTTGCCATGCCGATGCACACATCCAGACCGACGAATGCGCTGCCCCCGAATACGCCGGCAAGGGCATCAAGCTCGTTCCCCTGCCTGGGCGCGATGGCAAACTCACACCCGACGTGATTGCAACGGCTGTCGCCAGCCGGGACGACGTGCACAGTCCGAAGCCACACGTTGTCAGCCTTAGCCAGGCGACGGAAGTCGGCACCGTTTATCGTCCGGAGGAGCTAAAGGCCATGTCGGCCGCAGCCCGTGAGCGCGGACTGCGGGTCCACGTCGACGGCGCTCGTTTTGCCAATGCGCTGGCGACGCTCGACGTGCCGCCGCGTGCCGTGACCTGGGAAGCCGGCATCGATGTTCTCTCCTTTGGCGGCACCAAGAATGGCCTGGCAGGCGGCGACCTGATTGTCTTCTTCCGTCGCGATCTGGCGGAAGATTTTGCCTTCCGTCGCAAGCAGGCGGGGCACTTGCCGGCAAAGATGCGCTTCCTGGCCGCGCCATGGGTTGCCCTGCTCGAGTCCAACGCCTTGCTGCGTAACGCCTGGCACGCCAATGGCATGGCCCGGATGCTTGAACGCGAGCTGTCGGCATTCGGGCAACTGCGGATCCTCTATCCCGTCGATGCCAATGCAGTGTTCATCGACATGCCGGCCCCATGGATCAACGGCCTGCACCGGCGCGGCTGGCACTTCTACACGATCGGTGGCGGACAGCGTTTCATGTGTTCCTGGGACACGACGGCGGACGACGTGGCCGCCCTGGTCGCTGATTTGCGCACGCTCGTGTGAGAAAGCATCGAGAGCGCTGTCGAAAGGCAGGTCCTTCCACCTTCAAGGGTCTGTCCGACGAATCGGGCTCCGCTCTGTAGCCGCAGGCTTCAGCCTGCGGAGGGGTTTCCCATCGCCGGCAGTGCCCCTCCGCAGGCTGTAGCCTGCGGCTACAGGCGTGCGCGTTTTCACTGGACAGGCCCTGAGGCTAATGACCTCGCAGCTGGAATAGATGCGGTCGTTATACTCATCGGCATCCTCGGGCGTTCGCGCCCCCGCTTGCCGACACTGCGCCCACTCGCCGCGTACGACTATTAGAGATCTTTATGTACTCTTCTCTTGATATTAGCAAATCATCTGGTACCATTTCCGGATGCAAATGGAATTCCTGCAAGTGTTCTGCGACGTGGCCCGCTGTCGAAGCTTCTCGCAGGCAGCAGCGGCCAATGGGTTGTCGCAATCGGCCGTGAGCCAGATTGTGCTCCAGCTGGAGCGACGGTTGGGGGTGCAGTTCGTCGACCGCTCGACACGGCCGTTGCAGCTGACGCCGTTAGGTCAGGCGTACTACGAAGGGTGCCGCGTCCTGATCGAGCAGTACCGCGAACTGGAAGCAACGGTGCGGCAGGCCCAGACGCAGATCGATGCAGTGGTCCAGGTGGCCGCGATCTATTCCGTCGGCCTGGGCGACATGGGCCAGTACGTGGAGCAGTTTGTCGCCACACAACCGCAGGCGAAGGTCCACATCGAGTATCTCCATCCCGATCGCGTCTACGAGCGGGTGCTGGACGGCACGGTGGACTTCGGCCTGGTGTCGTATCCGCGCAAGATGCGCGAGCTGCTGGTCTTGCCCTGGCGCGACGAGGAGATGGTGCTTGCCTGCGCGCCCAATCATCCCCTGGCGGCGCTCAAGAGGGTCCGACCGGCGGACCTGGCAGGGGTGAAGTACATCGGCTTCGACCGCGATCTGGTCATCCGTCGCCAGGTCGATCGATTTTTGCGCGAGCAGGGCGTAACGGTCGAGACGACGATGGAGTTCGACAACATCGAGAACATCAAGAAGGCCATCGAGATTTCCGCCGGCGTGGCACTGCTGCCCGAGCCGATCTTGCGCCGCGAGGTGCAGGCGGGCACGCTGGCGGCCCGGCCGTTGGCCGGCGCGCGGATGGTGCGGCCGCTGGGCATCATCATGCACCGCCACCACAAACTCACCACGACAGTCCTGCGTTTCATCGATCTGCTCCGCCACAGCGACGGGGCGTCCTCTCCCCCCGACAACGATGACGCAGAGTCTGCCCAGAAGACGCGAACCAACGGCGCCCATCGCCGCTCCGGTGCTTCTCGCCGCTCCAAAAGGACTCCCGTGTCATGAGCCATCCAAGCATTCCCGGCAAGCAAGGTTTGTACGATCCGCGGAACGAGCACGATGCATGTGGCGTCGGCTTCGTCGTTGATCTGAAGGGCCGTAAGTCGCACACCATCGTCGCCCAGGCCGTGCAGATCCTGCTGAACCTGGAACATCGCGGCGCGTGCGGTTGCGAGGCCAACACCGGCGATGGCGCCGGCATCATCGTGCAGATGCCCGACCGCCTGCTGCGCCGCGAGTGCGCAAAGCTGAATATCCCGCTGCCTGCCGCCGGTGAATACGGCGCCGGGTTAGTGTTCCTGCCGACCGACCCGGCCGACCGCAAGGCATGCGAGAGCATTTTCGAGACCATTGCCCGCGAAGAAGGCCAGCAGGTGCTCGGTTGGCGTCCGGTGCCGTTCAACGACTCGATCGTTGGGCCGTCGGCGCAGGCCACGGAGCCGGTGTTCAAGCAGGTGTTCATCGGCAAGGCCCACGGACCGCAGTGTGTCGGCCTGGACCTCGAGCGCAAGCTTTACCTGATCCGCCGGCGGGTCACGAACACCGTCCGGGCATCGGGAATGAAGCAGCGCGGCATGTTCTACGTGCCGAGCCTGTCGTACAAGACGCTCATCTACAAGGGCATGTTGCACGCACCGCAATTGCCGGAGTTCTTTCCCGACATCCGCGATCCGGAGATGGAGTCGGCGCTGGCGATGGTGCATTCGCGATTCAGCACCAACACGTTCCCCAACTGGGCCCGAGCACATCCGTACCGCTACCTGGCCCACAACGGCGAAATCAACACGCTGCGCGGCAACGTCAACTGGATGAAAGCCCGCCAGGACCTGTTCGCCTCGTCGCTGTTTGGCGACGACATCAAGAAGCTGCTGCCCATCATTGACGAGAGCGGCAGCGACTCGTCCATGTTCGACAACGCGCTGGAACTCCTCGTGCTCGCCGGCCGCTCCTTGCCGCATGCGGTGATGATGATGATCCCGGAGCCCTGGAGCGCTCACGAGACCATGAGCGCCGAGAAGAAGGCGTTCTACGAGTTCCATTCCTGCCTGATGGAGCCCTGGGACGGCCCCGCATCGATCGCGTTCACCGACGGTCTGCGCATCGGCGCCGTGCTCGACCGCAACGGGCTGCGGCCATCGCGCTACTACGTCACCAAGGACGATCTCGTCATCATGGCGTCCGAGGTCGGCGTCCTGGACATCCCTCCGGAACGCGTGCTCATCAAGGGGCGCTTGCAGCCGGGCCGCATGTTCCTGGTAGACATCGAGCAGGGCCGCATCATCGATGACGACGAGCTGAAGTACCAGATCGCCACCGAGCATCCCTATGCCGACTGGCTGCGCGAGAACCTGGTCGCGCTGGAGGATTTGCCCCCGGCGCCGTCGCCGCATGACCTCGATCACCGGACCGTGCTGCAACGCCAGCAGGCGTTTGGCTACACGACCGAGGACCTGAAGATCCTGATGGCGCCGATGGGCGCCGACGGCACCGAGGCCATCGGCTCGATGGGCAACGACGCGTCCCTGGCCGTGCTCTCGGACCGGCCGCAGCTCCTGTACAACTATTTCAAGCAGCTGTTCGCGCAGGTCACCAATCCGCCAGTGGACTGCATCCGCGAAGAGATCATCATGGCGATGGAGACGACCATCGGCCCGGAGGCGAACCTGCTGGAGCCGACACCCGCTTCCGCCCGCCAGATCAAGCTGAAATCGCCGATCCTGCGCAACGACGAGCTCGACAAGCTGCGCCAGCTGGAGCCCTTGTCCGGCGGCCGTTTCAAGTCGGTCACGCTGCCGATCCTCTATCGCGTGGAAGGTGGTTCCCAGGGATTGGAACGTGCCCTGGAAGCACTATGTCGGCATGCGACGACGGCGATTCGCACCGGGCACCAGTTCATCATTCTGTCCGATCGCGCCGTGGACAAGGACCACGCGGCGATCCCGGCCCTGCTCGCCATCGCCACGCTGCACCATCACCTGATCCGCGAAGGCACGCGTGCCAAGGTCAGCCTGGTCCTGGAGACCGGCGAGCCGCGCGAGGTGCATCACTTCGCCTTGCTGATCGGCTACGGCGCTGGGGCCATCAACCCGTACCTGGCCTTCGAGACCCTGGACGACATGATCCGCGAGGGCAACCTGTCCGGCGTGGACTTGAAGAAGGCCGTCAAGAACTACATCAAGGCGATCGACAAAGGCGTCTTGAAGGTCATGTCCAAGATGGGCATCTCGACCGCGCAAAGCTACTGCGGCGCCCAGATTTTCGAGGCGATCGGCCTGAACAAGGACCTGATCGACAAATACTTCACCTGGACGTCCTCGCGCGTCTCGGGCGTTGGCCTGGACGTGATCGCGGCCGAAGTGAAGGCTCGGCACGACCGCGCTTTTCCGAAGCGGCCGGCCAACGGCCATGTGCTCGACGTCGGCGGCCACTACCAGTACCGCAAGGAAGGCGAATACCACCTGTTCAACCCGGAAACGGTCCACAAGCTGCAATACGCTTGCCGCACCAACAACTACAAGGTCTTCAAGGAATACAGTGCGCTGGTCAACGACCAGTCGAAGCGACTCTGCACGCTGCGCGGCCTGTTCGAGCTGAAACTTGCTGAAAAGCCGGTGCCCATCGAGGAAGTCGAGTCGGCCGAGTCGATCATGAAGCGCTTCAAGTCGGGCGCCATGTCCTACGGCTCGATCAGCCAGGAGGCGCACGAAACGCTGGCCATCGCCATGAACCGCATCGGCGGCAAGAGCAACACCGGCGAGGGCGGCGAAGCTCCGGAACGCTACTTCCCCGAGGCCAACGGCGATTCCAAGAACTCGGCCATCAAGCAGGTGGCGTCGGGCCGCTTCGGCGTGACCAGCAACTACCTGGTCAATGCCCAGGAATTGCAGATCAAGATGGCGCAGGGCGCCAAGCCGGGGGAGGGCGGCCAGCTGCCGGGCCACAAGGTCTACCCGTGGATCGCCAAGGTGCGCTACTCGACCCCGGGCGTCGGCCTGATCTCGCCGCCGCCGCATCACGACATCTACTCCATCGAAGACCTGGCCGAGCTGATTCACGACCTGAAGAACGCGAACCATCATGCCCGCATCAGCGTCAAGCTCGTGGCCGAGGTCGGCGTCGGCACCGTTGCGGCAGGCGTTTCCAAGGCGCATGCCGACGTGGTGCTCATCAGCGGCCACGACGGCGGCACCGGAGCGTCGCCGCTCACCAGCATCAAGCACGCCGGCGCCCCCTGGGAGCTCGGACTGGCCGAGACGCAGCAGACGCTGGTACTCAACAATCTCCGCAGCCGCATCGCCGTCGAGGTGGACGGTCAGTTGAAGACCGGCCGCGACGTCGTCATTGGCGCTTTGCTCGGCGCCGAGGAATTCGGTTTCGCCACGTCGCCGCTGGTGGCGATGGGTTGCGTGATGATGCGTGTCTGTCACCTCAACACCTGCCCGGTCGGCGTGGCGACGCAGGACCCGAAGCTGCGCAAGAAGTTCACCGGCGAACCGGAGCACGTCGTCAACTTCATGCGCATGATGGCCGAGGAAGTGCGCGAGCTGATGGCCCAGCTCGGCTTCCGTAAGCTGGAGGAGATGGTCGGCCGCAGCGACTTGCTGGAGACCCGCCAGGCGCTCGATCACTACAAGGCCAGGGGCCTGGACTACTCGCAGATCCTCTATCGGCCAAAGGTGGCGGAGACGGTCGGCCGCTTCTGCAATACGATCCAGGACCACGGGCTGGCCACTTGTCTCGACAACACGACGCTGCTGCCCTTGTGCAAGCCCGCCCTGGAGCGCGGCGAGAAAGTGCAGGCGACGCTGCCGATCCGGAACGTCAACCGTGTGGTCGGCACGATCACGGGCAGCGAACTGACACGCCGCTACGGTCCCAAGGGTTTGCCCGACGATACGATCAAGCTCCACTTCCAGGGTAGCGCGGGCCAGAGCTTTGGCGCCTTCGTGCCGCGCGGCATGACGCTCAGCCTGGAAGGCGACGCCAACGACTACGTCGGTAAGGGCCTGTCCGGCGGCAAGCTCATCGTCTTCCCGCCGGATGCAGCCACTTTCAAGGCCATGGACAACGTCATCATCGGCAACGTGGCCTTCTACGGCGCGACGTCGGGTGAAGCCTACATCCGCGGGATGGCCGGCGAGCGCTTCTGCGTGCGCAACAGCGGCGTCAACGCCGTCGTGCTGGCGGTCGGCGACCACGGCTGCGAGTACATGACCGGCGGCCGCGTGGTCGTCCTGGGGCCGACGGGCCGCAACTTTGCCGCGGGCATGTCGGGCGGTATCGCCTACGTCTACGACGAGAAGGGCACCTTCGCCGCCAACTGCAACAAGGAGATGGTCAAGCTCTTCCCCCTGGAAGACCCCGACGACGTCGCCGAGGTGCAGGAGTTGATCCGCAACTTCGGCATCCACACCGGCAGCCCGCGTGCCGAGCGCTTCCTGGAGCAATGGGATTCCGTCCGACCGCGTTTCGTGAAGGTCTATCCCAACGACTACCGCCGCGTGCTGGAGACGCAGAAGCGATACAAGTCCCAGGGACTGGCGGACGACGAGGCGATCATGGCTGCATTCGAGGAGAACGCGCACGATTTGGCACGGGCGGGTGGGAAGTAGTCGAAGAAGGGATGTCTCATGAGTTCCGTAATCGTCCCCAAGCTGGAGCTGGAGCCGGACGTTATCGCGCTTCCGGACGATACGCAGCTGCCCGAATCGGACGGCGCCATCGTGGAGAACTTCCAGGAACATCCTCAGAGTACCCTGCTGACCGACACGCTTTGGCCGGTGCTCCAGCAACGGCACCCTGATGGACAGTTCTGCATCGGGCAGAACAGCGGGATCTACTGGCGGGTCACCGATCCGCCACCCCTGGGTTGTAAGGCACCAGACTGGTTCTATGTCCCGGAAGTGCCGCCGTTGCGCGAAGGACGGGTGCGGCGTTCCTACGTGTTGTGGCGGGAGGCCGTCGCGCCTCTCATCATGATGGAGTTCGTCTCGGGGAATGGTGTCGAGGAACACGATCGCACGCCTTGGACCGGTAAGTTCTGGGTTTACGAACAGGGCATTCGCGCGCCGTTCTATGCGATTTACGAGGTCAATCCCGGTCGGGTCGAGGTTTATCACCTGGTCGACGGTCATTACGAACAACTGCCGGCGAATGAACGCGGCCATTTCCGAATCGCCGATTTGGGTGTCGAGTTGGGCATTTGGCATGGAGTTTACCGGAACCAGGAGCTGCCCTGGCTGCGCTGGTGGGACGCGGCAGGGAATCTGCTTCCCACAGGCGACGAGCGGGCGGCCTCGGCCGAAGAGTTGGCCGCACGCCTGGCCGAGCGGCTGCGGGCCCTGGGCGTCAATCCGGACGAGGTATGACAGGGGCATTAAGGACGGTTACTACATGAAGGCGACTCTCTACTGGATCGAAGGACCGTGGCCGGGTCGCCTGGCTATCGTGCCGCGCCCGCGCGGTGGCGACTGGTTGGAGGACGAGGTGCGATCGTGGCGAGCGGCAGGGGTGAACCTGATCGTGTCCGCCTTGACCGAGGACGAGATGGCGGAGCTTGACATCACGCAGGAAGCCGCGCTCTGCGCCGCCGGAGGGATCACATTCGTTAGCTTTCCTATCGCTGACCGAAATGTCCCAGGCTCCGCACGAGATGTCGTCCAGTTGACGCATCGGTTAGAGGAAGAGTTGGGCCAAGGAAAGGTGGTGAGCATCCACTGTCGACAGGGTGTCGGCCGATCGGCGCTTCTGGCCGCCTGCGTCCTTGCGGGAGCCGGAGTGGACGTCGGTACGGCCTTCTCGCGGATTGCATCGGGAAGGGGCTGTCCCGTACCGGATACGCCGGAACAGCGCGACTGGGTGGCGAGATTTGCCCAGGACCACTTGGTCCCGGCGACGGATCAGTGAACATCGCCCGACGGACGGAACGAGCAGACATCTTGAGAGGGCGTTATGGGCAAGCCGACCGGATTTCTGGAATACCCGCGCGAACTGCGCCTGGCCAAGCCACCGGCGGGATGCGTTCTCTAGCATGAAGGACCGGCCATGAACGCAATCGTGGCTCCTGGAACCCAAGCGACGACCGTCCCGGACCACACTCAGTTGCCGGACAAGGACGGTGTGCCCGTGCGCAATTCGCAAGAGCCGTGGCAGAGCATGCTGCTGACCGAATCGCTGGAGCCCGAGCTGCGCCGCTTGTACCCCGAGGGCAATTATTTCATCGGCCAGGATGTCGGCATTTACTGGCGTGAAGCCGACCCGCCCCTCCTGGGGGCAAAAGCGCCCGACTGGTACCTGGTGCCCGATGTGCCGCGTCTGCTCAACAGCGAGCTACGTCGCTCTTACGTGCTGCACCGGGAACTCATGGCTCCTCTGGTCATCCTGGAATACGCCTCCGGCGATGGGTCCGAAGAGCGTGACCGAACACCGTGGCAAGGCAAGTTCTGGGTGTACGAGCACATGATCCGCCCGGCCTTCTATGGCATTTATGAAGTAGAACTTGGCCGGGTGGAAGTCTATCACCTGGTCGAGAATCGCTTCGAGCAGCTGCTCGCCAACGAGTCGGGACGCTTTCCGCTTGCGCCTTTGGGCGTGGAGCTTGGCATCTGGCAGGGCCGATACAAGGATTACGATTTGCCCTGGCTGCGCTGGTGGGACGTCCAAGGGACGCTCTTGCGTTCGGATGACGAAAGGGTGGACGAGGAACGTAGGGAAAAGGAGCAGGCTCAGCAGCGCGCCGAGCGCCTGGCCGAGAAGTTGCGCTCCCTTGGAGTCGATCCAGACGCTGTGTAAGTATCCCAACCCGAGAGCCTCTTGAAGGTTGAAAGACATGGGCAAGCCAACCGGATTTCTCGAATACCCGCGCGAACTGCCGCTGGCGCAGGATCCCGCGCAACGGGTCCATCACTGGCACGAGTTCCACGAGCACGCCGACGGCCCCATGCTCCAGAAACAGGGTGCGCGCTGCATGGATTGTGGCGTGCCGTTCTGCCATACCGGCACGCTCATCGGCGGCATGGCGTCGGGATGCCCGATCAACAACCTCATTCCCGAATGGAACGATCTGGTCTATCGCGGCCTCTGGAAAGAAGCCCTCGAACGGCTGCACAAGACCAACAACTTCCCCGAGTTCACCGGACGGGTCTGCCCGGCGCCGTGTGAAGGTTCCTGCGTGCTCGGCATCAGCGAGCCGGCGGTTACGATCAAGTCGATCGAATGCGCCATCGTCGATAAGGGCTTCGAGGAAGGTTGGATCGTTCCCGAATTACCCTACAAGCGGACCGGCAAGCGCGTCGCCGTCGTCGGTTCTGGGCCGGCGGGGCTGGCGTGCGCAGCGCAGCTCAATCGCGTCGGGCACACGGTCACGGTCTTCGAACGCGCGGATCGCATCGGCGGGCTGCTGATGTACGGCATCCCGAACATGAAGCTCGACAAGCGCACCGTGCAGCGCCGCATCGACCTGATGATTGCCGAGGGCGTCAAGTTTGTCACCCGCTGCGAGGTCGGCAAGGACCTGCCGGCATCCAAGCTGCGCGAGGACTTCCAGGCCGTCGTCCTGTGCGGCGGCGCCACCAAGCCCAATGATTTCTTCGCCAAGACCGAAGGCCGCAATCTGAAGGGCATCCACTTCGCGATGGAGTTCCTGCACGCCAACACCAAGAGCCTGCTGGACAGCAACCATGCCGATGAAAAGTTCCTCTCGGCCAAGGACAAGGACGTGATCGTCATCGGCGGCGGCGACACCGGCACCGATTGCGTCGGCACCTCGCTGCGTCACGGCTGCCGAAGTCTCCTTCAGCTCGAAATCGTGCCGATGCCGCCGCTGGAGCGTGCGGCCGACAATCCCTGGCCGCAGTGGCCCAAGGTCTACAAGCTCGATTACGGCCAGGAAGAGGCGAAGGCCCTGTGGGGCGAGGACCCGCGTCGCTATTCGATTCAGACGACGAAGTTCGTCGGCGACGGTAACGGCCACCTGAAGGAAATCCACACCGTCTTGGTGGAGTGGGTCAAGGACAATGGCCGGGCGTCGCCGCGAAACGTTCCGGGCTCGGAGAAGGTGCTGCCGGCGCAGCTTTTGCTCCTCGCCCTGGGCTTCTCGGGGCCGGAAAACCAGTTACTCGATCAGCTCGGCGTCGAGAAGGACCCGCGCTCCAACGCCAAGGCGGAACATGGCACGTTTACCACGAGTGTCCCTGGTATCTTCACGGCCGGCGATATGCGCCGCGGTCAAAGCCTGGTCGTGTGGGCCATCAACGAGGGCCGCGGGGCCGCCCGCGAATGCGATCGCTGGCTGATGGGGGAGACGGCGCTCCCGTGAGTGAGCAATCCGCGTAGAATGGTCGAACGTGGCGATCTGGCGTAGCGCGGAGGTCTGCGATGCCCCCCACCGACGATGTCGTTGGGATCTACGAAGAACTGGCCGAGCGTGAAGACGAACGCGGCGCGGCACAGATGCGCGACCGCTTCCTGATCCTTGCTGCCGATGCGGCACTGAGCCTCGGGCGGAATGATCGCGCCGAGGAACTGCGCCGCCGGCTCCTGGACCAGAACCCTCACCATCTGCTGCGGCCCTATCCCACGCTGGCCGACGCCCTCAAATCGCCGGATGTCTTTAGCTACGTCGTCGATCTGCGCGCCAGCTACGCGCCGGAGGAGGCCGAGCAACTCCTCATGTCGATGCGGGCTGGCGGTTCCGGTACCGAGGGCGAACTGCCTCGTCCCAAGCCGATCGCGCCACCTCCGAAGCCGGAGCCGGAGGAAGAACCCGAGATCTTCGCGTTCTCTCGCGGCCAGGAGGTATCGGAGGCGCAGGAGCCGGCGCCGCCGGCAGACGTGGTAGCCGAGGAACCGTCGCCCGTCGCTCCGCCGCGGCCGGCAAAACCGAAGCGTGCCCGCTTGAAGCCGAGCGAGGCGGCCCTGGCGATGCCGGATGTCTATCCCTACCACACCACATCCGTGCCCGCAGCGCCGCGGACGGACGCGGAACGCCCGTCCGCCGTCAGCGCCTTTGTATCCACGGCACTTTTTTTGTTGCTGTTGGCGGCCGGACTGGCGCTGGCCGGCTACACGCTGGCCCGGCCATTCCTGCCGATGTGATCACTGATCGTTGCTGGTGGTGATGGCCGGTTCGGTGGCTTCCGGTTCCGGCGACTCCGTCGATTTCTCCTCGGCGTTTTCAGTGCGGCCGGCAGCTTTGGCACGCACGGGACGGTACTGGCCGCGCGGCGAAGCCGACGACGGCGCAACGGGGCTCACAGCGGCTGGCGTATTCTCGGTGCCGGGGGCGGCCGTGAAGTCCTTGTGATAGAAGACCACGGCGATTGTGATGACCAGACCGACGCCGACGACCAGCCCAAGCTTGGCATCGTTCGGCATGACCAGGGACTCCGGACAGGACTGGAGAGGATGTAAGCCTTCCTGACGCGGCACGATCCCACTATCGAAATATCGAACATGAAGGAACAAGAATCCAGAATTCAACCCACGGATTCTCGCGATCCAATGGCGACGGGGTCGGCACTGTCGAGCAATCGCGCATTTCGCGTTCAAGCTGCATTTTTCACCACAGAGGCACAGAGAACACAGAGAGAATGCAAGGCAGATGCCTGCGCAGTGACGTGCGCACAAGATATTTGGTTCGTTTTCGTCTTCTCTGTGTCCTCTGTGCCTCTGTGGTGAAAGAAGGAGTTCGCCCGCACCACTTCTGCCCATCGCTGACTCGTGAGCGCCGGCCGGAACTCCGCCTTCCTTCTTTTTTCCCCTCTGGGGTATACTCGCGTGCTCTACCGGGGAAAGGACTCCCCGTAACGACCGGAACGGATGCACGAAAGGACACCGCCATGCGTGTCTGCCTGTTCGAGGATCGCGGCCACGCCACGCTGGAGCCGCTGTCCCTGACCCGCCCCGTATTCGAGCTCCTGTGCGGCCAAAGCTCGCTCGGCGCCAAGCAGTGCACCTTCTTCGCCCCCTGCGAGGTCGGCGTCCTGGTCCGGCCCCACCTGGCAGACCTCTATCGTCTGGAACATCCAAACCTTCGGGTCAACGACCTGGACTGGCTGCGCGCGGGCCCAACCGTGCTGATTAATGGCCGCTGGCTGCCGCCTGCCTATGCCACGCCCGAACTGTCCGGCCCTTGCGTGGCCCTGGCGGGCGACGAGGTCGCCTATACCGTGCTCGGTCCCGATCGCCTGACCTACTGCTCGCCGCATACGCTGGACGATTGCCTGGCCGTCTGGAAGAACACGCTTGCCAGCCGTCCCGCCGGCGGACAGATGATCGACTACCTCTGGGATCTGGTCCACAACAACGCCGAGCAACTGTGCCGCGACTTCGAGCGCATTGTCCGGCAGGGCCGCAAAACACACGTCGGACCGATCTCGGTGGTCGGTCCAGCCGATCGCCTGCTGGTCGATCCGACGGCACAGATCGATCCACTGGTCGTCGCCGACACGACGCGCGGCCCCGTGCTGATCGATCGCGAATCCGTCATCACCGCGTTCACCCGCCTGGAAGGCCCCTGCTACGTCGGCCCGCACACGCACGTGATGGGGGCCAAGGTCCGCGGTGGCACCACGCTTGGCCCCAATTGCAGAGTCGGCGGCGAAGTCGAAGCCAGCATCATTCACGGTTTCAGCAACAAGTATCACGACGGATTTCTCGGCCACAGTTATGTCGGCGAATGGGTCAACCTGGGCGCCGGCACCCAGAACAGCGACCTGCGTAACGATTACGGCGAAGTGAACGTCGTCGTCGATGGCACCCTGGTTGCCACGGGACAGTCGAAGGTCGGCTGCTTCCTGGGCGATCACACCAAGATGGGCCTGGGCACGCTGCTGAACACGGGCACCAACGTCGGCGTCTTCTGCAACTTGCTTCCGGCAGGCAACTTCGCGCCGAAGTACGTGCCGTCATTTGCCAGCTGGTGGAACGGCAAGCTGGCGGACCGCGCCGAACTGTCCCGGCAGATGGAAACGGCCAATGTAGTGATGCAACGCCGCGGCCGGGCCTTCACGGACGTGCACGCCGCCCTGGTCCGCCGCCTGCACGACGAAACCGCCGGGGAGCGCCGCCGAGCCCTGCGCGACGCCGAGACCCGCCGCCTCCGTCGCAGTGCGTGAAATACCTCCCTTCCTTGCCGTGGACGCTCCCGGCTGCTACAACCTTGCAAGACTCCATTCGTTCATTCCCTGGCAAAGGTGGACACTCATGCTGTACCGCTTTCTCATCGCGTTGGTGGCAATCCTCATCCTCGGCGGCGGCCTCCTCGCGGCCGAAGGCGTCGTGGTCAGTTACGACAAGGACTCGATGAAGCTCATCGTCAAGGTCGCCGACAAGGAGAAGACCTACGAGTTGACCGCGAAGATCCACGTCCACGACGTGGACGGCTCCGAGATCAAGCCGAAGGACCGCTCCGACAAGCTCAAGAAGGACACCAAGATCGACATCGAAGAGAAGAATGGCAAGCTGGTCGAGATCAACCTGAAGAAGTAGTAATGGGCTGGTGGGCCAGACACTCCTGTCTGGCCAGACAGGAGTGTCTGGCCCACCAGCCATTGAAACGCACTGCCTGCCCGTCTCGGCTCGCCGGATCACGTTCAAATCATTGGCAACGCTCGCCTTGACGCGTATCCTGAGGTAGGCTTGGCGCGGGTATCGGCATCATGGCCGGGTCGCCCAAGGCTGGACCGAGGAAGATTCTCATGCCCTCTCCCGCGTCGTCGGAGGAATTCCTGGAGCTGGTGCGCAAGGCCGAGGTGGCCGACGATCGGTTGCTCGACACCTCGCTGGAGCGCATCAACGCGCCGGAACCGCCAAAGACGCTGCGCGAGCTCGCCGACAAGCTGATCGAGGCAGGCATCCTGACGAAGCACCAGTCCTCGTTGCTCCTCAAGGGCTCCTGGAACCAGTTCCGCATCGGTCCGTATCGCATCCTGGAACGGCTTGGTTTCGGCGCCACGAGCAACGTCTACCTGTGCAAGCACCAGGCGTCGAACGAGCGCGTGGCGGTCAAGGTCCTGGCTGCCATGCAGGCGAAGGACCCCAAGGCCCTCAAACGCTTTTTCCGCGAGGCCAAGGCCGCCGCCCCGCTGGATCATCCCAACCTCGTCCGCGTCCGCGATGCCGACTGGGACGGTGAGACCAACTTCATCGTCATGGATTTCGTGGATGGGTCCAGCATCCAGGACATCGTCCAGCAATTCGGTCCGATGGACATCTACCGGGCGGCCTTTTACATGCGCCAGGCTGCCCAGGGTCTGCAGTACGCGCATGAAGCCGGCCTGGTCCATCGCGACATCAAGCCCGGCAACCTGCTGATCGACCGCACGGGCAAGGTCAAGATCCTCGACATGGGCCTGGCCCGCTTCGCCGACGAGGAAGGCATCGAAGCGCTCACGCAGGGCGAAGTGCTCGGCTCGCCCGAGTACCTGGCGCCCGAACAGGCCCGTGACAGCCACAACGTGGACATCCGCGCGGACATCTACGCGTTGGGCGCCGTCTTCTACTTCATGTTGACCGGCAAGGCGCCGTACTTCGAGGAAAAGTCCGCCGCGGGCCGCCTGCTCAGCAAGGCCAAGCGTCCGCCCAAGCCGATCCAATCGCTGCGTTCCGAGGTTCCGGACGCACTCGTTGCCGTCGTTGACACGATGATGGCCAAGGACCCGGCCGAACGCTACCAGGATCCGCAAGAGGTGGCGAGCGCGCTCAAGGAATGGGGGATGGGCCCCCTCGACCCTCCCCCTGAGAAAGAGATGCCACAACTCAGTCCTGCTGCCATGCGCGACAGCGACAAGCCGGCCCCCAGCGTCCAGTCGGTGAAGAAGGGAAAGGCGAAGGCGAAACGAGCGGCCGAAGCATCGCGATCCGCCCGTGCCGAAGAACCGGAAGCCCGAGAACTGAGCGCCACGACCCAGGCGGTCGTGATCATCTTCCTGGCACTGGCGACGTTTGGGGTGGCGTGGGCGATTTTCAATAGGTAGGCATTTGCCGTCCGCCAAAGGGGGAGGTGAATCGATTCACTTCCGGAATCGGCCTCGCGCCGGGCTTTACGGCGTCGGCACAACTCACAGCCAAGCGCTCTGCGCGCACTCTACTTTTCGTCAGAAAGCGGAAAGCCTCCGAATGCTCTACATGCTGATCCGTGCTGGGTAGAGAGCCCCATGTAGCATGTCTACGACTTCCCTTAAGGCCTTCGCAGCCAGCCACAGCTCGAAAATAGTATTCCCGTCAAGGCCTCGTCGGCGCTCCCATGGCTCCGTCATCCATTTGACGAGTTCTGGAACCAACCGCAGCGCTTGATTAATGACTGCTGCCAGCGCTATGTCGTTGGGCGTATCATTCTCAGCGTGGTCTGTAACGAAGACATTTAGATCTCGATACGATCGGTCATCGGTGTCGTCTCGGGATAGACCGACGCGGGGAAGCGAGCTTGCCACTGCATTGCGGAAGGCGGTGGCAGACTTGAATAACTCAAAAATAGTCGATTCTTCAATGCCAATTCCATTATCGCTTCGGTCAATCCGAACATTCGAACTGCTGCGACGACGGTTGTCTGCGAAGTTGTTCACGCGACAGATCACGCCTGACAAATAACCCAAAATCTGCGGCACTGTTAGTGTTCCGTTTGCCAGAGATCCGTTGATGTCTTCTGCGCTTATCGCAGCTGATTTCCTTTCCATTTGAACCGGCGCACGCAATGGTCCGAGGAATGCAGGCTGAAGAGGCTCGCCCCGAAACATGCGGCGCATCTCATCACAGTCACGTCGAAACTCGTGGAAGGAGGATTCCCGAAAGGTCCACCAGGAAACGCCTTGAAATAGGCCAATACTCCAGTGATTGTCAACAGCGCCGTCCAATAAAGCGAACGCCTTGTCCGTATCACGGAGCCCCCAGTGAAGTAGCGCGAGGCGCTGGAGATCCCTGGGTGGCCCAATGCTCTGGAGATTCCAAGCACGGTCCAGCGGCAAGTTCAGCACAGCAACCCGGCAGAGGTCTGGGTGCAAACTCCCGGTTTGTCCCCAATACGCCATTGCCAAGTAGAATGCTCGCTCACCTTGAAAGCGGGTAATGAACTGTTTCTGAAAGCCAGGGAATGACTCCTCGCCGCGCCCCGTGAGATAGATATTCTCAAGAGGAAATTTCTCTGTCAACTCAGGAATCTTAGACTCCAGATACCAAATCGCCTCAGTCCAGCGCCGTTGTCGGATAAGATACTCCGCTGGAACATCTAGCCAAATGAAAAAGGCGGAGTTCTTCAGCGCTTCATGGCAAGCGAGCGCCAGGAGGAATTTATCAAAGTTGATGTCGACAAGTTCCCGAATCGCTCCATGTTCATTCTTCTGCACTTCCTGAAGTGCGAATTCAGAGTCAAATGTGAGTTGCCTCTTACCGTCTGCTTCCTCCTCCAATGCACCGAAAAAGTCTGGTTTGCGAGACGTGCGCAGGTATTCCAAAAAATCTTCGGCCGCGCCATCCGAGTCCCCAGTCTGTCGACGGCAACGACCTCTTGCAAACAAAGCGTCTCTGAGATGTGTGAACTGGCTATGCCGGCTGCGGCACCGTGGTGAACTGGGCTGCAGTTCAAGTACCCGGTCGAATCGCTTCAAGGCCAACTCTAATGCTCCGTGGTCCCAGTACCATTGAGCGAGATGTAGAAGGATCTCAGGGTCGTCCCAGAAATGCGTCTCGATTTGAGTCAGCCTGAACTGGTGCCTCGCTGGCTGCAGCCGGGCCCTAGCATGTAGCGATCGCGGCGATTGCAAACATAGCAACGCTCCCTCACGATCCTCTGGATTGTCCATGATCAGTAGGCGCACAAGGCGCCGATACTCTTGCGCTAGGCGTGAATGAGGGCGCTGCAGGACGGTAATCGGCTGGTCCAGTAACCACAAAGTTTCCATGCGATGGATCGTGATCGGCGGCGGGAATGAGCCCTTCAACTCAAACGCAAATCTGTGCAATTGTCTACGCAGCAAGCCATATTCATCCTCCAAGTTCGGCACATTGGACGCGACGAAATGTAGCTGAATTGTCTTCGTTAATCCTTCGGTCTCCTCCCGGCGAATATCACTACAAACTGTTTTCAGACCTGCCAGGTTCTGATCGTTAGGCGTGAAGAGAAGCACCACAGCGTCTGCAAGTTGACGCGTGCAGATTCCCCCCACGTCTGTGTGACCTGTCCGTGAGTCAATCAATACGTAGTCGGGTTTGATGGCTTCTTGCCATTGGAGCTTTGTGTCCTCGAAGAATAAGTATCCGTTCAAGTGTTCGTATAGCGAATTCCAATTGATTGCCGAAAGGGCCTCCCCGTAGGCCGCATCGCCTCTTCCTGCGGGCATCACCCAAAGCTGTCCATTCGATTTTCGTTGGTTTACCTTCTGAGAGCGATTGCGCCTTGTGTGTCGTTTGCGTCGGTTCTCAACCCGTGCGAGATCGACCGGATAAATAAAGCGGGATATTTCTGGGGATTCTTTGGTCCGGATGTATTCAGTAACGTACTCAACGACACCTGGGTGATCTGGATGTCGCTGTAGAGCCTGATAGGTGGTCAGTCCGGGAGCCTCTAGGTCAAAATCAACGAGGAGGACGCGCCGGCCTCGCCGTGCCAACTCTAGTCCCACATTCACAAGGGCCATAGTGCGGCCGACCCCCCCCTTGAATGAGTAGAATGTAACTGTATACACGAGGGACTCCAGAGAGGGATCGCCAGCAAAACTCTAAGCCACGCAGCGCCTTGGACGCCACTCCTTGTTCATTTTGAGTTGCCTTTCGTCAGGATGCACGAATCGAAACCCGAGCGCAGACACTGCTCCGCGAGAACCATGCGCCAGGGCCGATTCTGGTAGACTCACTGGCTCAGCGGGCGCTCTAAGCTGCCTCAGAGCATTAGCGTTCTCCGGATGTGCAGCGAGTAGCCGCAGGTAGCGGTCCATCGCTTCATTCTGCAACATCCGGCCGCGTTCCCAGCGCGAGATGGTTGCCACGCCGATGCCGGTCAAGGCTGCGAATTCCTCCTGACTGGGGCCGAAGCGCTCCCGAATCCGTTTGATTTCTTCGGGTGTCAAGAGACCCACGGCACGGCAGATGGCTGCGTGTTGCACCCGTGCCGCGGCAGGGCCCAGGAATTTCTCCCCACAGCTGGGGCAAATCTCCACGGGTACGTCTCTTGCCTCGACCATCAAGGGTTCAACATCGTCGGGGCGGTACTCGAAGCGGTCGGTGATGGTGTCCTCTCGAAGTGGGGCGTGTCCGCAGTTCGGACAGCGACTCAGTTTCTTGCTCGGTTTTGCCTTCATGATTCAATCGCCGTGATCGTGCTTACTGGTGTGAAAGCTGAGGACGACCGCCATGTCGTCCTCGATTGCAATGGTCAGCTTGACGTAGAGCCCCTTGCCGTCCGCGTTGTTCATCACCCAAGCGGTTTCTCCCGAACCCAGTTCGACGGGATGCATGGGAAATGCGTCGCGCAGCCTGTCGAGAATGAACGCTTGGATGGCGTAAGCACCATAATGGTTTTTGTAAGTCGGCAGAAGCTGTCGGCCTTGGTTCAATGCCGTATAGACAATCCGCCACCCGCCTGCTTCTTCCTCCTCTCCCTCAAGCAATCGAACCAGCTCGGCGCGTACGTCTTCTGCGGAAGACATTGCCGCATGCTCCCATGCCAAGAGGGAAATCGAGGATCAATCATGACTTGCAGCATCACCTACCCAAACGATCATTTAAATCAAAAGATCAGTAACTATTGAATAACGAACGCATGCTGGCACACATCAATCATACGACTAGATATTCCAATAGTCAAGCCGCGCAATGTGGACGCGCTCACGCCCAGTTGATTTCGCAATAGCCAACGAGAAAGGGTCAGCGACGAGAAAGGAACGTGACGGCACGGTCGCGCGATGGCGGCCGCAGCGGAACGCGAGAATGGTCAATCTCAACGGCTTTTCCACTCACGCCGGCAGTGTGGCAAAATTTCACCCGTATCTCTCGGCGGGGGTGTCGGTTCCACGAAGATTGGCCGCGACCCGCAAGAGAGTGTGTTGACACTCTCCCGCCGGTCGCGGCCAGGCGAATTCATGAGGCTGTTGTTACCAGCTGAACGACAGGCCGGCGCTGACGCCCTGGGCCCAGAAGTCCGAGGTTTTGAACAGGGGAGCGGGGATCGGCGCGACAATGGTGGACAACAACTGGTTGCCTGGCCGCACCACGTTGTTGAGGTACAGGAATGTGTAGCCGACCGTGAAGGTCGTGTGCTTGCCGAGGTCGTAGCCGACCTCGAGCTGGCCCTCCGGTACGACGGCGAAGTCGTTTCGCGTCCGCACGCCAACCGTTGGCGCCGGCAACCCCGGGAAGAGCCCGCTCGTCTGCCGAGCGAAGATGCCGTCGGGACTGAATGTCGTGGCACCGGCCGCACTCGTGGTGAACGAGCCGCCGGTGACCTCGATCCGCTGATGGACGGAGCCCAGTGCTGCCTTGCCCATCAGGCCAAGCGACCAGCAACCACAGCGGTAATCCCCACGCAAACCGATCTGGCCGCCATAGAAGTTGTTGCGGGTCAGGAAGCGGTCGGCAGCGCCGTTGCCCTGGCCGGTGCCCAGGAGGGTCGAGTCCACGTTGATGTGGAGGTCTTCTTCCAGGCCGAGATAGCGGAAGCCGCCCAGGATGTTGGCCTGGAAGCAACCGCAGCGATACAGGTTGTAGACGGCGTTGGCTTCACCGCCCCAGACGCGCGTGGCCTGGGTGGCGGTTATGCCGCCGGTGAACAAGCCGGGAGAGGCCACCGCGACGTTGGGACCCGGCACGCTCGGTGGTGCCGACAACGGCACGAAGAGCAGCGGGTTGCCACCCGCGTCGGAACGGATGGCCATCTGCGGCTGGCGCTGTTGGAGGAAGAAACCAACACCTTCAATGCCAAAACGATTGTCCGCGTCCAGCCAACCACCCGCCGTCAGCCGCATGCCGGAGAAGGCGTCGTTGCGGAACGAGGTCGGTCCCAGCAGCGTGATCGGTAGACCCGAGTTCGGGTCGACCGTCGCCGCCAGAGGCACCGGCATCGGGGAGTTCTTCACCCACCAGTACAGGTATTCCGGCTGGATGAAGAAGCACTTGCAGTCCTTCTTGGGCTTCGGCTTGCATTCCGGGACGCACGGTTCCGCGCAGCATCCGTCGGTTGAACACGTCCCGGCGGCGCCGCAGGAACCGCCCGCGCAGGAACCGCCCGCGCAGGAACCTTCCGGGGTGCTGACCACCGGCGCCGCCGATGGTGCGGCGGGCGCCGCGACGACCGAGGGAGCGGCGGCCATCGGCAGTGTCGCCGGAGCGGCGTTCGCCATCGGCTGAACGCCAGGCACGACGCGGACCGGGTAGGCCCCGTATCCCGGCATCATGGGCTGAGCATAACCCTGCGGTTGCCCGTAGCCTTGTGGCGGACCGTAAGCTTGAGGTGGACCGTAGCCACCGTAACTTGCCATGACGGCTGGTGGCGGCCCGTAGCCTCCCTGCATGGGCGCGTAGGGATATGCGGGCTGGCCGTAGGGCATCGGCTGGCCCCAGGCGAGGGTGGCGCCGGCTACGAGGGTGCCGATTGCGCCGAGAAATCCATTTCTCATGATTGTTCCTTTCCTGCGTCGAAAAGGGGTCAGGCACCTTTGTGCGAAGCACCCTTTGGGCCGTGCTGGCAAAGGTGCCTGACCCCTTTTCGACGGCTCTGACGAGGGACGCCGGGCAACACCCCGAGCGCAACGCCAGGCGGCGAGCGGGCCACGCGTCGTACGAGGCCACACTGCCTTCCTTGGCTGTTTCTAACCATCGGTCGGTGACGGCGCGCCGCTGGCAGGATTCACAGACTCGGCAGTGGCCGGCAATCGGGACAGAGGCGCAAAGCAGGAAAGGAACGCACATCCGTTACTGCTTGAAATGCGGTTTTGTTTGACCACCTGTGCTTCGCCGTTATGCTGAACGCATTCTCACCGACACGCGCACCGCTCAGAAAGGCGGAACCGATGGGTCCGGAAAGGTCCGAAGAGTCCGGTCGCGGGAAATGGATGGCGCTGGCGGCTGCGCTCTTGGGCTGGATGTTCGACGGCGCCGAGATGGGCGTCTTCTCGCTGGTGGGCCGGCAGGCACTGCTGGATTTGTTTGGCAAGGACACGCCCGAAGAGACGGTCGGGCTCTGGTTTGGCGTCATCACGGCCGGCTTCCTCGTTGGTGCCGCGACGGGCGGCGTCCTCTTCGGCTGGCTGGGCGACCGGATCGGCCGCGTCCGCGCCATGACGCTTAGCGTGCTTACGTACGCGGTCTTTACGGGACTGTGCGGTCTCTCGACGGCGCCATGGCAAATCGGCGTCCTGCGGTTCATTGCAGCGCTGGGCATGGGGGGCGAGTGGTCGCTGGGCGTTGCGCTGGTCATGGAAGTCATGCCCAACAAGTCGCGTGCCTTCATGGCAGGCTTGATTGGTGCCGCCGCCAACGTCGGGTATCTGATGGTGGCCGTCGTGAGCCTGGGGCTGAACCCGATTCTTGCCGATTTCAAGGAGGCGTTGCCCTCGGTCGGCTTCTCGGTGGAAGCGGCGGCTTGGCTGACGGCCAACAAGGGCTGGCGACTCCTGATGATCGGCGGCACGATTCCCGCTCTGCTGACGTTCTTCATCCGGCTCTTCGTGCCCGAATCGGAACGCTGGGAACACGAGCAGGCGGAAGGTCGGGCTTCTCAGTGGCAAGCGCGCGACCTGCTTGGCGTCCTGGTCGGGGTCTTGGGGCCGGCGCTCATCATCTATGTGTGGGCCACGGATCCCGGCTGGATCGTTCGCATCGTCGGCTCGTTGGTGGGCATGGCGGTGACGACGGGCGGGTATCTCTATCCGGCGTTTCGGTATCTCCAGCGACTGACCGAGCAGGGCGAGGAAACCGCGGATACCAGCCGCGGCGTCTTGCAGCGCATGGTGCTCGCCGCGGGGCTCAGCTCCGTGGCGCTCTTGGGCACCTGGTGTACCATCCAGTGGGCGCCGACCTGGGCCGACAAGTTAGCCGCCGGCGGCAGCAATGCCAAGGAATTCACCCAGATCTGGGCATCGGTGGGCGCCATCGTCGGCACGATCCTCGCGGCCATGATGGGGGACTGGTTCGGACGCCGAATCACCTATTCGCTGCTGTGCGCCTCGTCGCTCGGTTCGGTGTTGCTGCTTTACCAGGGCAACAGCGACTTTGGTCCCTTCTTCCTCTTCACGACATCCATCGCCGGATTCTGCACCGCATCGTTCTACGGCTGGCTGCCGCTGTACCTGCCGGAGCTGTTCCGCACGCGCGTGCGGGCCACGGGCCAGGGCTTCGGCTTCAATTTTGGCCGCATCATCGCCGCGGTGGGCGTCTTGCAGACCGGCAACTTGATGGGGCTCTTCGGCGGCGGCTATCCGGAGGCCTGTTCCGTGATGGGACTGATCTATCTCGTTGGCCTCGGCATCATCTGGCTGGCGCCGGAGACGCGCGGCCGACCGCTGCCCGATTGACGTTCGGTCGTCCCTGGAGTTCAGGCATGGCCAAGTTTTATACCGAATTGAACGAATCGCTGCGTCAGTTCATTTTGGCGCAACGCATCTATTTCAATGCCTCGGCGCCCAACCAGGGCCGCATCAATATGTCGCCCAAGGGACTCGACACCTTTCGCATTCTCAGCGACCGGTGCGTGGCCTATCTCGACCTCACCGGGAGTGAGTGCGAGACGGCGGCCCATATTGCCGAGAACGGGCGCCTGACGCTCATGTTTTGCAGCTTCGCGGACAAGCCGTTGATCGTTCGACTGTACGGCCGCGGCCGCGTGGTCCGCATGCGCGATCCGGAATGGCAGGAACTGCGCACGCAGTTTCCGCCCTTGCCCGGCGCGCGGCAGATCATCGCACTCGACATCGAATCGATCATGACGACGTGCGGCTTCGCGGTGCCCTTGTTCGACTACCAGGGGGAGCGAACGCTGTTGCCGGACTTCACCTGCAAGATGGGCGATGAAAAAATGGACGATTACCGGCGCCAGCACAATCAACAAAGCATCGACGGGCTGCCGACGCACCTCTTCGAAGACCCGCCGAGCAGCCCCGCCGGCAACTGAGAGTCTTTCCGCCGGGCGTCAGGCACCGTTGCAGAAACGGCCCCGAGAGAGCTGCGCGCAACGGTGCCTGAGCTGGTTTGTAGAAATCCGCCTTTTCCTGGCGAGCCGGGAGTGTGAGCGACCGGAGTTTTCAGACGCCGGAAAAACTCCGGTCGCTCACGCTCCCGGCTCGCCTGAGGTTTGCGGGTTTTCCACAAAGTATGCCTACCCCTTTTGTCCCCCGACGCAAAGTCGGGGCTTGTCAAGCACAAAGGGAGCAACTCCAGACATTCACGCGCTTCACGCGACCTTCGACGCGCCGTCGGGCCAAACCGCCTGACGGCGGAACGACGAACCAATGCAAAAGCAATCGATGTTCGCCGAACTGGGCTTGTGTGACGCTGAAGCGCTTTCGCACCGTGGACGAAGTGAGGTGCGCGCCATTGATCGCGCGCCGCCGGCGATCCTTTATCCCGTGGAGGCACAACATGACTGCCGCACCCTGCGCCGAACCCGTCCGCGCCCCGTCCGAAGCATCCGCCAAGCCCCCATCCGACAACGGCACGGACCGCGACGCACGCGGTCGCTTCGCTCGAGGCAATCCCGGTGGGACCGGGAACCCGTTTGCCCGCCAGGTGGCGTCGCTGCGCGCGGCCCTGGTCGATGCCGTCAACGAGCAGGACGTCCGTGACATTGCGGCGGCATTGCTTCGCGCCGCCAAGAACGGCAACGTCGCTGCGGCGAAGTTGCTGCTCGCTTATTGCGTCGGCAAGCCGGGGGAAACGCCGGACCCCGATCGGTTGGATGTGGACGAATGGAACCTGGTGAAGGAGACGTCAGTGCCGGGCCGGCAAATGACGACTGCGGTGCAGCGGGTCCCCGTGCAGTTGGCCAGCGACTTTGTCGTTGCCGCGCTGCCGGGCATTCACAAAGGCATGGCCCGAATGATTGGCGACGGGTTCAAGGCCATGGAGGCCAAGCAGAACACAGGGAACGGCCTTGATGAAAACGCCGAAGCGGCGCCGGAGTCGAAGAGCGGCGGTGCACCGTCAACGCACGGTGGTAACGGCCGCACGCGGCCGTCAACGAACGGGCAACACGGCGGAACCGCACCGTCAACGCACGGTGATAACGGCGGTCGTCGTCAATTGAGCAGGGAGGAACGGATCGCACGCGACGAGGGGGACTTGATGCGCGAGTTCGAGAAGTTGATGCGGGAGTGAATAGCCGCCGTCTCAGCCACGGGCGGATTCGGCCACTGCCGCTCCGCGCGCCGGCGGGGGCAAGATGGGCTCGTGGAGCGGTATAGGCGACTGTCTGGGATCCCCGCGGACCCGGCTTGCCCGATCGGAAATCTCTGCCATTTTCGGGAATGCCGCGCGACTCCGAGCGCGCCAGATCATTGCGGGTGCAAACCCGTTTCTGCGCCCATCAGCGCGGTCGTTTCCCTCGTGACCGGGCTCTGCCCGGTCACGAGGGCGAG
>JAIEMG010000266.1 GCA_019752375.1 Gemmataceae bacterium | reverse complement strand
GGCTCGATGTGAATTTCTTGGAAGAAGTGCTCAAATCCTCGCCGAAAATGGGTAATCCAAAATGAGTTCGCCCTGCCACTGCGACGCTTCAACCTTCTGAAGAACCGCTACTATCTTTCCTTGTGTCATCAGTTGCCTTCCCATTCCCAGTGGCTGTGTTTCTCGCCGAGGCTCTTCATGAAATCTACAAATTGTTTGCGAAGAGCATCAGTCCAGTTGACTCCGAAATGCCCACTCATTTCATTGGTGATGAGAGTCCCATCCGGTGCACGGCGAATTTCACCCGCAACCAATCTTCCCTGACCACGGGCAAAACAAAGGGGTCAGGGCAAAACAAAGGGGTCAGGTTGGATTTTCGTATTATCAAGCAAAACAAAGGGGTCAGGTTGGATTTTCGTATTATCAGGCAAAACAAAGGGGTCAGGTTGGATTTTCGTATTATCAGCAAAATCCAACCTGACCCCTTGGTTTTGCCTGGTCGCTCAACCGGGGCGTTCACACGCCCCGCTCGCCTGGCGCCTGCCTATGTTAATGGCGTTCTAACCTGACCCCTTTGTTTTGCCAAACAACGTCGCCCGTCCGACCGCGCGGTTGAGGACGTGGTAGACATAGCCCGCATCAGAGCAGCGCGTGCGCCTAGCCATGCGGAGAGCATAAAGTGGGGTCGGCGATCCCGTCAACAGAAAATCTAACCTGACCCCTTTGTTTTGCCCCTTTGTTTTGCCCGTGGGCCGTCCACGCTTCTGGTCCAATCCCCCTTCGTCCGCCCCCGATCCACCACCCGGGAGACACCCCATGAAGCAGCCGTCCGTCTATTTGAAGATGCGCGTCCTCGGCGCCGTCGACACCGTCGAGGGACGCACCCGCCACGAACGCGTCCAAAACGTCGCCGCGCAGCCCGTCCAGGTCGAACTCGGCTGGGCATGGACCACCGACACCATTTCGTTGGTAATAGACTGGAGTGGTCCCAGGCAGCCGGTAGCCCCGCTCCTCCGCGAACCAATCGAGCATCTCCTTCAGCGTGCGAAGGGCTGGCCTTGCCGTCTGCACATACTCCTCTTTTTTCGAGACGTACATAGATACCACCTTTCCCCACCGACAACCCCCGTCTATGCGGGTGTTCGCTAGGTCGGAGGGTTTCATGCGGGGGTCGCCACAAGCGACCGCCTGTGTTGTTGTCTTGAACGTGATACCGCCGATTTTTGGAAACGAAAGTAAAAGGCCCGGTATTGTCCCGAGGACACCGGGCCTTTCACACTGCGATCAGGCGATGGGGTCTTGTACGTTTTACGGCAGGTTGACAGTGACTTGGAAAGGCCGAACGACCTTTCAATTTGGATTGAAAAAACCCCACCAAAACCCCACCAATTTGCCGCCAAAAGGGGTCAAAAAGCGAGAAATGGTGACAAAAAGTGAGGACGTGCTAACAAGCGACAAGGATATGGTGCAGATGGAGTTGCGTTGGAAATCAAGCACTTACGTCGAGTGGCCGAAAGGTTATGCTGAAAACTCAAAATCCGGTTCACGCAAGTGAGTGTGGGTTCAAGTCCCACCTTCGGCACTAGACAGGAAAAGGGCTTACGTCGATTCTTGTGAACAGCACTTGAGCCGAAAACGGAGTTTGTTCACAAAAATTCACAAAAATGTACCTGTCGTGGGCAAAAGAGAAGGAGCAGACCCTGGTTGAACCGGGGTCTGCTCCTTCTGCTTTCGTCACCAGGGGTCAGTCCGCCGCCTCCGCCCGCTTGCTGGCCAACCGTGCCGAAAGGGCCTGCACCAGGTCCCAATTCTGGGTGGCAAGGGCCGCTTCCAGCCGCCTCTCCAGGTCGCTCTTGGCCTTCTCGACGTAGCCGTGCCTGGCGGCCACTGCCGGAGCCAGACTGGCGACGATGCGACGGTAGGTGCGGTTGCTCCGCTGCCGCAGCTCCTCATCACTCTCCTTGACGTAGTTCGTCATCATGACGCTCTCGGTGACGCGGGCATCCTGGGCGACCATCCGGTTGATGTCCTCGCCGCGGCGGGCGTACTGAAGCGTGGTCTTGCGGAACATGTGAACGAAGGCGGGCTGGTCGAGCTGGTGCTGCTGTCGAAGCTGCTCTCCAGCGGCTGGGTAGACAGCACCGGTGGTTTTGTGCCCTTGCAGCTGGACGAGCGGCGCTCGATCTGGGAGAAACTGGCTGCGACACGCAAGACCGGTGTCAAGCCACTGGGAACTGGGCCGTGACGAACGCCCGCAAATACTACCCATCCTTTTGAGATCGCGCGAGATCAACTTGGAATGCGCTGTTACTGATGACTGCGCGGTCAATGTCACATTCGGCTCCCCTCGTCCCTGTACTCGGGGGGAGAGGGGATGGGGGTGAGGGGGTTTTCACGACGCCAGTGCAGATTCCGCCCCCTCACCCCCATCCCCTCTCCCCCGAGTACAGGGACGAGGGGAGCCCGTTTAGTCGCATTGTCCGGCAGCTATCAGTAACTGGCGGTGCTCGCGTGCTTCGTGATGCCCCTCAGGATACGATCGAACTTGTTGACGGCGATGCGACGATCGAATTCGTCTTCGGCCAGGCGGCGGCCACGTTGGCCCATCTGGCGAAGCTCGTCGGGGTTGGCCAGGCACCATCGAATGGCCTTGGTCAGTTCGGCTGGCACGCCGGGCTCAACGCGGAGGCCCGTACGATGGAGTCGGGTTATCTCCGCGACGGCGCTGTCCGGTTCCAGGGCAGCGACGTAGGGGCGGCCCGCAGCCAGGATGCCATAGAGCTTGCTCGGGACGATATAGCCAGCCAGGCCTCGCTGCAGGGGGATCAGGTGCACGTCGGCCGCTCCCAAAGACTCGGCCAAGCGTTCCTTGGGTTGGTAGGGCAGAAAACGGACGTTCGGCAATGCCCATTGGGCAGACTGGGCCATCAAGCTCGCCTTGGCGGCGCCTTCACCGATGAGGACGAAGGCGACCGGCTCGGCACGCAGGTCGCGGGCTGCCTGGAGGGCATGGTGCAGATCCTGCGAAAAGCCGAGGTTGCCGGAATACATCACCACTAGCCGGCCATCCACGTCCCAGCCTTGCCGCAGCCGATTGTCGCCGTTCATCGGCTGTAGGGTCTGCGTGTCCGCCCAGTTGGGGACGATGACGATCTTGGACGCTTGAATGCCGCGGTTCAAGATCCGTTGCCGCATGTCCTCGCCCAGCACGATCACCCGGTCGGCCCGTTTCAGGCCCAGCTGCGTGGACCAATGGAGCATCGCGGTCAGCAGGCCCGGTTTGAGGCGACCCATCGCCAATCCCACTTCGGGATAGAGGTCCTGCAAGTAGTAGACAAGAGGCCGGCGGTGCCACCACTGGAGTGCGGCGCCGAGGACACACAGCACGGGTGGATCGGTTTCGACAATGATGACGTCCGGCCGCCGGTGCCGGAACGCGGCCAAGGTGGCCAGGAGCAGGTAGCTGAGAAGCCCCATCACCCTCCCGATGAAACTCCGTTTGTTAAACGTGCGATTACCGACGCGAAGGATCTCGACCCCCGCGTGTGTCTCGCGGCGGAGCCAGCCGGACTTGCGGGTATTGGCGACGAAATTGGGTTGACCGGCGATCACCGCCACGCGATGGCTACGGGCCAGGTCGGAGCAGAGTTCCGTCAGGAGCTGGCCAGTGGCTTCGACGTCGGGCCAGTAAGACCGGTTGATAAACAGCAGGTCCAGTTTCTGAAATTCCTTAACCACCGATTACACGGATGGCACGGATGAAATCAAAATCAAAAGCAAGAATGAGCATACTTCTCATTTGGCTTTCCGTATTTGGTCTTATCCGTGCTATCGGTGTGATCCGTGGTTGGAATTCCTTCCCCTTTACCCTTTAGCCGTTGCTCATCACCAGATCGAGCTGCACGGCGAGTTCTTTTTCGTACCAGGCGATCGTCTCAGTCAGTCCTTCGCGGAAGTCAGTCCGGGCATGAAAGCCGAACGCACGCTGGGCACGCGTCGTGTCCAGGCAGCGGCGGGGTTGGCCATCGGGCTGGCTGCGGTCCCAGCGAATCTCGCCTTTGAAACCGACAAGCTCGCAAATGAGCGTCACCAGGTCGCGAATGGAGATTTCCCGGCCGGAGCCGATATTGACCGGTGCGGCTTCGTTGTAGAGGTCCGCGGCGCCCGCGATGGCTGCGGCAGCATCGCGGACGAAGAGGAACTCGCGCGATGCAGCGCCGGTGCCCCAGACGGTCATGTAGTCCTGACGGGCCCTGCGTGCTTCGATGGCCTTGCGGATCAGTGCGGGAATAACATGGCTGGCTTCCAGGTCGAAGTTGTCGCGCGGGCCGTAGAGATTCACGAGCAATAAGGTGATCGCGTTAAATCCGAACTGCTGCCGGTACGCCTGGGCCTGGACGAGAAGCATTTTCTTCGCCAGCCCATAGGGCGCGTTGGTCTCCTCGGGATAGCCGTTCCAGAGGTCTTCTTCGCGAAACGGCACCGGGGTGTGTTTGGGATAGGAGCAGATGGTGCCGACACCGACGAACTTGTCCACGCCGGCACGGCGTGCTTCTTCCATGAGCTGCAGCCCCATGATGGCGTTTTCGTAGAAGAAACGCCCCGGGTTCTTGCGGTTGGCACCGATCCCGCCGACGACTGCTGCCAGGTGAACCACCACTTCGGGTCGTTGCATCTGGAAGAGCCGGCGGACCGCTGCGGCGTCGCGCAGGTCGTAGTCAGCGCTTCGTGGCACAAAGATCGCGCCAGGGCGGTACTTCTGGAGTTCCTGGCACACCGGCTGGCCGAGAAAGCCCGCGCCGCCAGTCACGAGGATGCGCTTTCCAGTCAAGAACGTCATGACGCAGTCCCCTCAACTGATCCGCGATGAATCCAATTGTTCAAGGCCCAATCACGGTTGTCAATGGAAACGGCGGTTTCCACCGCTGCGCTGCGCCGGTTCTCTTAGGAATCCTGCGAGTTGTCCCTTCGGTTGCCGCAGTGCCCCTTTCTGGGGCGACTTTACCGATCCCACCGGTCGTGCAGACTGCGGGTCGTGGGAACACGCGATGGCAGGTTGTCGCGGCGTCAAACCCCGGTCGGGTGCTTGGTCACCAGGAACGGCCCCAGGGCGACAGCGTCCAGATCGCTTTTGACGAGCGTGTCGATCGCGACAGCAGGCGTGCCGACGATCGGATAGCCGTGCAAGTTGAAGCTGGTATTCAGCAGACCACCCACGCCAGTTCGGGCCTTGAACGCTCGGAGCACGTCTCGATAACCGGGGTTTGCGTCGTTGACGACCTGGGGCCGGATGGTCTGGTCAAAGGGGTGCGTTCCCGCCACGAGATCCTGGGCGCCCTGCACTGTCGTGTCGAAGGCGTCGATCATGTAGAACGCCCACGGGGTCAGGTCCTTGATGTAACGCTCCGCGTCTTCGGCCAGCACCGATGCCGCAAAGGGCATCCAGAAATCGCGCTGCTTGATGGCAAAGTTCAACTTTCGGATTGAGCGCAGGTCGCGCGGATCCGCCAGGATGCTGCGGTTGCCGAGTGCTCGCGGCCCGAGTTCCTCGCGTCCGTCAAACCTCGCCACAATTTTCCCGTCGGCCAGCAGGCCTCCCACCTCGACCGCCGGGTCCGCCATGCGCCGGTAGGGCAAGCCACTGGCTCGGGCTGCCGTTTCGAGCTCCTGCTCGGTGAACTCTAGCCCCAGATGCATACTCCGCGGCAATTCGAGTCGGGGCTCGACACCTCGCACTCGGCACAGGTGCAGGTAGCCGAGGATGGCCGCACCCACCGGCGTGCCGCCATCGTCGCTGGCGGGGTAGACGTACAGCGCTTCTACCTCGGGCATCTCCCGGATGAGCTTGTTTGCCTTGACGTTCAGGAATGCCCCGCCGGCCGCCGTCACCCGGGCCAGGCCCGTGGCTCGAACCGCGTTGCGGACCCAGGTCACCATCATTTCTTCGAAGCGCCGCTGGCAGGCAGCGGCGATGTTATCAAAGCGCTGCTTGTAGAGCGCGCGGTGGTACCACCGTTGCACTGCTTCACCGACGCGGCCGGTACGATTGCGGAATTTTAGCCCTTCGACGTCGAACGCACGGCACATGACCTCCATGCAGGAATCGGCCTGGCCGTAAGGGGCCATGCCCATCACCTTGTACTCGTGCTCGTACGGCCGCAGTCCCAAGTGGGCCGTGATTGCCGAGTACATCCATGCCGCGGGGCTGTGGAACTTCGGAGTGGTCGCATGAACGGCGATTTCGTTATTCTGCCCCGCGCCGACCGAGGCACAGAGTCCGTCGCCGGCCCCATCCAGCGTCAGGACCGTCGCTGGGCCTTGCCATGGCCGGTGAAAGTACGCCGTTGCCGCATGACACATATGGTGGTCGAGGGGCAGTATGGGCGTGGTTCCCATCCCACGATCAGCCAGATTGCGCCGCAGCTCGACGATCTTGCGGAACTTCGGCAGCAGCCATCGGCCGAATCGGGTCCCCCACTCGGTGCGTCCGGCGGACCAGAGAAGTTGCAGCATTCGAAGGGCAGGGCGTGGTCGATGGCTTGGCGCGACGGTGCGAATCCTGCTGGAGAGCGTGACGAGATCCACGTCGCTTGGATCGACACCGCTCCGCGCGAAGACTGCTTCGATCGATCGGCATGGCGGCCCGCTCAGGTTCTTCACGTTCACCCGGCGCTCTTCCGAGCTGCAAAGCAGCACCTGTCCGTCGATCAATAGACAAACGCCCGCATCATGCCCGTCATTGATGCCGAGAACAATCATGCCCGCACCCGCCTGGTCGGTGACCGAAAGTTGCGCACGAGAGCGACTTGGGCTAGGTGGTCGCAATCTCACGCCCCTGCCGACGGAATACTGGATAAGTCTCCGCGACAGACGCCACCCCGATCCTCCACGCCTCGCCCCTGGACGCGGGTGCGACTTGTGCAACGGAAAACGTCCTGACAGGCCCGGGCCTGTCAGGACGTATCCCTTTGCCCACGGTCGGTAAAGGATCGCGGCCTAAAAGAATTCGACCTCGTCGTCGAACGCTCCGAACTGGAATGCCGTCGTGGTCTCCTCGCTGTAGCCGCTCAGTTCGCCGACCGGTCGGTTCGCCTTGTCGAGGAACCAGGTACCGGTCGAAGGCCGGAAAATGCCGATGTGATCGATCCCGTCATCCACCCAGGTGCCGACCAGAGGCTCGTCCCCCGGCGTGCCGTACAGGATCTGGATCGCCGTGGCGGAGGTATAGGCGCTGGCTCCCGCCGCCCGATCCTGGGTATCGAGGAACCACTGGCCGGTACTGGGCCGGTAGACGCCGATGTGCGACACGCCCGTTCCCTGCCAGTCGCCGACTACTGGAACGTCGCCGAACGCGCCGAACTGCACCACGGCCGTGACGGCAGCGTCGTAGTTGCCGATGCCGACGGACCGGTAACTATCGGAGCCACCGAACTGGTCGAGGTACCAGGTCCCCGTGGACGGCCGGAACACGCCGATGCGGTCGAAGTCGCCACCCAGCCAGTGGCCGATCACGGGAATGTCGCCGAGCGTCCCGAACTGAATTTGAATGGTGTTGGCGGGGTCGTAGCTGCCGGGGGCGCCGCCGGCGAAAGGCGTGAGGGTATTGAGATACCAGGTGCCGGTCGAAGGCCGGAAGACGCCAATGTGGGTCTTGCCGTCGCCTAACCAGTCGCCGACGACTGGGATGTCGCCGAGCATGCCGAACTGGAACACGATGGTCTTTTCCGGGTCGTAGTCGTCGTCGGTGGTATTTAGGTACCAGGTTCCCGTGGACGGGCGGAACACGCCATAGGTGTCATCGCCGACCCCGTACCAGTCGCCGTTCAGCGGGACGTCGCCCGGCGCGCCGAACTTGATGGTGTCCGTCGTCTCCGGGTTGTAATTGGACTGCGTGTCCGCCTCGAAAAACGTCCCGGCGGTCGCGCGGAACAGGACGGGTTGGACGTCGGCCTCGGGTAGGTCCGTGAGTGCGCGCTCGAGCCGGACCACGTCGATCAAGGCCGTATTGTCGTGGTCGTTGTCGGCGAATCCGTCATTGGTACCCTGAATGGTGATGATGTACGTGCCGGCAGGCAGCTTGTCGAACGTCACCGATGTCTGCCGATACGTGTAGGCATTGGGGTCATCGCGTCCTTTCGGGAATTTGGCAACATACACCTTGGTGGCGCTAGGATCGCTCACGGGCGCCACGAGGATGTTCAGTCCCTGGTTTTCGACTCCGTTGGTCCCCCAACGCTGGGCGACGTAGAAGCTAAGGGTATAGACACCCGCATCTAGTTGCACGGTCTGGGAGACGCTGCCCCGCTTCTGGATGGCGGCCACCTGCACCCCGTCCGGCGCCACGGGATTGCCGGCCGTGTAGCCGCTAGCGTTCGCGGCAACGGCTTCGTTGTTGGGGCCCTGCGTGGGGTTGCCCCACACCCATGGCGAGGCATCGGTCGGGTCCCACTTGAATGTTCCGTCGGGGAGCTTGGGGACCTCAAACGAACCATTCAGAATGGGATCCACGGAATTGCTGGCCGGTTTCCCGGTGAATTTGAACGTGGTAAACGGCATGTCATCCACGTGATCGCTCAGGATGAACGTCTTTGCCTCTTCGCCCCCCGGGCCGGGCCCGGCGAGGCGCAAGAACACGGGAAGCGTGCCGGGCTTCGAGGGGATCGAAACGTACGCCCCGACGAAGCCCTCCAGCGGGGCGTCAAACTTGACCTGGCTGAACGGCAGGGAGTCCTGGAACGTGATCACGCTCAAGTTCTTTTTCAGCTTATCATCATAGTATTGAGTGATCTTCGCCGTCGCGGTGATCTCCCCGTAGGGCACACTCGGGAACCATTCCTTACTATTGGGCAGCCCCTGGAGGCCCGCGTAGGAGATGCTCAGGTTGTTCGGCAGGATGCCGGTCCGCGGAAGCGGGAAGCCGAACGCCCCCACATCGGCCGCGTCGTCATCGATGGAGAAGCCGTAGCCCGACAGGCCGAGCACCTTGTGGACAAAAAAGACGTAGGGGTCCAGGTTGAAGACGTTGAAATTCACGCCCACGCTGCGCGGATCGGCCGTACCGGGTGCCGGGTACCAGTTGCGTTCGTCCGGGATCTCGCGGAAGTCGTAGACGCCGCGCAGGATGGACTTGACGACGTCGCGGAGGTTGCCGCCAATGTCGCCCTGGCTCGGGTTGGAATTCGGCAGGTGAAGCGCATCGAAGCCGATCACCGTTCCCACCAGTGCCATCGCGTGCGGTAACTTTGCCTCCTTGAAGAGAATTCCCGTCGGAATGGTCGATTCGACGTACATGGCCGCGTAAACCGCCGCCGCGAACCGTTGGGTTTCCAGTTTTTCCTGATCGGTCTGACCGCTGAACTGGATGTTGACCGGAGTGATCCACGGCTTGCCGGTGGCAGGGTCCGTCTGGGTCAACCAGTCCGTCGCCCCCTGAAGGTCCGGCGGCTTCAAAAAGCTATACTGGCCATCGATCACATCCGTGGTAACCAGCTGGCTCAGGAGAATCTTGGTCGGGTTGACGTAGTCGTCCAATCCGATAATCACGACTGGGGGGAAGCCCGGTCCCACCTCGTGGATGCCAGGCCCCGTGACCTGCATTCCCAGCTTCAGGGTCCCTGCCGGTACTTGCCCAGGCTTGATTGTCAGGATGTTGCCGGGAACCTTCGGGGTATCGCCCGCAGGCTTGAACTGTTGAACCGAGCCCGTGATATTTGAGACCGGCTGAAAATTCGCAAACATCTTTTGATAGAACTCCGCCCACCCGAACCAGATGTTCGTGATGGCGGTGGCCGCATAGTCCTTGACCGGCCGGTAAATCGTGTACGTATTGCTCACACCGCCAGGGAGGCCCTGGCCGATCGCGGACACCGTGACCGTCTTGGCGTTCGGATCGAACGAGACGACCTTCGCCAGCGGGGCGGCGAAGGGGGTGCCCGAGGTGTTGACGAGCACCTCCTGGTTGTTCGCGGTCATCTTCTGCAAGAGGTCGAAGAATGCTGTGACCTGCGACGCCGAGCCATTGATTGCAATCACTGTCCCGGTCCCATTCGTCGTGCCATTCGGAAACGCTTCCACGGGCCCTAATCCGGAGCTGGTCTGGAGCCAGCGGTTCTGATCGAAGCTGGACCGTTTCCCGGTGAGGGGGCTATCGAGAAAAATGTTGGCACCCGAGGGAATCTTGAGATCGGTCGGGGTAGCCGTGTTCAGCGTGGGATTATAGTAAACGGGCCAGCCGGGCTGATCCGTGCCGAAGTAGCTGCCGAGGATGTGGTTTCCTTTGGCGATGAAGTCCGAAATTCCCTCCTGCAACGTCGCGAAGTTTGCCTGCGCCCCAACCCAGCCGAAGCTGGGCGGAGGGGTTGGGCCCGGTGGGTAGCTGAACACGACGCCGGGATTCCCGGTGTAGCCGGTGCCCGGGTTATCCATCACGACCACCAGCACCCCGTTCTGGAATTCAGCATGGGCCGTCGCCTGCGTCCCCCCGTTTTGTTGTGGTCGGCCAATCGTGACCGCAGGGGGCACGCCGTTGTAGCCGGTGCCCTGGCTGGTCACAACGACCTTCACGCCACCGCCGGGGCCGCCGACAAGGTCCGCGCGGCCGCGAGCCACGTCCGGGAGCAGGACGACCGGCACGTTGGTCGCTTCCATGGCGATCGGGCTGATCATGCTGTCCACGTATGAGACGTCGTAGTTGTAGACGACCAGCGTCTGACCGCTGCTGTCGGGGATGTTGAAGCTGCGCAGGTAGGGGTCGCGAATCGTGTACTCGGTCAGCTGCGACGGGGCATCCGGGCTCGGGCCGGCGGATACCTGATCGTAGTAAAACATGACCAAGCCCTTCGTACCCTGCGTTTGGCTGTAGTTGGCGACCCACTGCACGCTGTTGGTGGGGTCGACGGATTCATTCCCGAAGCCACGCAACGAGTTCAGACTGTACCTGAACGGGGCGGGCGGCGGATCGATCTTGACAATGATTGTAGACGGGTCGATGCCTGAACCCTTATCGATGATGTCGAACCCCGTCACCACGCCGTTGGTGAGCTTGGCCGTCACAATGGGGACGGCCGCGGGAGAAGTAACACCACTGAATGTAACATTGGGCGGCGCAAGGTAGCCGCCGCCCCCGTTCGTAATGGTGATGCTGGTCAGCTGCTTGGTCGTGGTGTCAATGACCGCTGTGCCCGTGGCCTGGGTGTTGAAGAAGTCCTTGGCGTCCGTGGCGAACTGGATAGTCGCCCCGTCCCAGAACACCAGCGGGACCACGACGGTCATGGACGCGCCGGGCAGGAGGCCGACGTAGTTGCCAGCATCTGGCCCGGAAGGGATGTTGTAACCGATGTAAGCCCGGAACTCGGCCCCCTTCAGGGCGGGGGAGTTCATCGGATCGATGCCCCCGTTATGGTCCTGCGGATCATAGGGACGCATCGTGCCGTTGTCGTTGAACTGGCCGGTATTTGCGTCCCGGAAGAACGGATAGATCGTGACTGGTGAATTGTTATAGAACGTGACCGTTTTGAGCGGCGGGGGAGTTGTGGCACTCGGGATGCCGCCAGGGGGGAAGTCGTTCGCACCGGCCAGGGGCGCCCCGCCGTGCCAGAAGATCTGGTTCAGCCGTGCGTTGGGGGTCGGGAATGCAACGGCCGGCACACAGCGGTCTTCCAGCAGCCAGTCGCGGACGCCGCCCTCCGACAGGGGGCTGCAGCGTCGGGACGGGGCACGCTTCGTGGAACGCGATTGGGCTTTCAGCCAGGACAACCAGCCGTTCAAGAACATGGCAGACTTCCTCAAATGGATGTTCCGTTGAATCGTGTGCCTCTCGCCGCTGAGTGGTAAAGCGACTGCCGGCGGGCGGTGGGGCCAGGGAAAAGCAATTACCAGTGCTTGGTATGATCCTGTCCCGCTAGGCGAACTGCGCCGGCAGGGCAGCCTGGTTACGCCATTCCTGGCAGCGGCCCTTGGCCAAAACGTCAAGCGCGTCGCCAACTTGGGGTAGCCAGCCAGGCCCCACCCATGGATCAGCTAGGGACTCGCGCGTTATTAAAAAAGCCAAAGGGAGTTGCGTCGCTCAAGCAATTAATTGTAGCGCATCCCTTTGCCCTCGCAAGCGAAAAGAGCGTGAACACTCGCCAAATGCAGTAAAGTGCCTCTAGGCTGCGCATTTTGTGCGACATGGAAGCGTTGTGGCAGAAACAACGCCGTCCATGCCGTCCGGCTTAATTTCGCAAACAGGCGAGTACGGCGCCGGATTCGCCTGCACAAGGATGTCACGCGCTACGCTGGGCGCCCCACCGCAAGATGTCGAGCGATTCCCTCCTCATAAACCGCGGCTAACCGCTCGGCCACGTGCTCCCAGGAGTAGTGCCGACGCACGAGTTCGAGGCCCGCCTGGCCCATGGCCGGCAACTGCTGCGGCCGCGCGAGCAGGTCCGCCAGGGCACCCGCGATCGCCTCGGCCTGAACGGGCACGATCCGCCCGGCCTCGGCCGCCTCCACCTCGGGAAAGTAGCACCCGGGGGAGAGAAGTACCGGCGTGGCGCTGGCCAGCGCCTCGAGCACCGCCATCGAGAAGCCCTCAGACAGCGACGGAAGACAGAACACGTCGGCCCGCGCCAACAGATCCAGCTTCTCTTCACCCAGGACCGTGCCTGGAAACCGGACACGTTCCCCCAGGCCGGCCGACTGGATGGCCTCTCGATATTGCCGTTCCAGGCCGCCGTAATCGGGGCCGGCCATGATCAGGACCGCTCGCGGACAGCGGTTGGCCATCTTGAGGAAAGCCTCGATCAACCGATCGGCGCCCTTGAGGCTGTAGAGCCTGCCCAGGAAAAGCACCACCTGCGCGCCCGGCGGAATGCGCCACCGTGCGTCCGTTTCCGGACGTGGCACGCGCCGGAAGCATCCGGGGTCAATGCCGTTGGGAACCAGGCGACACGGGGTACGCACCCCTAGCGCTCGATAGCTGGCGACCTCTCCTTCGGCTCCGGCGATCAGGGTATTGGCGCGACGCAGGATTGGCTGTTCGATGCCCGCAATGTAGAGGTCTTTCTTTAGGGATCGGAATTTCAGGTGCAGGGGATCGAAGACGCCATGCTGGTGGTAGAAGAGCGGCTTGCGCAGCTGCCACGCCACCTGCGCGGCCGCATAAGTCGGATACACAAAGGGCATGTGTGTGTGTACCAGGTCCACCTCAGGCACCAGCCGCCGCAGCGCTGCGCGCATCCGCGGGGCATACAGCCAGCCCACCGACCGCGCCAGATAGGGAATGAACGACAGACAGCGCTTGATCGTGTCGGTCCGACGGAAGTACCAGACCCGGACCCCATTCACCATCAGCGGACAGTCCAACGGAACCGGGAGGTCTTCATCCACGTATTCGTCGCTGTTGGTGTTGGTGGCGAACACCGTGACGTCATGGCCCTGGCGTGCGAGCGTCTCCGCCAGGGCCGATACGATCAGGACCGCGCCGCGCAGCCGGAACGCCTTATATGCCGGCGCCACGAACAGAATGCGCATTCCTCGTCTCCCGCAGCAACGCTCGGCTGTCCTCTGGATTCGCCCCACCACCACGCTGCTCGCCTCTGATTCCGACGAATTCAACCGCGGACCATTTCGTCAGTCGGTGGAGCCTCCACCTGGCGCCGAACCGGTCGCGTCGGTTCGGAGTCGTCCGCCTCCACGGCGTGCCTACCGAGGCGGTCTACGAGCGCCACAAGGAGTTTGAGTGCGCAGTAGACCGGCAGGAACCGGTAAAACCAAAAGGGTAGCAGGACAAAAGTCGTCCAGCGAAACAACCAGTAACAAGAAATCGTCAGCCAAATGTAGAAGACAAACGCCCAAAAGGAATTCTGGTGGGCGGCCCAGTAGCGTTGCGCCAGACTCAACAGGATCCCGATGACCATGCCGCGCCAGACCAGATCGACCCACCCCCAACCGAGAATGGACTCGGGAACCACGCCAAAGCAGAGCCCCCCGCCGCTCGCCGCATACTCCGGGTAAAATGTTCTCAGGTACCAGAGCGCCTTGCTGGTATTCTCGAACGGCAAGAGCTGCGGCGGGATCAGACTGATGAAATCGCTGACATGCCAGTGCCATGGGAGTTCCGGGATTTGCCCCGATTCCTTCAGGACGTACACATCATATGCATTGGCGAAAATGGACTCGAATTCGCTATGGTGTCCAAAAGCATCAAATTGCAGGTCGGCTACCGGCTGGACGGACTCGCTGCGCACGATCCCGGCGATCTCGAACAGGCATAACGTGAAGACGCCGCCGATCACCACTTGCCAAAGTCGAAGCGGGCGGACAAGGTATTGATAGGTCATCCCGACGGCGAGAAGCAACAACATCATCGTGGTGCGCTGTCCAGCCTGGATGTAGGTCAAGACGATGATACCGCCGACCCAACCGATGATGAGAGGGTAGGTGGTGCGCCAGTTGCGCCCCAGGACCACGAGCACGACAATCTCGAGCACGTACCGGGAATCGCGAAGAACACGGTAGCACTGTCCCAGGGCGGTGGGAAGCCGGTTCGTAACCAGATAGGTCTCGGAGTAGCTCTCTGGCGAAAGCTCGTATATCACATCCACCAGAAACAAAAACGCAGTGATCGCAATATAGAGGAACACCGCGCCCGGCAGCACCGTCTTGCTCAGCTTCGTGAACTTGGGGACGGCAATGGGCGTACGTCCGCTGGCAATCACGTAGACCACGGCAAATGACAGGAGGTGGACGACGCAGTACCATCCAATCAGGGCAAGCTCCCCATCGGACGGCTGGGGCCGAACAATGCGATTGTCATGCGCCAGGTTCGGGGAGTAGTAATTCCACATGAAGCCGAGGAGGGGGAAAACCGTATACAGGGCCACGGTGCCCAGGTAAACGGAGCCGATCTCCAGGACGTTCAGCGTGCCCCGCCGCCTCGCCATCGCGAGATAGAAAACCAGGACGATCGCCGCCGTGGCCACGATCGGTAAGAGAAGCGCAGGTTCGGCCGAGAAGAATGGCACGGAATGACGACCTTGCCACGGAAACAGTGTCCGGCAAACGACCTCAACGACTCAGGAACTCACTGCGTACTCGCGCAAATGGTCGGGGAGTTGCCACGCCACGGCCGGGTCCGGGCGATGTCGAACTGGCTTCACGTCTCCGCGCCAGGCAATCCCCATGATCTGCATCGTCTGGTAGATCAGGGTATTCCACCCCTTTTCCTTGAAATAAGCCAGGCCCCGGGCCACGTCGGGGGATGTCAGATCGTGAAAGACGACCATTGCGTCCCCAGCGGCATGCCGTTCGCATACCCTGGCGTC
Source organism: Gemmataceae bacterium (assembly GCA_019752375.1). Taxonomy (GTDB): domain Bacteria; phylum Planctomycetota; class Planctomycetia; order Gemmatales; family Gemmataceae; genus JAIEMG01. Next base: position 13,266 of record JAIEMG010000266.1, on the reverse strand, counting down.
GTCAAGGGGAGCGAGCGCCTCATGATCGCCGTCGACAAATAGGAATGACCATTGCCGGCCATGCGTGCGAGCCAGCTCCTCGACCGCCGCCGGGCTTGAGCCTTCAACCAGCTTTACCGTGTCCAGAATACCAGCGGCGCTCAGGGACTGCTCAACACTCCGGCGGACCTCCCGCTTTGCAAGGATCGGATTGACGATGTCGAGCTTCACCCCTGCCAGCGCCAGATGGCAAGCCGACCAACCGAACCAGCAGCCGATCTCAAGCGCTGCCTTGCCCCTGAACGGGAGAGCCAAGTTGTAGAGGAGCTGAACCTCGTCCGTCGAAAGGAACCCGGCCATGGGAAATCGACGGTCCACGTACCAGTGGTGCGGAATGCCCCGTCGCAGGTATGGCCAGCGACATCCGCTTTTGTTGCCGACGACTCGATCGGGAAAGTGGCGAGCGCCGTCCACGCGCGTTAGCCCGTCCGAAACGTAGTCATGGTCCTCGCATCCCTGTCGCGTCGGCGGACCGACCTGTGCTGTCGACGAAAAGCAACGGTAGTAGTGGAATCGGATCGACCACCACTTCGACCGCAGCCAGTTCCGGAGCGTGTTGCTCATTATGCACCTGCAAGTCCAACAAAATTGACGTGCCTGGCAGGAGCAGTCCGCCGCCTACGCTCCTTGCGGTTCTGCAAGCGCTTGAGGGGCGCGGGCATGGACTCGACCAATCCACCAGGCCACGACAGCACTACTGACCACGAAGTAACAGGATGCAGCGAAGAAAGACCAGGCCATTCCCCAGGCGCCGTAAAGCGGCGCGAACTGCCAGGTGGACCAGAGAAAAACTACATCGCGCGGCACCGTGCAGCCCAGGAACGAAAACCACACTTTACTGTGCGCCTGAACCGACTGATTCAGTGCGTTGGCAGTCGCCTCGCAGACGCTGGCAAGCAGAAAGGGCAACAACACTGATGCCTGTCCGCCAAAATCCCGCCCGAACACGGCGAACACCCGATTGTCGATGCTCTGAATGGCAACGGCCACGAATGCGGTCAGCAGGAAAGTGATCAGTAAGTTGATCCGCAAGAGCTTATGATATCGCTCCCAGTCACCAGCGCCCTTCAGATGGTTCAGCACTGACAGAAGAACATTGTTGAAAACCGCGGGCACGAAAAAGGCCAACGACTTGATGTTCAGTCCCGCACTGTACAGCGCGAACTGCTCGAATCCGTCCGGCCTCGCGATCAGAATGAGATTGGCCAGCCACGCGATCACCAGCGTAAAGGTCAGGGTCAGAGCGAGCGGCAGGGCGAAACGGCCAAGAACGGGCAGCTCGCGACAAGCGCCCGAGAAGTTGACAGGAATGCCCGCCTTTCGCAAGAGCCCCGTTACGCAGTATTGGTGAATGGCCAGGCGTATCAGTGCCGTTACCGAGAGTGCGAGGACGGCGCCCGTCAAGCCGAGAAGCGTTGCGCCCAGCGTAATGCCCGCGACTGTGAGCAGTCCGCTGCCAATCGCTGTCCAGGTCAGCGCCGTGTACTGCTCAAGTCCTGTCAAGATACCGGCCTCGTAGCCGTTGAGGGAAGTGCAGATGACGAACACCGCACCTACCAGTAGTGAGGGGGCGAGCTGGGGTGCGTCGAGAGCGCTGGAGGCGAGCGGCGAGGCTACGGCCAGCAGCAGGCATCCGACGAACAGGGATGTCAGGAGACAGGCGAAACCACACAACGCCACGACTCGCCCTGCCCGCTGCGGGTCCGCGGAGCGGTACTCCGCCACGTGTTTAGCGGTCGTGAAACTGGCAGCCCAGTAGACCACCATGGCCAGCGGCACCAAGGTCGCCTGGACCATGGCATACTCGCCAAAGATGCGAGGGCCCAGGAGCCGCGCGACGATCACATTGCCGGCGAAGGTGGCACCGTGGTTGCTGATCGTCGCCACAAGGTTCCACGAGAAGCCCTTACTCAGGCGCACGGCCAGGCTTGAACGCTCTCGAACGGCCGCTGATTCAATCACGGAATCGTGTACCCACGTGAACCACGGCGACACCCAACGATCCGCCAATCAGGTCGCTCGCTCGCGACCACGGCGTGCAACAGTGAATCCAACGATCGGGAATCACACGGGCGGCTCGATCACTTCTCCTCCTCGTAAAGCCACTTCAGCCCATTGGCCCTCAGGAAAGCACGGATGTCATCGATGTGGCAGTAGTAGGCCTTGCCCTTGCTGATGCCACTTGCAACCCCGACCAGATAAGCGCTTTGGTCCAAAAGTGCTCCCCCGGAGCGGCCCGCGGCGGAGGAGGTGGCGCTCTCCCACATAATCGTCTTTTCCGTGCTGCCCTCCCGGCGGACCATTTTCTTTTCCACCTTGTCGGCGCGACATGTTGGCGCCGCCCCTTCGGAGCACCCAAGCGCCAGCATAGTTCCGTTGGATGGGTCCTTTGAATCGGGGGCGATTCGCAGAATACCTGGCGCGGGATCATCCGTTCGCAGACGGAGAATGGCGAGGTCATGCTCCCCCTTGGCCCGGGCAAGTACGCGTACCGTGCGATGGACCTTCTTGGGGAGTGGAGGTGTATCTGCCGTAAATATGCGTACCTCCACTTCTTCCGTGCCTTCCACCAGGTGCCTGGCCGTGAGGATGTAGTATTCCCCTTTCGCCTGACGGATGATCGTCCCGCTTCCTTGCCGTTTTTGAGAGGCGTTGATGACACAGACCGTCGCCGTCAGCGATTTCGTTTGCACTTCCTTGGGGAATACCTTGGCATCGATCGGCTCCAGCTGAATCTGGAGGAGAAAAACGACGGCTACGCTTGGAATATTCATGATTGACATGCCGCCCTCCGCCCATCCGGCACACTGCGCCCCGGGCGGCTTGAAAGAATAATGATGCCGTTGCGTGGTTCCGGCGATCACTTACACTGCACGCGGGCCAATTTGCTACCTGGCAAGGTGGGCCAGACACTCTTGTCTGGCCGGCCAGACAAGAGTGTCTGGCCCACCGAACCCAACCATTCTCTACGGCGCGAAGTATAACCCGACATTTCAGTTACGGGATGACACCGTCTGCCCATCTTACCAGCGCGGAGGAACGACCACACTGTCAAGTCCGCGCGACCCGCAGGACCGTTAAAGTTCCGCAAACTGGTGAACCGATCAAGCATTGGTAGGGCGAACAGCTCGGAGACCCAATGCGATGCAATTGACGCGACTCCTGGCCATCCTTGCAATCTCCCTCACCGGGCACGGGTGCAGCCTGGTCTCCGCGGGGACATCGAGCACCGTCGGAGAAGCACGGATTGCGTTGACCCATCACCAGTTGCACCACCGGGCAAGGCAACAGGCGGAAGCGGCCTGGACAGAATTCGCCGCGTCGAGTCAGGGAGCGTCCTACTCCAAGGACTACGAACGCGGTTTCAAGGACGGGTTTGTGCGCACGGTCTGGTGGGGGCCGGAAGAAGCGCCCATCATACCGCCCAGTGGCTACTGGGCTGCCCAATACCAAGGCACCACGGGCCATCAGGCGATTGCCGACTGGGCCGAAGGCTTCCGGCGCGGCGTGAGCGTCGCGCTGCAAACCGGCGCCAGCATGTCGCTGAAACTTCCCAGTCCTGGGCCCGATCTGGATGTCGGAACGATTCCCGTCATACAGACCAAAGCGCCGCTGCCGACGGCTGACGCAGACGCGGTCAGGCCTGGCAATGAGACCGAAGTGCTGCCGGCACCGCGACCTGTTCCCGCCCCGCCGCCCGGGGAAGGTGAAAATCCGGTCAAGTCGCGCGGGAAAAGCGAGACGGTGCCGTTGACGCCCTATGCTTTGGATCTCGGACCGGCGCGCGATCGAAGTCCACGAACGCCGGGCTGGGTTCCTGCCTCCGCGGATGCTGGGAAAACCAGTCCGCCGAGCAGCAGGCCAGGTGAAGTCAGGCCCAACAAGAAGACCGAGGTCCCACCGTCTCCGGTGCCCCTGGTGCAACTGGGCCGTCCGCAGTGATGCGGTAGGTCCAATGCAGCGGAGGCATGGGGCCGGCGAACGAGACTCGAGACCATCTTGATGAAGATTCCCGTTCGACACGTGCTGTCGACACCACCAAGCGGACGACACGTCCCGCGTAGGGCCATCCTGGTCGCGAGCGTGCTCATTGCGCTGTTGAACGGCTGCGCTGCAACGACGAACCCGGTCGCGAACGGCATCCCGGTGGAGCTCCTGCCGCCGGAATTGCTTGGCAGCTCTCGCGAGAAAAAGAAGCCGATCCCATTGAATGCGCTCGGACGCCTCACATCCGACGAATACCGGCTTGGGCCAGGCGACGTGCTGGGTGTCTGGGTCGAAGGGGTGCTGGGCGACGCGAATACCCCGATTCCCATCCAATCCGCTCCGCTGATTCAGGCACGCGACCAGCTCGTGTTTCCTCCGGGCGCCGGCTATCCGGTGCGGGTGGACGACAACGGGACTCTCTTTCTCCCGCAACTGCCCCCCTTGATGGTGGCCAAGCTGACGGTCGTGGAGGCCCGGGAGGCGATTCGGGCTGCCTACGCTCAGGCGGGGATCCTCCGCGCGGGGCGCGAGAAAATCCTCGTATCGTTGCTCTACCCACGGCGGTATCCCATCGTGGTGATGCGCGAGGAAGCGTCGAATCTCACGGCAGGGCCCGAAGGATTCACGAGTACTTCCAAGCGCGGCAGCGGTCACGAAGTCCACCTCCGTGGCGATCAGAACGACGTCTTGCATGCACTTGCCCTGACGGGGGGCTTGCCCGGACTCGACGCGTGTGACGAGATCATCGTCCAACGAGCCGTGGACGGCTGTCCGGGGAAGCCGGAAAATCCAGCCGAATTATTGCCGCACCCACCCGCGGCGCCGATCGTGCGCATTCCGCTTCACTGGCCGCCCGACGAGCCCTTGCCGTTTGGCCCCCAGGACGTGCTCCTCTATCCCGGCGACGTTGTCATCATCTATCCCCGCGAGCTCGACGTCTACTACACTGCCGGTTTGCTCCCGGCGGGCGAGCACGTTCTGCCGCGAAACGTGGACCTAGACGTGGTCGAAGCGATCTGCCGCGTCCGCGGTCCACTCGTCAACGGTGCGATTGCGGTGAGTAACCTGAGCGGTCAACTGATTCAGCCCGGGATTGGCAACCCGAATCCCGCCTTGCTGTGTGTTCTTCGCAAGACTCGACACGGCGGGCAGATCAATATCCGCGTCGATCTGAACCGGGCGCTCTGCGATCCCAAGGAACGCATTCCCGTGCAGCCGGGCGACATCCTCGTCTTGCAGGAGATGCCGTCCGACGCCCTGGCCCGCTATTTCAGCCAAACATTCCTCAACTTCAATATCTTCTGGGAAGCGATCCACTCGAAGTATATCACGGGCGTCCTGGACATCTCGGCTCCCGACCGTTTGCCGGGGCGCCTCGGCCAGGTCAATATCATCCGGTGATCTCGCGGAAGCTACTCTGGGGGAGTCTGCCCGGTCGGTTCGTCTCCGATGCTCTGCAGCGTGATCTTCCGCTTCCGACGGACGGCCTTTGCAGCGCTGGCGGGCTCGTCACCCTCGTCGGTGTAGCCGCCGTAACCGTAGCCGTAACCGGGACGAGAGCTCTCGCCGACATCGTTGACGACAGCGCCGACGATGTTTGCACCGAGGGTTTTCAGGACTTCGCGCGATCGTTCAGCCGGTTGCCGGGCGTTGGCTCCCATCCGGACGACCAGGAGCACGCCGTCGACGATGGGGGCGATGACGCTGGGATCTGTGACGACCAGGAGCGGCGGGCTATCGACGATGACGAAATCGTACTCGGCCCGGAATGACTCAAGTAGGTCATGGAATAGCGCCGACGTGAGGACCTCCGCCGGATTTGGCGGCGGCCTGCCGCACCCGAGGACCCACAAGTTCGGGACGGCACTCGAAACGACCACCTCTTCGGGTTTGCAGTCGTTGGTGATGATGGAGACCAAGCCATGGGTGCTCGGCAGGTTGAAGAGTTTATGGAGCGTGGGTCGGCGCAAGTCGGCGTCGATGAGTAGCGTGCGCTTGCCGGACTGGGCAATGGAGATGGCAAGGTTCGCCGCGATGGTCGATTTGCCCTCGCCCTTGAGTCCACTGGTCACCTGGATCAGCTGGTTGCGCTCCCCTTGCTGACTGAAAAAGAGTGCGGTGCGAACGCCACGGTAGACCTCGGCCAGGGCGGATCGCGGACGGTGATACGCATCGAGGGTCGGGTCTAGCTTCGCCTGGGCAGCACGCTTCCCCAACTTGTCGTTGCGCGGGATATGGGGGACGTATCCGACAACCGGCAAAGACAAGCGCTTGCCGACTTCTTCCGGACTGCGGAAGCGGTGATCGGTGATCTCCGCCAGGTAGACAAGTCCGATGCCCACAAGTGCGCCCAGCACGATGGCCAGAGGAAACACGATGATGGCCTTGGGTGCGATCTTGCGACCGAGCTGCGGCGGACTGATGATGCGTGCGTTGTAGCCGCCGCCTTGCTTTACCAGACTCACGTCTTGAAGCCGCTTGATGATGGCATCGTACAGGCTCTGTGTGCGCGCGATGTCCGTTCGGAGGTGCTCCTCCTTGATCTCGTAGCTCGTCAGCGTTCGGGCTTCGGCATGCTCCTTTTCGTACGCGGCCGTCAGCAAGCGCTCGGCGGTCTGGACGTAGTCGAGCTTTTGCCGCAGGTGCGCGACATGGGCCTTGATGGCGTCGTCCACCGTGGCCGCCGGGTCATCGGCGCGGGCGGCTGCAGTGTTCACACCGGCCGTGGGTCGGATCACCACCTCGCGCGCGGCTTCGATCCGACGACGGATCGCCTTCACGTCCGAGTGATTGGGCCCGTAGTTGGCCAGGAGCCGCTGCTCCTCGATCAATAAGGGCAGAAGCACGTTTGGTTGCTGTCCTGGCGCCGCCCGCTCTTTTCTCGGATCCTCCGTATCTCCCTTACCGGAAAATTCCAGGATCATCGCGAGGACGACTTCGGGCGAACGGCGTGCCTTGAGCGCGTCGTCGATCGCGGCAAGTTGCGCTTCCACCTCGGTGCGCACGAGGGCCAGGGTGGCGCGCCGAATCTGGATCGAGCCGAGCGCTTCGTGGCGAACTTCACGCCCCTCGCCGCCCTTGGCGGGCAGAACAGGGCTCGACAGACGAAATTGCTGATACGTCGATTCCTTGCGCTGCAACTCCTTCGTTAAATCGTCGCGTGCCTTGACGATCAGCTCGACCGTGTCGTCGCTCATCACCCGGTAGGTTTCGTCCAGGAATTCGCGATAGCTGGCGAGGACTCCTTCCAGGACGACCTGGCAATCCTCGGGAGTCTTGCCGCGGAAGGAGAGGTCAAGGACGGCATTGTTGTAGCCCGAGACGCCGCCGCGGTTCCGCGTCACGCTGATCCGCTTCCGGATGACGTCAGGCAACGTGTCGCCACCGTCCGCGTAGTCCTTCTCCCAGCCCGCAAAGGTCGGCAACGTGCTGAGCGACCGTTTCTCAATGGCATGTTCGATGATCAGCGGACTACCGACGAGGGTCTGCTGAGTCGCCACGTAATCTTCGATGGCGAGATTGCGCGTGTCTTTGCCGGTGACCTCGTCGGGCCGCTTCTTCACCACCAGGACTTGCGTCGTCGATTGATACGTGGGCGGTGCGGCGACAAAGTAGATACCCCCGAACAACAAGCCAAGGCCGACGCCAAAGAGGAGGAGCGAACGACGCTGCCACGCGATGTGTGCCACCTGCAGGAGGCCCTGTCCGCGCGGCCCTTCCGGCTTGGCATTTCCGGAGTCTGATTGCGGAGGTGTGTCGCTTCTGTCCATAATTGCGTCCTCGAACGCCTGACAAGCAGGCGTGAGAATGTAATGAGACGGTCAGTCCGGGGAACTGTTCCACAACCCGTCGTCAAGGTGGATAGTTCGACTGCAGGATGGAACATCTGTCGAACACCGGCCTCCGTCCCCATGGGTTGCACGTCAGCACGCAACCCAGGTTTTACGTTGCGCTTCCCTCACGAGTTGGCGCGCACGGCAAACCGGAGCAGGAAAGTTGCTAGACGGTGCGTGGGCATTGGAATTATTCAACACTAAACCTGTCACGCCAGTCCTTCAACGCAAAAAAAGGCGCCGCACTGCCGCCAGTATGCTTTCATGACGGCGCAGTCCAACGACGCATGCGACGGGACGCTGCCCTCGCTTCCGCACGAAAGTATGCTTGAAATCTGCTAACGGGGTTTGCCACCCGCAGAATCGTTGTGCGCGGAACCTGGGAACAGCAAGCCCGAGTGATCGCGAGCGTTTTGAGTCATTGACTCCATGTGCCGGAGGAGGTACGATTTTTCTGTTCCCTTTGCCAGTTCCGCGGTGTTGTCATGCCCGAAGCCAACAGTCGATTAGTCACCATGGTGTTTCTAGGGGGCGTGGTCGCCTCGGCCCTGTGGACGTTCGGCTTTCACACACCGCGGGCCGAAGTGTCCATCCCCGAACCAGTCCAGATCGACCGTTCACCGGTGAAACGCACCACCACCTCGGTCCCGCGCGAAACCGAAGTCCTGTTGCAAGACTGGGAATACACGGCTGGCCCCATCAGTCACTGGCGGTGATCGGCAACCTTGCCGATCGCTTGGCTTCCCTTCTCAGGTCCACACCGTGGGCTCGCGTCCTGATCGCTGGAACTCCCTCCTGGCATGGACCATCGAAGGGGTTCTCCTCCTTCTCATTTGCTTGTCGCCTTGGGCGTTCGGCGCCGTCCATCTCTACTTCGAGTTGTGGCTCACGGTCGGCCTCGCCACCCTCCTCGGACTGTGGGCCCTGCGCATCCTGATCTTGGGTCAGTTTGCTTGGCAGAGTTGCCCCGTCGCGCTTTGCCTGGCGGCGTTGTTTCTCCTCGCCGTAGCGCAGCTGGTGCCGCTGTCCCCTCCTTTGCACCGACTGCTCTCGCCCGAGAGTCTCGCGCTCCGTGATTCGTTGTTCCCTGTTCGGCCGGAGATTCTTCCCGACGGTGTGGATTGGCTGCCCACCAGCAATGCTGCACGATCCACCGTCAGCGTCGACCCCGGCGCCACGCGTTTCGGCGCGCTGCGCCTGCTGGCGGTTTTTCTAGCATTCGCAGTCGTGCGGAACACCTGCGCCTTCCCCGGCGCTCTGAGGCGGCTCGCGATGGCGACCGCAATCAACGGCGCGTTACTTTCGCTTGTCGGGATTTTGCAGTTCCTGGGCTCCCGCCCAAACGACATCTACGGGACATTTCCGTCCAAGGGACTGGCGTTCGGTCCATTCCACTGCCGCAATCATTTTGTGTTCTACGTCAATCTCTGCCTCGGCCTGGCGACTGGATTGCTCCTGAGCATCTGCGGGGAGCGTGAGGCCACGGTCGGGAGGGAAGACGAACGCACTCGCGGCTGGCGTTTGATGGTGCAGAGGTTTCAAGATCCGAAGTTGTTGTGGCTGTCCGTGGCATTGGCGATGATGCTCGGGGCTGTCGTACTCTCTCTGTCGCGCGGCGGCATACTTTCGTTGATTATCGGTGGGTTCGTGTGCCTGCTAGTGGGCGCCCGCGGGCTGCGCCTGTCGTTCCTGTTGAGTGCAATCTCGTTCATCGTAATCGTGGCGCTGGGAATCGTGTGGTTTGGGCTCGGCCGAGTGGAAGCTCGCCTGGCGACACTCGGTGCCGACGATATTTCAATCTCGGCGCGATTGTCGATGTGGCAGCGGATGCTTCCTGTCGCCGGCCAGCATCCGTGGCTGGGAACCGGGCTGGGCACGTTTGGGGTGGTTGAGCCGCTCAACCGGCCTCCCCGAGAGGACCCATCCGCACTGTGGGACCACGCGCACAACGATTACGTGGAAGCTCTCATCGAGGGAGGTCTGGCGCGTTTGTGCGTGAGCTTGCTCGCCATCGGGCTGGTTTTTCGGCTTGGAATCCGGAGCTACCGCAATTGCCAGGGCCGACCGGAGGCAGGCTTGGTGCTGGGAGCGCTCATGGGCTTCACGGCGATTGTCGTACATAGCGCCGTGGACTTCGGACTGCACGTCCCTGCCGTCGCATTGCTTGCCGCGGTTGTCGCTGCCTTTCTGTGCATGAGTTCGGAAGGCGGCCTTCAAGGATCCAATGAGAGGTGCCCGTCCAAAGCCAACTCGCTTCGGCTGGGGCGATTAGCGGCAGTCGTCGCTGCAGGCGCGCTGGTCTTTTTGGGCATGCTGATGGTGCACGAAGTTCGCCGCGAAGAGAAAGCAGACAACCTGCGCCTCCGCGCCGCTCGGATCGACGTTTCCCCGGGCGCGGCCGGATACGAACGACGCCTCGAGCTGCTGCGGGGCGCGGTCGCGTGGACTCCCGAGAATGCGACGCTCCAAACGGAGTTGGCGGAAGCGTATTTCGCGAGCTACAAGGACTGGCGAGCGACCCTGGAACGGGCGCGAGCGGGACTGGAGGCCGCGCAGCTCGTCTCGAATCTCGCCGCGGAGCCGCTCGTTCCGGCCAGCGCGGCGTCGGCCGGAATCCGCGCTCGGACTGCCGCGCAGCTGGGAATCGACGGCGCGGAACAAGAAGCGAAGCGCTCGCTGCTGGTGCCCGCCCTCGTGCATTACGTTAGCGCGCGCGCCGCCTGCCCGCTGCTGGCGTTACCCCACATGCGACTGGCGGCGACTCGCGACGCACTGCTGGACGGAGATCCTTGCCGCGAGTATCTCGCGCGGGCCAAGCGGCTTCGGCCAGCCGACACCGAGATCTGGTACATTTCCGGTCTCGAAGAGTTGCAGCGGGGCGAGCAAGCGGAGGCCTGGCAAAGCTGGCGTCAGGCGCTCCGTTGTTCCAGGCTGCATCTGTCGGACATCGTCGCGCGAAGCACAACATGGCTTTCCGCGGAGCAACTGATCGCCCACGTTTTACCCGAGGATGCCGAGGAACTTGCCGACGCAGCCGTGCAGCTCTTTCCGAATCCAAGCGAGACATTGCAGCGCCGGCCCTTCGTGGATGCAGCGATGGCGCTTCTCGAATCCCCACGCGACGCTGCGCAATGGCGGGTAAAGGGTCGCCTTTACCAGCTGGCGGGACAACCGAGTGACGCACTGGCCGCGTACCGCATCGCCCTCTCTCGCGAGCCGCGCCGGACCGACTGGCGTTTGGAGTACGCCGAGTTGCTCTACAGGGAAAGTCGGTTCAGCCAAGCGCGTGAAGAGTTGGTGATCATTCTGGACCAGCAACCCAACCATGGGGGGGCTCGAGCATTGCTTTCCTCGGTGACGCGCAAATTGCCTATCCTGCCCTGAAGTCCGGGGTATACCCGCACTCTCCCGCTTCTCTGTCAGGTCGATGATTTCGGATAGGAATTGAACTTCCCTGCCGGTCGTGCCGATCAGTGAATTGAGAGCCTCTTTTCCGTGGATGCGGATGGTAGCGCCCGCGACGACAGGAGAGCATTGATGCGACACGGCAGCATGGAAGCAATCGCCTTGGTCCTCATTTGCGCAGGCGCGAACTTTGCCCTGGCGGCGCCGCCGTCCTCCCTCCCCTCGGCCCCCAACTCGTCTGTTAGCCGCCGCCCCGCCGTCGATCGCAGTTACCTCCCTGCGTCCGCCAATTCGTCAACTGTGGAAGCTTCTCCTCTTGTGGTCGGTACACCTGGTGGTCCCCCCGTGGCTGTCATGCCGGGCGAAGCGGGGCTCCCCGTGGTGCATGACATGCCACCGTCGACCTGGGACGGCGGCGAAGCCATCGCCGGACCGGATCACCGATCCTGCTCCTACGTCAGCATCGAGTACCTCCTCTGGTGGATCAAAAGCGCACCGCTGGGGCCACCACTTCTGACCGGGGATCGCAACAACGATCCGTTCAGCCACATTGACACGGCCGGAGGCCTCGGTGATCCCAATACCGTCGTGCTGCTCGGAGACTCCCGTTCGAGTTACGACGCCTTTTCTGGTGTGCGTTTGACCGGTGGCTGGGCGTTTTCGGAATGCTGGGCCCTCGAGTTGAGCGCTTTCCTGCTGCAACAGCGCAGCAAGTCCATTACGGTCGGATCGGATAGTCAAGGCAACCCGTTTCTGTTTCGTCCCATCTTCAATACCAACACGAATAATCCGAACAGCGGCGAGTTCGTCGCCGCGCAAGACAATTTTGCCGGCACGACGACCGTCTCGACCACTAGCCAACTGTGGGGCATGGAAGCCAACCTCGCGAACAACTGGCTGCGAGCGTCGAACTATACGGTGGACGCGCTGGTTGGACTCACGTATCTGCAACTGGAAGAGAACCTGCGAATCTTCGGCTCCAGCACGATCATTCCTCCTTTTGGTCCGGTGTTCGGTATTCCGTTCAACGGCGGTTTCTTGACCGGCGTCGGCGACAGCGTGTTGACCGCGGAGCGCTTCGCTACGCGAAACCAGTTCTACGGTTTCCAGGCCGGGATCCGGGGCAGCGCCTGCTGGGGTCGGCTGGACGTCGCTTCGACCTTCAAACTCGCTCTGGGCGCCACGCACGAGAGTATCGACATTTTGGGAAACACCACGGGCGTCAGTGGTGCAAGCCGGACCACCGTCGCGGGCGGAATCCTTGCCGTCGCGAGCAATAGCGGCCACTTCACCCGCAGTGAATTTGCCGTGCTGCCGCAACTGAACCTTCAGATCGGATTCCTGATCACGTCATCGATTCGTGCCTACGTGGGATACGACTTGATCTACCTGAGCAGCGTCGTCCGGCCTGGCGACCAGATCAACCTGCGGGTGAACGACACCCAGATTCCACAATCTCCAAACTTCGGCACGCCGCCGTCCGGCCCCATCTCGCCCCCGCCGCCGTTCAAGTCCGCGGACTTCTGGGCACAGGGATTCGACTTTGGGATCGAACTACGATTCTAAGGCGACTGGCAGGACTTGAGTTCCCAACGGTTGACCGGTTCAAGGATCGGCTGCTTCGGGACTCCAGTCACGCCGGCGGCCTTGAACGGCGAAAGACTTGATTTGCACAGAGCCAGGTTTGAAAGCCAGACCGACAATTCGCCGCGCCGGCTCCCTGCGCAGTCTTGGCGAACGTCCAAAAATGACGCCAAAGGTTCTCTTAGTCGAGCGTCAACCTTCGGGGCTGGACCTAAAGGTGTTGTGCCCTGAAAGGGCATTGGTGACATAGCCCAGGGTTGACCGCGCAGCGGGCTACCCTGGGTGGGTCGTCACCCAGCGCGTCTACCCCGAAGGGGTTGTGTATCCGTGCTGCGGCACGTCGGATACACAACGCTTTCAGCGTAGGGGAACGTGGGTGGCGTCCTTCCCAGGGTAGCCCGCTGCGCGGTCAACCCTG
>JAIEMG010000357.1 GCA_019752375.1 Gemmataceae bacterium | reverse complement strand
TCCGGTCAGGGTGGGCGCGGCTGCCTCCTCTACTCAATCCCTCCTTCCCTGCCAATCTCAATCAGCGAATAGCCCTGGAAAATGGGATGTACGGCCTGCGGGTGGCTGGGAGAATCGTGATGGCGTCATGCACGACCGAGCCGCCACCGGAGGGAAATGGAAACAAAGCAGCGGTGCCGCGGAACGGTGCGCGGCGTAGAGGCTCAGGCGGTGCCGGCCGGATTCAAGCGTGCCACGAAGGCAGCGTGCTCTGGGCTGCTGATGCCCTGCTGGAGCACGGCCAGCACATGGGCGAGGTCGCCACGCACGAGCGCCTCGGCATCCAGCCACAGGCCGGGAAAGACTTCGCTGCATAACAGCGCGTTGCCGCTGGGGGACAAGGCCTCGTAGCTGGTGCCGCGCAGGATGAACCAATCGACCTGCCGGTCGCGCACTCGCCAGACCAGGTACTCGCGCACGCCGCTGCGGCGATACACGTTGAGCTTGCTGTTCAAGTCGTAACTGACGCTACTGGCGGCAACCTCCGCCACCAGTTCCGGCGCGGCAACCAGGTAATCGTCGGCACTGATGCGGGCCTGGCCTCCCCGTGCCGGATCGATGATGAGGACCGCGTCGGGCTGCGGCTCGTTGTCCAGGTCGAGCCGGACGGTACTGTTGTCGCCGCCCTCGACACCGGGAGTGGCCGCTTCGTACACGCCTAACCAGGCACTGATATGCCGGCTGGGTCGCCCGTGCCGCCGGAAGCGCAAGGGAGATGGCATGTGCACCACGCCTTCAATGAGTTCTGCTTTCTTGAGGTTGGGCATCGCTTCGTACCGGCGTTCGAACTCGTCGCGGCTGAGGCGGTCGCCCGGTTCCAGAGGCGGAACCGCCTCTTCTGGCAATTCGGGCACGATGTGCGGTCGGGGAGTGGCCATCGAAACACCTCGCGAGGGGCCGTCGCATTATGCTTGGGATTTCAATGGCTGTCAACGAGTGCCGGCAGCGCCGATTTCGATGCCCGTTTGCGAACGGTCCTCCAGACTCGGCCCTACCACTGGTAGCCTTGCTCCTTGCCCCAGCGCAACCAGGCTTCACGTGCGCCGGCCATGTCGCCCGGACTGGCCAGCGGCGCCGGATCAATCCCCGTGATCCGTCGCAATGCCCGGTGCCAGTGCCCCGTACGTCGGTCCAGTTCGCGCAACACCAACAGGATGACAGCAGGACCCATGCCGGCGATTTCGAGGAATCCCGGGTGAGCAACAAGGTCGCTAGTCGAGGAAACGTGCGCGGTGTCCGCAAGTCACGCGGCGGCCAGGCGCTGGAACTTCGTCTCGACACTCTCGGCGGGCGCCTCTTGGGCAGGAATGGTGGACATTGATTTGGCTTCCTTACAGCGGATCCTGACGCCCTCGGCCGACAAAGGGATTGTAAGCGACGGCCCCGCGGCTTGGAAGGGAACGGCGAAGCCGCGCCGTCCGACTTGCTTGCGTCGCGTCGGCCCGCTCAGGGCGAAGGCAAGTGAGAAGTCGAACGGCTAGGATCGAGAATTGGGCCGCAATGCGCCCTTGAAATTAGCCTACGCCCGGGGTGGCTTGAATACAACGTCGACAAGGGGAGCCATGCCAAGGTGAACAATTGGCGTCGCGCCAGTGCACGAAGAAGCGGAGGCAGGAGGCAAATCATACAGGCGCTAATTCGCAAACGTCAGCGTCGTGAATGGAGAGGCGCTGTGACTCCAAGTGCCGGTGCCTGAAATGGCGAAATTGACGGTGACTGTATACGTGCCGCTGTTGTTTGCCGTGAATTGATTGCTGAAGGTTCCGAATGCCTGAGAGAAATTCTTCGTGCCAAGAGATCCGACCGTGACATTGTAAGTGTCCACAGCGCTACCAAGTGCGTAGTTCGTCCACAATGCAGTGGCCTTGAAGGATTCGCTGGTCAGTTGCACATCGCGTGTCACTGTAATACTAACTGGAGTGTTACTGTGATTACCAGTTGACAGAGGAGTAGTGAATTTTAGGACATTGGTTCCTTCATCGAAGTAGAAATCCGCATTCGTGGGTGAAGCGGACATCATCCAGGAACCAATCCATTGAAAAGCGTAGGCAGGAAAGGGCGCAAGTAGGACGATTGTCAAAACGGCCCCAAAGATTGATCGCGACCTGACGAGAGCACTACTCTGGGGCGACTGTCGCATCACTGTTACTCCGCGGATACAACGTGGTTGGGCCTTTCACGGCAGCACGGGTAGTGCCATTTATTAAAATCCGCGTCGTGGGTTGTCAACGGAAAAACCGAGAAACGTATCCGTCGGCCAACCCACCTTCCCACGCTTGGTAGCATGCTCTCCCAAAGGAGGGCACGACCATGCCGAAACCCGAACGACGCGACCCCGCCAAGGAACGCTTGTGGCGACGCCTCTTGCGACAGTGGCGGTCGCAGCGGACTGACCGGACGCGACTTTTGCAGCACACACCGCCTCAGCGAGCCCAGTTTCTATGCCTGGCGTCGGGAGATTCTGGACATCGACAACAACGCGGCGGAGCGGACGCTGCGGCACATGGCGATCGGCCGCAAGAACTGGTTGTTTGCCGGCAGCGGCGCGGGCGCGGAAACGGCCGCGATCCTGTTCAGCGTGACATCGAGTTGTCACCGGCACAAGGTCGACGCGTTTGCCTACCTGGGCGACCTGCTGGAGCGTCTTGGGCACGACCCGGCCCCCGCGCCCGAAGTGCTGCCGGTCCCTCGCGTTTTTCCCCTTCGCTGCCATGAATTCCGGCATCCGTCCTGTGGGCGTCTCCGCGCGCCGTCCCCGAGCCTGGGCGTGGGTTCACAGAACGGATACCCATTAATCGTCGGTAGCGGCGAACTTCGTAGCCATTGAGGTGCAGACCGACCTTCTGGAGTTCCGCGTCCCAGATGCGCTTCTGCTGCCGCAAAGCGCGACGTGCCGCTCGGACGCGCCCGTCTCATTCTCTTGAATGGCGCAAAGGGGTCTGCATCTCCGTCAGCGCCCGACGGACGGCGGCGGCCCGTACAACGCATCTGCCCAGGCAAAGTGATTGCTGACGGTGGTCCGACCGGTACGCTAGGCGGTAGTACGGACCGAGCTTTTGGCCCTGGCGCGTCCGCGAGCAGTGGCTGTCCGCAGCGCGATCAAAACTCCGTGACCGTGTCCCAGTACTTGGCTTGAGTCCCCGTTGCGTGGAACCCGATACCGCCTGAAAGAAACGTGCTGTCCGGAATCGTCGTCTGCACGCTGCGGAGCAGCGTTATGCCATCATTGTCGAAGAGCTGGCCCGTCATGTTGCCTGTTGGCTTCCATTCCACCTTGAGGCGATACCAGTGGTCGGCTTGAATACTGCCTGTGAGAGCCGACGTCGCCAGCGTGGTCGTCGTCCCCGCGCCGGCGAACGTCTGCTTTACAATCATTAGGTGCTGGGTAGAGGCATCAAGCACTAGCGCATAGGTGCCGTTGGGGGTGCCATCGGCGTTGGAGTTGGCGCCGAAGGCAAATGCAGCCTGGCCGTCGGCCGACGTGTGAAATTGGAGCCAAACGGAGATCGTCTCACCCGGCAGCACTTGGGCAGATGCATTGTCCCGATAGATCCAGTTGGTACCGGGGTTGTCGATCATGCCGTAATCACTGCCTCCCTCGTGAGAGGCGGTCTGGGAAGGCTGGAAGGTCGGCGGCCGGTAGACGAGATGATAGACTTGGGAGCTGTTGAAATCCTCGATGGTCTGATCGTTCCGGAGTAGGGGAAGAGTATTGTAGGCGTTGAAACGTGCCATATACAGGCGCGACGGGCGTTCATCATCCGTCGTTCCGCGTAACCTGGCAGACAGACAATGGCGCCATTGCACGTGCGCTCGGTGCAACAAGTGCCGAAAGTGCCATAAATCGGCGCAGCGGGCGGTCATCATCCGCCGTCGAGCCTTTCCTCGCACCCAATCGTCCGTCCACCGGGTGCTTGGCTGGATCCACTATTGGGTGTCCGGATTGCGCTCACAGACTTTCCAGCCAGCTTGCGTCGGTCGTGAACACCGGTTCCGGGGGGCGTCCGCGCTTTGGATGGCTCGGTACGATTTCTACACAGTGGCCTTGATCGACCAGCGCTTGCACCGCCGCGCGGAGTTCCTCCGGCCGAGACTTGAATCGATTGTGCAAATCGTGACGGAGCTGCCGCCAGGTGAATCGCGGCGGGGACTGATCGAGCATTTCGCGGCGGTGGCGCCGCAGCCAGCCCAGGACTGCTTGCGTGTCGGTCTCGTGCCGATCGTCGCGCTCTGTCCAGCCGGCGTAGACTCGCCGCGCATTGGCCTGAAATACTCGATCAGGCGGGCCGCGCTGGTCACGCTCGTTTCGTCCACGTCCGCGGATTGGGTCTCGCCCATGACATAGCGCACGACGTGGAGGACCAGCGCGAGCCGAGCGCCATAACCTTCCATCTTGGCCCACGACCCGCGGAGACCGTCCGGGAGGTCCTTGCCGTTCAAATCGGCCATCAATCGCTCCTCGTACCGAAGCCACGCCGCCTTGCCCTCCGGAGTCCAGGTCAGCACTCGGGGCCGAAGCTGCTGCGTCGTGGCATCGACGGGGGCATCCAAGGCAAGGAGGCGCTCGAACAATTGACTATACGCGGCGACGGCCTCGGGAGTGGGCTCCGCCTCGGACCAGCGGTGCGGCTGGGGCTCCGGCCAGGAAAACAGCAGGCGGTGGAGAAAGTCGCTGTGGCGTCGCTGAACGGACTCCAGTTGCTTCAGGGCACTGGGCGGGAGGCAGCCCATGACGGAGATCATGGGCCGGGGCAGGTAGACATGGGGTTGACCCGTGCGTCTGGCGCGATTGGCGAGGATCTTCGTACCGGACCAGACGGAGAGCCAGAAGGGGACGTCGTCACGCTTGATGCCCCCGGCCCAGCCCACCAGTTCGTCGGTGATCAGGGCCATGCCGCGCGGGTTCTCCTCGAGCAGATCCAGGAGTCCGCCGCGCGTCGTGTCGGAGGTGAGGACCTGGCGCAGCACTGGCCTGGCGGCGTCCGAACGCCGGGCGCCACGAGATGTCTTTTCCTGGGAATCCTGGGGTCCGGCCGCTTGGCCGGGCTCGGCCGCGCAGGCGTTTTGATATTCCGTCCAGTGGCGCTGCTGGGCATCGTGCAGCGGCTGTGTGGCCGCAGCCAGGGCTGGACTCTTCTTGGGTCCGGAGTCGCACACGATCGCCAGCCAGAGCTGCGGACCTTCGATCCAACCGGCCTTGATCTGGAGATGCCTGGTGTTGCCGATGGCCGGGGAGATGGCGCCCAGGGCGGCCACGGCGACCAGATCCACCGGGCAAGGCAGCGCCGCGGCAACGGACTGAACGAACTGGCGCACGGCCACGGGCAGGGCATTGACTGGAAAGGGCGGCGCGGCCGGGATCGTACCGCGAGGCTGCAGATTCTGTGGCTGCCGTGGCGGAGCTCCGGGCGGCAGGGGCGTCGAGGACGGTGAGAAGCCGTCGACGTTCGGGGATATCGTCGGCCGCTTCCAGGGCCTGAGCTCGACCGTTTCCGTCTCGGGCGGATCGTGGTACAAGGACTGTCTCTCGGGACTCGGGGACGCCGGCACACGGGGATCGACATTGTCGAGGGAAGTTCCGTTCATGGTCCGATGAGTTCCTCATTGGGGTGAAGGAGGAGTTCGGCCGCTGCGTCCCAAAGGCGATAGCGGCGAACTCCCGATGGGCGTCGATGCTAGTTTTGCTGGAGGACGCCGCGCGCTGTGGTCGGCGGCCGCCACGGAAGTCGACGCCTGGCTTTCGTCGACTTCGCAGCGTGGCTCGCGCTCGCTTCGAGCCACGTCGCGAGTTTGAGAACCTGGTCCAGCAATTTCAGGTGAACGTCCAATGGGGAAGGAAGGACCTTGCCGACTTCGAAATAGGCGCGTGTGGTATCCGAGAGGGCGATGCTCGCCTGTGGCTGCGATCGGAGCAGCATGTCCACCAAACCGGCCAATTCGGTCCGCAGGCAGGCCACCAGCGGCTCGTCCGCTTGCAGCGCTTGATCGGACAATTGCTTGAGTAGGCCGTTCACGACGTGTGCGTGATACTCCCGCAGCAGTTGCGCCGCTTCCGGCGACCAGCGACCGTTGTATCGCTCGAATAGCTCATGTAGGCGCGCGAGTGTATCGGGGAGGCTGGGCGGCGCGGGACCGGCCTCGAGTCTCCGGGTTTCGGCCGCGCTGGCAAAGGGCGCCACGTCCCACACCTCGAATTCCAGCGTGTCCTGGAGCCATGAGCCCATCAGGGTCGTGTCACGCAAGTCCAATCGGTAGCGCAGCGTTTCCACGGCCGCTTTGCCGGGTCGCCAGACTGCGAAATCTTCAAGCGTCAAATGCAAGTGTCGAATGGCATCGCCAAGGCTGCGGGCGACGGCGGGCAAATGGATCGGCAGACCACGGCTGGCATGGGCGGGCGACCAGCCGACCAGCAACAAGCTTGGCCGCACGGCGGGGCGGGCCGCTTCGTCGTCGACCATGGGGAATGGTGAGCGAAGCGGAGGGCGCCGTGGGATCGACTCCGCTGACGTCAGGCTATATGGCCGATCTTCCTTCGCATCGTGAGCTGGAAAGGGCGTGTCGAGCCGTCGCAACTGGGACAGCTCGAGTTTGTGGAGACCCGTCGCCAGTGTTGCCGGCAGCCCCAGGCGACGCAGAATCACCAAGTCCGCAACGCCGAACGCGATAAAGAGCTGGCCCGCTTTCCGTGCGGCGGCGACGGTTGCGGAGTCGTCCAGGGCCCCGAACAGCGGCACCACCTCGGTGGGCAGGCACCCGTGGTCGCTGTCCGTTCGGGCCAGCGCGGACGGCCGATAATGCCGCCCCCGGATCGCGGAGCGCAGGATGCAGGGACAGACCCCGCGAATCTGTGGGGACAACGACGCCAGCCGCCTGGAGCAGCGCGCTGTCGAAGTGCTGTTGAAGATGCCGCAGCAGACCATCGGCATCGGCCGGCGGTGTCCAGTAGTCGCGGGGATTAGCGAGAAAGTCCCACGGCTTGCGGAACTCGGCCGGGGTGCATTTGTCGAGAACGGTAGCGAATACGGATGAAAAGGGAGTTGGTGAGAGCATTGCGAAGGGCCTCCGTGCCGGTACCACGATGGGTTTCAAGACCATCCTGGTCTTGACGAGTCGATGAAAGACTCTCTCGTCCACTCTAACCCTGTCGTGCTGAGCGTGCAAATCGGATGGCGTTTTTTTTCTTGATTCTTTGATTCAGCATCTGTTCTGGGATGCCAGGAGCAGTCGCTCCTTTCCACTCGTCGGCTTTCGCTTGTAGGGTCCCCACGGCTTTTTCGAGGATGGCAGCAACCACGTTGGGGGGCGGCGCCAGCGGGCGCCTGAGCTATGCTGACGCCGCGGGCTTGTTCTTCGAGCTTCTGCCACGTTTCCACCGGCAAAGCAAGGGCCTGCGACCGTGCCCGAGGTCGGTCTGCGATGCAAGCACGTCCCCCCCTGAAGGCCGCAACGGAATGAGCATTTTCTGGAGCGTGAAATCCCATGGTCGAGCGTCGCACGCACCGCGCGTGGCCTGTTTCAGCACTGCGGAGGGGTTTCCATCGCCCCGCTGGAACGGAACAAGGACCCCCATCGGGACCGAAAAAGCCGGTTGGTGTACCGAAAATGGCCCCATGGGAACCACGAATGAACGCTGTTCACCCTGTCCGGCCGGCGTCCGTTGCATGAAAACGCGGGGGTTTCATGCCCCGACGGCTGTCCTTGGGACTTGGCCGTGTGTGTTCTGGAATTCTGGGCGGCAACCCCGATGGGATCGGCGTGCCTGGACGCCCCGTCGGACAGTGGTACGGTTCTCCCTGGCCAAGGATTTGTCGGGGAAAAACGGTCCGTCCGCGCGCGGCGGCGCGGCCGCTCGGGTTCCGGCAGTTCCACTGCTTGCTGGGCCGCTGGATTCGGCGTTTGTTCCCCCGCGACGTCGGGCTCCAATGATCACCAGTTGAGCCTGTCCGCAGGAGCCCTCGGAATAGACAGGCTCACGGCGACGGCAGCCGTTGGATCCTTCCGATCTCAAGCGCCTTCTCAGTCACACTGCTTCACCGACGCAGGATCATCGGCGCGATGCCCGACGACCCGCATGCGCCGCAAATCGCGATTGGCGAACCCGGTTCGTCGACATCGGCAGAATCTGCGGATGGGGTGCCGCTCCGAATCGCGCACGCTATGCTCGCTGCGCCGACGCGGAACCAACCCACGCGAAGCCGGAAGGAAGCGGGCACGGGCACTCAGGGCATCGCGGCTTTCGCCGCCAAGTCGTAGAGGCGCACGGCCCCGTCCGCGTGGGCGACGGCCAGACGCAGCCCGTCGGGAAGCAAGCTCAGATCCCGGCCGCCCTGCGGCAGCTTGACGGTGTGGAACGCCGGACCCTGGTCGCCCTTCCAGAACCAGAGGGCGCCCCCGCCGCCGGCGACGGCCGGGCCGAGGCCGGTGCCCACCCAGAAGCCGGCCGAGTGCCACGCGGCGCCCCACATCGGGCCGGTGAAGGCTTCCTTGGCAAGCAGGAGTTGTACTTGCTTGCCGGAGGCCCAGTCGAACAGCACCGCACCGGGGTTGCAGATGCCGCCCAGGGTGTTGGTCCAATTGATGGCGCCCGCGGCCAGCAGCCGGCTGCCGTCCGCGCTGAAAACCAGGCTGCGGACACCACCGCCGGCCGCGCGGAACTTGGTGTCGTACTTGTACAAGGCCGACGCGTCGAGGTCGCGCCGCGCCTTGCCGCCCGCCACGTCCCAGACCTTGACGACGCCCTTGTGGTCGGCCGAGACGAGTTGCTTGCCGTCAGGGTGGAACGCGACGTTCCAGACGGGCTCCTCGTGCCCTGGTAATTCGTGCACCAGCGTGCCGTCCGCGACGGACCACAGCCGCACAACGCCATCATTGCCGCCGGTGGTCACAAGCTGGCCGTTGGGGCTGACGGCCAGGGCCTGTAACGCGCCGGCGTGGGCTTCGATGTTCCGCGCAGGCTCGGGTGCACCGTCTCCAGCGTCCAACGGCCACCACAGGAGCCGGCCATGGTAGTCGCCGCTCAGCAGGTATTTTCCAGCAAAGGCAAGGCCGCGCACCCAGCTCTTGTGACCGGACAGCGCCGTCTTTTTGCCAGTCTCCAATTCCCAGCGGAGGACCCGGTTGTCCTGGGCGCCGGCGAAGACGCACTTGCCCGACGGGTCAACCCGGCAGCCCAGCAGCGGACTGGTGTGTTTGTACTCGCGTGCCAGCCGCGCCTGCGTCGGCTCGGCCTTGATCCCTGCCGGTGCGTCCACGTCCTTTGCCTCCCGTTTTGTGCGCCAGGGCTCCGCCGCGGAGATTCCCAGCGATCTCACGCGAGGATTTCTTGAATCGCCGTGGCGTTCGGATCAGCGACCGGGATGGGCCGCTCGTTGACTCGGTAGTTCTCCGTCGGGTTGAGTCCGAGCGCACGGAACCAGGTATGAAACAACTGGCCGGCGCTGACTGGGCGCTCGGTCACGGCGGTGCCGTCGGCATTGGTCTTGCCCAGCACGACACCGCCACGGAGGCCGCAGCCCGCCGCGACAAGGGACCACGCCGCCGCCCAGTGGTCGCGGCCAAGGGCCAGATTGATCTTCGGCGTCCGGCCAAACTCGGACATTACCACCACCAGCGTGCTGGCCAACAGGCCGCGCTGGTGCAGGTCGTCGATCAGAGCGGCGAACGGCTGATCGAATTCCCCCAGCTTCTGGCGGTGGAACTCGAAGTTGTCGGTGTGACTGTCGTAGTTGGCGTGCGTCACTTCGACGAACGTGACGCCGCGCTCCAGCAGCCGCCGGGCCAGCAGGCACTGGCGGCCGAAGTCGGTCGAGCCGTAGCGATCACGGGACCGGGTCGGCTCGCCGTCCGTGTCGAACAGTTGCCGCTGCTGCATCAGCTGGGCGGCCTGGTCGAACGAGAGTGCGTACGCCTTGGTGTCAGCAACGCCAGGGCGCTTCTGGCGAAATTGATTGTCGAGCCGGTCGCGCAGCTCGCGGCGCTGCTGGTCGGCCTGCGCGGAGATGTCGCCGGGCCGGTGCAGGTTGGCCGGGGGCTTGCCCTCGGGCAACACCAGCGCGGCACGCTCGGGCCCGAGGAACGCCACTTCCCGCCCGGCGTCGCCAAAGTCGCCGGTGAGCATGTGGACGTGGCCGGGCAGCGGCGACTCCCTCGGGTGGCCGAGGGCGTGAAACAGGGCCGGACCCAGATGAGGGTACGACTGCGCCGGATCGAGGCGCCGGCCCGTCTGCATCAGCGTGCGGCCGAGGACATGGTCCGCGACGCCGGTACTGGCGCTGCGCAGCACCGCTAGCCGATGGGCCTGCCGCGCCGTGTGCGGCAGCAACTCGCTGATGTGCAGACCCGGCACCATGGTCGGGATGGCGCGGTATGGGCCGCCGGTTTCGGCGCCGGGCTTGGGGTCCCAGCTCTCCAGCTGGCTCAGCGCGCCGGACAGCCAGACCAGGAGCACCCGTTTCTGAGCGCCGGCCAGTTGTGCGGCGACCGCCGGTGCCGCGAGCGAGCGGAAGCCGAGCACGCCGAGCGTCCCCGCAGAGACGCCGGCCAGGAAGCGGCGCCGCGACCGCCGGTGTTCGTGCGACGGGCAGCAAGACGAATGCGTCATGGTTGGATCCTCAATCGGCCAGTTCGCCCATTCCGGGGGGGCAGCGGGTTGACTCGTTAGTGATTGAATCGGAACTCGGCCGAGACCATCAATGCCCACGCGAGGTCGCGCAGCGCGCCCAGTCGGTCGTCGTTCCGCGCCGCCAGGTAGTTGGCAACTGTGCGGCAATCCTCCGCACTCGGGCGGCGCGTCAGGACACTCAGGTACAGTTCCTCGGCGACCTCGTCGGACTTGCGCAGCTTGCCGAGGCGATGCAGCAGGCTGCCGGGCCGGTCGGTGAGCCATGTGCGCAGTGGCTCGCCGTTCGCCAGAAGCAGGGCCTGGTTCGTGGTGGCCTGAAAACCGAGCGTCTCTGCCTGCCCGGGCGGCCCTGCGAAGGCCCGGACCACCGGTGCCGCCTGCTGCGCCAGCCGGTCCTGGAAGGCCTGTTCGGAGTCCTTCACTCGCAGCGCCGCACGCTCGACTTCGACGGCACTGGATGCCTGCATCAGCGACCATGCCAGCTGCTCGGGTGTCAGCGGCTTGAGATTGAACACGGCGAAGCTCTCGGGCGCGGATTCCTGGCCGTCCGGCTGCTCGCTGGAGCGCTGATACGTCTGGCTCAGCGCCAGCTCGCGCAGCGCCCGGCGCAAATCGTACTTCGATGCCGCGAAGTCGTCGGCCAGCAGGTCGAGCAGCTCCGGGTGGGACGGCGGATTGTCTGGGTGATGCAGATCGACGGGGTCCACCAGCCCGCGGCCCATCATGTGCGCCCACAGGCGGTTCACGATGTTGCGGCGAAAGGGACGGTTCCGCGGGTCCGTCAACTCGGCCGCGAGACGAGCGCGGCGGCTGAACTTCGGGACCGGGCGCGTCTGGTTGGTCGGCGACACTTCGTATTCCTCGCCCTTGGCGAAGACCGGCTCTTTGACCGGAGGCCGTTCCGGCATGTGGGGGCCGGTACCCTTCAGCACTTTCTTCCGGTCAAAGACCGAGACGAAGGTCACGTCGCCTTCGCCCTTTTCGGCCAGAACCGTCTGCTTCGTCTTCGGGTCGTTGAACAGGAAGGTGCGGTTGAGGAAAGCGTAGATGCCGTAGTAGTCGGCCTGGCGGTAGTGGTCGACGCGGGGGTGGTCGT
This sequence comes from Gemmataceae bacterium, assembly GCA_019752375.1. Taxonomy (GTDB): domain Bacteria; phylum Planctomycetota; class Planctomycetia; order Gemmatales; family Gemmataceae; genus JAIEMG01. The sequence continues at coordinate 16,949 of JAIEMG010000357.1, read as the reverse complement.
GACATTGGGCGCATGCCAGGTTCATGCCCAGGAACAACCGACCGATATCGCGTGTGATCAGGTTCGGTTCGCCGAGGCGGTCGAGGTAAAACTTGGCGGCTGGTCGCGTCACCGAATCGGCGCCGTCGGCGGAGAGGATCTCGCGGACCAGCTGATCCCAGGGCTTGTTGGCGGCGACGCTGTCACGCAGGTACTCCTTCCACTCAGCCGTCTTGACGTACTTGTCCGATCGCCGCTCCATGAGCATCACGTCGAGCACACCGGCCATGTGCCGGGCGTGCGCCGGGCTGGCCAGCAGGCGATCGGCGAGCGCGGCACGCTTGTCGGCACGGCTGTCGGCCAGAAATACCCGTACCTCGTCCGCGGTCGGGATCGTGCCGGCAAGGTCCAGGGTGATGCGGCGCAGGAATTCCGCGTCGAAGCACCGTGGGGCAGCTTCCGCGTTAAAGTCGGCCTTCCCGCCGGCAATGGCCCGGTCAATCTTTTGGTGGAGTGGCAACCGATCGTCGCCGGCGCGGCCAGGCGGAACGGCGCCGCTGATGATGGCGGAAATGAGGATGACGCGCTCGAGTCTCATCGTTCTACCCGTTGCCGAGACTGGCCAGTGCATGGGTGGGTTCCTTCGGGTTGCCGGCGTGATGGTATCCGGCGGGTCGGCGGCCGTGCGGCGCGGGCCGGGAGGTTGAGAGGTATTGTCCAGCGAGGAGTGGGCACTGACGACGGCAAGTTCGGCCGGTTCCGTTGCACAATCGGACGGACCTGCCGCGGTCGTTGACATCTCGCCAACGCCGCCTTTATAATTCCGCGCAGGTCGCCCTTCCCATGTCGTACGGGACGTCCATGCGCTCTTCCCGCTCGGTCAGCGAGGCCTCCACCCTCTCGGCCCAGTACATCCGCTTCGAGCCGGGGGCGTTGCCGACTTACAGCACCATCGGCTACTTCTGCCCCACCGCCCGCCCCGTGCGGCTGCTGGTCACCGATCACCACCCGCCTGGCCGCACGAGCCTGGTCCATTCGCATCCCTGTGTCGCTTTTCATGGCTGCCTTCAAGGGCCGATCACTCTACTGATGGACGAGGGCCCCGCGGCGCTCGACGTGGGAACGTGCTACCTGTTCGGAGCGGGCGTGCGTCACCACTGGCGCAATGACGGACCGGATCATGCGGTCCTGCTCTCGCTCTTGGTGGAGGAGGATCGGCCGGGCGCCTGGCCCGTCGCGTCCGGCGTGGCCGCCGGCTGTCGAGAGTTGAAACAGCGCGTGCAGGGGGCCATGCGCTTCGAGGCACGCGGTGATGCCGCCGTGCAGCAGGCGTTCTGGCAACTGGCTGACTCGTTGCAGCCGGAACGCCCGCGCACGCCGCTCCTGATCACCGGCCAGGTTTGGACGTTGATCGGCCTGCTGCTGGAGCACCTGCGTTCCGCCGCGCCCGGCGGCGCGGCGCGGCTCGACGTGGCGCGGCAGATCCAGCGCCTCCTGGTGCGGCGCATTCAGGACCGCCTGTCACTCGCTGAGATCGCCGGTTCGGTCCACCTCAGTCCATCCCGCGCTAAAGAATTGTTCCGGGCCGCGTTCGGCTGCGGCATCATGGCCTACTTCAACCAGCTCAAGGTGCAGCAGGCCAAACGGCTCTTGTGTGACCCGTCACTCACGGTCAAGGAAGTGAGTCGTCGGCTCGGCTTCACGACGCCGGCCTACTTTGACCGCGTCTTCGTCCGCCACACCGGTCAGCTTCCGACGGCCTTCCGTAAAGGGTGACGGCGGGGCGACAGGGGGCTTCAAGCCGCTGGATCCAGTGGCGATTCGCGCCGGACGTGCGGAATGGACCGTCGCATCGCACGGGATCGAAACGTCGTTCCGTTCAGCGGTGGCAACTCGGACACGTGAGCAGCCGGCCGTCGAGGCTCGTGCATGCTTCGGGCCATGGAGTTTCTTCGGGCACGGCTGGCTCTGGGGCAACGGCCGCCGATGGATGAACTGCTACGGCAGAAGTTCCCCGAGCGGGCGGAGAGCGCGGCGGGCGCGAGCTAGGTCGGCTCAGGGGCGTGGTCGCCTGGTTCCAGCGCCATCGGTGTCCGCGCGGTGCATGGCTCGGCCGCACGGCGATCGAACACGGGCCGCTGCCGTGTCCCCCGTTCGGTACGCGCCTTCCGGTTGCTTGGGACCGCGGAGGACTCCAAACGTCCAAGGACCCTTGGAAGGCGCGGCGTGCTGCTCAAGCGACCGTGCCCAGGGTCGGTCTGCGATACCAGCACGTCCACCCTTCAAGGCAGCAACGGAATGAGCATTTTCCAGGGCGTGACCGATGGTCGGGCGGCGCATCAAGAGGTACCGCGCGTGTTTCCGCACTGCGGAGGGGTTTCCATCGCCCGGCGGGCACAAGGTCCCCATCGGGACCGAAAAAGCCGGTTGTTGTACCGAAAATGGCCGCATGGGAACCACGAATGGAGTCCTTTCGTCCCGGCCGGCCGGCGTCCGTTGCATGAAAACGCGGGGTTTTCATGCCCCCACGGCTGTCCTTGGGACTTGACCGTGTGTGTGCTGGAATTCTGGACTGCCATCCCCGTGGGATCGCCGTGCCTTGACATCGGACAGAGGTACGGTTCTCCCTGGCCGAGGTGGCGACCTGGAGTTCTTCACTGGGAGCGCCGGCGTGCCAGGCGTCGTCCGTCTTGCTGTTCGGGGTGTGACGATCACGAGGGCGAAGGGCGCCCCCGTTGGCCGCGCAATTCTTGGGAGTGGCGGACGTGCTCGAAGCAGAGAATCGCCTACTCCAAGAGCGGGTCGCCGTCTTCATGCGCACGTCGAGCGCTTCCGGCGGTGACCGCCGCAAATCTCTCCCGCATCTCCACTCGCGTGCCGTCCCTCGTTTCCACAAACCAGCGGCCCGATCGCGGCACAATCCATTGTGGCTTTGGGTTCTCGTGCCACGCGCCGACCCAGCCCATGGGCTGAACGGCGACGATCACCGTCGCCTCCGAGTTACTCCCCCAGTCGTTCCACTGCGGCGCGGCTCCGCCCATGCTCTGCGGCTCGAAGGCAGTCCGTTCGCACCGGGTCTGCTGGCTGCCCCCCGTGTTTGTCCGTCCAGACGTGCCCGTACGACGCAGTCAGCTTGTCCGTCGCACGGGCGGGAGGGGCAGGCACGGGCGCTTCCGTTGTTCCCGGGTGGCGAACCAAGAGGAACATGCCGACCGCCCCAAAAAGACAGCAACACCGAACGCACTTGCCCCCACCCTGGACCTGGATTGCCACGGCATCGAGAAGCTCGCTTCAACGCTTCGTGCAAGGGTATCTGGACCGAGGCCCAAACGCCTTCGGGTCGCCCCCAACGGGCGACGCGGTCGCTCCGCACTTCACGCCTTGGACGGAAACGGTCGGCTTTTGCGGCGCTTCGGCTCGATGGCGCCCTCCGGCGGCAACGCGATGCCGAGCTGCATCGCCGCGCGGGTTAGATAGGTAGGCCATGCGCCGGTTGAGGCGTCGCTTTCCCTGGACCGCGTCGCGAATCGTGGCGTACGCGCGTATTGTCCAGCACCCCGAGCCGCCCTGCCAGGTCGCCCGCGTTCCAGCCTTGCGCCATGCACAGGCAGACGACGGCGCGGCGATCGGACCAGTCAATCGCCGCATCTTGCTTGAAGCGCGTCTGAGTCGCCAGATCGCGCGCCCGGCGCAACGGCAGCTGGCCCAGCTTGGTGTGCCCGGAAAGATACGACATCAACCGGTCCTTCGCGACACCGAGTCGCTCGGCCAGCCGTGACACGCCGGCATGCAGTCGCAGCGCTTCCAATCGCTGGGGTTGCCACTCACGGTAGAGAGCGCCCGCCTCCTCACCCTCGACGCCCGAGAGCGCTCGGTGCTGCGACCAGCACGGTGATGCAGGCGCAGCTCCCGCGGAGGCGAACGCACGGCAGTGACGACGGCGTGACTTTCGCTCTTGGGGAGCGACGCCCAGCACCAGGCGCAACGGCCGGCATGAGTCTCGTCGCCGAGATCGTACTTCATGGTTTTGAACCCTTGGCGGGTCGATCCCGGTATTCAACCCGGTCTCAGTGACGCAGTACTTTCCGCTTCAGCGCCCTTCCGCCGGCTCCACCGCTGTTTGAGGAGGCCCAGTTTTTCACGCCGACACCTCACGGCCGTGAGCGACCGGCCGGTCCGAACCACGACCGCAGAATCTGGCAGCACGCCAAGCAGAGCGTCCTCCTCTGCCGTCCACGGCCGCCCTGCGGACGGCGGTCGAGTGCCTCGGCTGCGGTGGGAATCGCTCAGCTTCTGGCGGTAGGCGGCGGTCCGCTTTCACTTCGGTTGCGCTTCGTCCAGGGCCGCACGGGCGTTTGGATGCATCAGCCGACCGCGTCTGGCTGCGGCCTTCTTGGCATTCGCCGCCGGGCCATTGGCCTTGGCCCGCGCCCGCTCCTGTACCTCTGGGGGGAGGCGCTCCGGCGTGTACTCGACGTACAGTCGTCGCGTGCCCTCGTTTACTTGGGGCACCTCAATGACCTTACGCCACTTCGTCACGGTCTGCGCCGTCACTCCCCACCAATGACAGATGGCGGTTGCGGATTTGCGCTCGACGGCGCGGGCCAGGTCTCCAGTCAGAATAAACGCGCGATTGCGGCCGACGATGGTTTGCGGCCACGGGATGCGGCCGTCGCTGAGGCGTTGCACCGTCACCCAGCCACGCAACTCGCAAAGGAGCTTCGTCTTGCCCACGCGGCAGCGCGGCGTGCGGTAGGGGCCGTGCAGCAGCTTGAATCGGCCGGCGTCGTTCATCGCAGTGGTTGGGGTTGATCCTTCGTTTTGCGGTCAGCCATTGCGGATACTCCATCATGCCGTGTTCATCGCTTCCTAAGGACGACGTTGGGCACGCAGGCGGACGAAAACTATGGCCTCCCCCGACAGCGCCTTGGCAGGCTTTATGACTCCGATGACTACCCCAGCGCGGTCCACGGCCTGTTCGACGTCGGCTACGAGTTCCCCTCCGTCGAACCGCCCGGGTACCTCTTGCGGGTGAGCCCCGCCCTCTATGAGGAGGAACGCACTCGTGTGGCTGCCCGCTTCGAGGAAGCGGTGCGACTGGCCGAAGAAGCCTTTGCGTCCGAGCTGAGTGATCTGGTCAATCATCTTGGCGAACGCCTTTTGCCCGGCGCCGATGGCACACGCAAGGTGTTCCGGGACAGCGCGTGGGCAACTTCCGGGATTTCTTCGAGCGGTTTCGCAACCTGAACATCGGCAGCAACCAGCAACTGGAAGCGCTGGTGGAACAGGCCCAGGAACTACTCCGAGGCGTCAGTCCCGATCAAGTTCGTACGTTGCCTGCGGTCCGCCAGCAGCTCCAAGCGGGCATGGCCGACGTGCGGCGTCGACTCGACAGCCTGGTGATCGATGCGCCGCGTCGGCGCATCATCCGGGCGCAACCCCAACTCCAAGGAGGTTCTCGTGCTGCTTCGGATTGAGCCCAATGGCCTGGTGCGTTGCCTGTACGGTGAGGAAATCGAACTGCGTGCCCTGGGAGCGTTGACCATCCGTCGAGCCAGCCATGTCGAACCAGACGACGAGGGCCGCTGGCTGGCCGACCTTGGTCCCGTCGGCGGTCCGGTTCTGGGTCCGTTCGCGCTCCGGAGTGAAGCCCTCGATGCGGAACGTGACTGGCTGGAGGACCACTGGCTGAAGTGAACCCTCCTCTGAACGCCAGAAATCTGTCGATTCGACGTCTTCATTTCCCTGAGCCTGGACGACGCCAGACACCTCGTCCCTGATTCAACCCATTCCGTTCCCCGCGAACGTCTCACGATTCTGGAGGGGTCGAATGCGCTTCGAAGGAGGTTTCCATGCCCCATAACAACGCCAGAAAACGACCGCGCCGCCGGCCGACGCATCCGCTGTCCCGTCAAGCCCAGGACAAGCCCGTCACCCCACCCGGGCAACAAGCACGGCTCGATATCTTGCTCCAGCTGCAGGATACCATCGTTGCCTGCGAGGGACTGTTCGACGGTCACGGCCCAGCCTGCACCTGCGGGACTTGCTGTCTGACGACCAACCTCGTGGGCAGCCTGAGAGTTTTCCGCATGCTGCTCGAGATCACCTGAGCGGAACCTGGTCCTCTCGCGCAAAGCGATTGCGGCCGCGAGCCCCACGCATCCGATCCGGACGATCCCACCGCGGTGGGCTGGTGGGCACCGGACCCGCGCCCTGAGGCGGCGCGGGAGAGCCTCGGGTCGACACCGTTGCCGGGCCGATGGTCGGCCGTTCGTTTCGGCAGTTCGCGCGGACTGCGAACCGACTCTGGCAACATCCTGTTTGAACGCGTTTCCCGGAGGTCATCATGCAAATCCTGTTCGTGAACAACGATGGTGGTGGTTTCGCCGACCAGATCGAAATCGACCCGGGCACCACGGTGGCCCGGCTCTTCGAGCAACGGCTGCCCGGCCGCAAGGCGGAGGACTACCTGATCCGCGTCAATCGCCAACCGGCCAGCGCCGATCAAATGCTCCAGGCGGGTGACCGCGTCACCATGACACCCACCAAGATCGAGGGGGCCCGCATCGCGCGGTGATCTGGGCGTGAGCCATTCAGAGGCGTGCGCGTCGGCTGCGGCCGGCGCGTACGCCTCCTTCTCTTTCCGAGGAACTTGCCTGGTGCCATTGAAGCATCTCCTCTGCGCGGCCCGTCGGCTCCAGGCTGCCTGGCAAGCTCCGGCAATCCAGGCAGCCCGGGAAGCGGAGCGGGCGCTCGACTATCTGCATGGCTGCCACCAAGGGCTGAACCGGGCCGGACGGGTCGCCACCAAGCCCGTCGAACACCAATTGTCCGGCGTTGTGCCCGCGCTGCGGCGGGACGTTTTGGCCCGGGTCCGCGCTCTGGAACGGGCCGCACACCATGCTCGCCATTGCCTGGAGCAGCCGCCTGTCGCTGCTCCGGACGCTACGGCACTGCTGGCAGAGCTGCGCCAGCTCCAGGACGAGTTTGGGAACCTGGAGGTCAACCTTCGCACGCAAACGATCACGGTCACCACGGAGGCAATCACGCTGGAAGACGTCTCCCTGGGTCCCTTCGCCGTCCACTTCTCCTGGTGCCATCTGGACCTGACCGAACCGATCCAGAGCTTTGAAGTACTCGCCCTGGAGCCGCATCCGGCCTCGACCAACGACCAGGTCACCCACCCGCACGTTCGCAACGGGAAGCTTTGTCCCGGCGACGCGACGGCGCCCTTGCGGAAGGCCGTGGAGCAGGGCCGGCTGGCAGATGCATTCTGTCTGATCCGGTCCGTCCTGAGCCATTACAACTCGGCCAGTCCCCACGTGGCGCTCTCTGCCTGGGAATCCGAGGAATGTCACGACTGCGGGCGCGGCATGCGCTTGGAGGAGCAGTGCTACTGCTCGGAATGCGACTACGAGTTCTGCACCGACTGCACCGGCGTTTGCGCCACGTGCGATGCGGACCGCTGTCACGGCTGCCTGACCCTGTGCAGCCTCTGCGGCCTTCGCCTGTGTGGACGCTGTTGCCGGACGTCGGCTTTCTCCGGTCGCGAGTGCTGCGCGAAATGCCTGCGAACCTGTGGATCGTGTGGAGCGCGCGTGGCCAGCGACGAGCTGGATGCCGAGCGCCAGCGTTGCCCGCTCTGTCCGGAAGCGGAAGCGATCGTGATGGGTCCCCTGGTGCCGGCAATCACGGACACCTTGCCGATCTGAGCCCCCTATTTCCTGGAGAACCCTGATGAACGAACCCGGAAACCTGTGTTTATCCCAGCGGTTCCCGCCCGTCGTAACATTCGCGCCGCTGGCCTGGCTGAAATTGCAGTACTTCTGTCACGCCGGACCCACCGAGATCGGCGGCTTCGGCATCGCCCGTGCGGACCAGCCGCTGTACCTCGAGGAGTTCATCACCGTCCGCCAGCACGTCAGTCCCGTCAGCGTGCGCTTCGTTGACGACGCCATCGCCGACTACTTTGATCGGTGCACGGATCGAGGACTCTCGCCCCAGTGCTTTGCTCGTGTCTGGTGTCATACCCACCCGGGTGCCTCGGTAACCCCTAGCAGCACCGACGAGGAGACGTTTCTCCGCAGCTTCGGCCGCTGCGACTGGGCGCTCATGTTCATCCTGGGTCGAACCGGACGCACCTATGCGCGGCTTGCCTTTACCGCCGGACCTGGAGCCGCACTGGAGCTGCCGGTCACGGTGGACTGGTCGGCATGGCCGGATTCCCTGAATCGGCCGTGGGGTGTCGTCCGTGAGCGATGGCAGCAGGAGTATGCCGCCCACATCGAGCTTGCTCCTGCATCGACGATGCCACGGGTTGGTCCTCGGGAAGAACGTCCCTGGTGGGAGGAAGCGCCTTGGGACCCCGCGCTGGACGAAGTGTTCTACGCACCGGTACCAAGAAGGGAGAATTCATGAACCTGTCCGCAGGCTGGAACCTCGCTGACCGCGACATCCGCCAGCGCGGCCTCGTCCCACCCCAGGCATTGTCCGCCTGTCATGGTCTGATCATCGGCGTTGGTGCCATTGGCCGGCAAGTTGCCCTGCAACTCGCGGCCCTCGGGGTTCCCGAACTGACCTTGTTCGACGAGGACATCGTCGGCGTCGAGAACCTGGCTGTTCAGGGTTACTGGGCGGAAGACCTCGGTGCCCCGAAGGTCCACGCGACCGCCGAAGCCTGTCGTCGGATCAATGCGCAGGTTCAGCTGACACCCGTCCGTGAACGGTTCAAGCGTTCCACCGCGTCACATCGGTTCACGGGAAAGCAAACCGTGATCTTCTCCTGTGTGGACAGCATCGCAACCCGGCGCGTGATCTGGGAGGCCGTGCGCAATCAAGCTGCGCTATTTGTGGACGGCCGCATGAGTGCCGAGGTCATCCGCGTGCTCGCGGTCGCGGAACCCTCGCTGCACACCTACTACCCTGGCACGCTCTTCGCGGGAGCTCAAGCCTATGTTGGTTCGTGTACGGCACGCTCCACGATCTACACCGCTTCCATCGCCGCAGGTCTGATGATTGGTCAGTTCACCCGATGGCTGCGCCGGTTGCCCACCGACTCCGATTTGACACTGAACTTGCTGGCAGCCGAATTGACCGCCATGAGTGCCACCCCGCCGTAATGTTCCCGTTTCCGAACGGCATGTCCAACGTCCCACGGCTGGGACGTTCTTTTGCACCCCTCGACGGAGGTTCCCATGCCCGAGGTCGCCGTCTCGATTCCCCATTCGTTGCGTGTGGTTGAAGCCAAGTCTCGCATTGCCGATCGAATCCTTCATTTTCAGGACCCGGGTGGCGCGGTGCGTCTGCGGGATGAACTGTGGAACGGGGATCAACTCGATTTCCGTGTGTTTGTCCGGGGGGTCGCGGTCGCCGGCCAGCTTTCCGTTCACTCCGACCGTGTGTGCATCGTGGTGAAGCTCGCCTGGCTGCTTGTTCCCTTCAGCGCGGCCATCACGTCGGCCATCACACGTCATGTAAGGACCTGCTTGCCGATGACTGAGGACTCCTGGGACCGGTCCAGACTCGTCCGTCGACAGGCCATGAAAGGAGCATCTTTTGATCACCATTTCACGCTTACTGGCCCGGCAATTGCGCGCGGTGTTTCGCCGCACGGCGAAGCGGTCCCGCGCGTTCGCGCCGATCGTCTCGTTCGAGGGCGGCACCGAGGGATTGCGCGTCCGGCTTCATCGAGCCGCCATTCCCCTGGCCTACCACCGACCCGGACCGTGCCCTGCGGCATCCTGTGCGCTGTCGCTGGATGCACTGGCCGACTGGGAAGGCCTGGTGGAATCGCCGGTGCATTTGGACGCCATTCGCCCGGGCACGATCCAGGCGCGGTGGCACGATGGCAAGGCGCCGCGCGTCGTGGAGTATGCCTGCGAGCCCTCCACCGTTGCAACCCCGTTCCCTCCTTCGCCCGAACGCTTCACGTCGGCCGGAAAGGGTCTGATCCATGCTCTTGCGGATGCCGGCCGCTCCGCCAGCGCGAACGGGGTCCGCTATGCCTTGGATCATGTCCAGCTTCGTGGCAGGTCGGGCGAGATCGTGGCCACCAACGGACGCGAGCTGCTGTTTCAGCGTGGCTTCACGTTTGGCTGGTCCGACGACGTGCTGGTTCCGGCCAGTCCGGTGTTCGATTGCCGGGAACTCGACGTCGGCATGGACGCCCTGATCGGCAGGACCAGCGCACAGGTGGTGATACGGTCTGGACCGTGGTCCGTCTTCCTGCCGGTCCCAGCGGAAGGACGGTTTCCCAAGGCCGATGAAGCGGTTCCTCGCGTGCCTCCGGGGGCCACCCGCAGCCGGTTGCATCCGGACGATGGTGCATTTCTCGACCAGGCCCTGACACGCCTGCCCGGAGCCGAGGACGACGACAGCCCCATCACGTTTGATTGCAACTCGCCGCCAACGGTTCGTGCTCGTGCTGCCAGCGACGCGGCAATCACGGAACTGGTCCTGGCGCGGTCGCAGACCACGGGGCGACCGATACGAATCAACGTCAACCGGCACCTGCTCGCCCGGGCCGTAGCGCTTGGCTTTCGTGAGTTCGTTGTGGTCGGCGCCGACAAGCCGATCCTCTGTGCCGATGCCGGGCGGCAATTCGTCTTCATGCCCTTGAGCAAGGAACAAGCACTAGCGCCCACCGACAACGCCGTTCGCATTGTTTCCGACCGGGCCCCCACGACGCCTCAACTGTCACTCAACCGACGGAGTCGACCCATGCGTGAACCGTCTGAAACCATCCCGATGCTGGCGCCCGCCGCGAGCGCGGCGGCCTCGGTCCCGCGATCGGCAAGCAACGGGCCGGCCGCCGGGGATCTGGTCGAGGAAGTCCTGGCGCTTCGAAACCTACTGCATGACGCGTGCGGCCGTGTCGCTCGTCTGGTGGCGGCGGTCAAGCAGCAACGGCGCCAGGCCCAGATTGTGCGCTCGACCCTGAAATCCCTGCAACAGCTCCGTCACGGCTGACGAGTTGAACTGGAGGCGACGCAGTCCCCCGAAATGAAGGAGATGAACATGAAGGAGAGGCTCGCACTGTTTGCAATCGGTTTGCTGGCCCGCATTGGGGCCGAGCTGGCCAGCCGCTACTCGGACTGGTTGTTCGCGCGTCTGCGTGAGGCATCCCAGGCTGGCTTCGACATCTGGGCCGACCTGCGCGCGTTCGGCGACTGGCTTCTGCGTGACCTGGGTTGTCTGCTGACAGGCCGGCGGCTTCGGCATGCGTGCGGCGACGAAACGCTGGATGAAGAACTCTACCGTTGATCGACGTCACCTGGGCGATCCATCGCCCATTCCAATTCCTTTCTCAAGGAGATTCCCGTGATCCAGATCGTTGCAATCGTGGCGGGCGCCCTGGTCAGTGTGGCCGGGGCATACTGGTTCGGCCGCGCGCAGGGCGCGCCATCACCGAAGCGTGACGACCACCCGATCTTGAAGTTCCATCGCCGCGGTCGGCGACCCGGTAAGCTGCCGCCCCTCTCATCCGAGCTTCACGACCGCGATGGGCAGCCCGATTAGGGAACTGTCCCCGGAGCATCAATCGACCGGCGTCGGGACCGCGTGAGGACCGATGCCAGTCGATCCGCTTTCGCACTTCCCATCCATGAAAGGAGACGCATGATTCCCTTGGTCCCATTCCTTCTGGCGGCGGGCCAAATCGCTGCCGGTGCTCAGATTGCCCGTGGCATCGTCCGCGGCGCGGGCGAACTGGCCCGCGGCCGAACTGCCGCGGCGGTGGTTGAAGTAGCCGACGGCTGCGTGGCACCGTTGAGGCTAGCCGGTGAGCAGCTGGGCAGTCTCGGACGCGACATTCTTGCCGCCGTGCTCGGTAACGGCGAACCTCTCGACCGAACGCCCATCGTCGTGCCGCCGCGTCAGAAACCGCGCGTGGCGGAGCCGGCCGGGAACTGATTTGCTGAATAGAACCGGCCAGTCCGGCGTGGCATCATGCCACGCCGGTTTCTTTTAGCCCTCCGGAGTCGTTCACTCCTTGGCGACGTTCGGGTCGAGCTTGATGGCGCGTGCGTAGTCGCTCTTGGCTTTGACACGATCTCCCTTGGCGGTGTAGGCAATGCTGCGCTGATAGTAGGCCTTGGCAAAGCCTGGCACCGCCCGGATCGCCACCGTCAAGTCGATGATTGCCGCATCGTAGTTCTTGCTGATCGTCTGGATCCGTCCCCGGTAGTAATGCGATTCCGCGTCCGGGGAGCTGAACGCCGCCTGGTGGATGTCGATGGCCGCGGTCAGGTCATCGGCGGCCGGCTTGTAGTTGCGCTGATAGAAGTAGGCAATCCCCCGCTCGCGCAGGCTGACGTTGTCGCGTGGATTCAATTCGATCGCTTGCGTCAAGTCCGCCATTGCCGCTTTCATCTCGTTCTTGGCGACTCTCGCCCGGCCGCGGATTTGGAAGGCCATCCAGTTCTTCGGATTCAGGGAGAGCACTTTTTCCGCATCGGCGATCGCCTGGTCCGGCTGGCCGAGATGAAAATGCGCGCAGGACCGAGTCTCCCACGCCAGGACGTTGTTGGGCTGGAGCCGGAACGTCTCGTTGCAGTCGCGCACCGCCTTGCGTCAGGCATCGGGGGCCGCTGGCGGGTCCAGACGGCTGGCCTGATTGCCCAGCAGCAAATAGGCGTAGGCCCGCTTGCGGTAGGCGACTGCGGATTGCGGATCCTGGCGAATGACCTGCGTGTAATCTTCGACCGCGCCCTCGAATTCGGCCTGCTCGAGGCGGGCGTCCCCGCGCATGTCCAGTGCCCGCGCCGCATCCGGTTGCGCCTTGAGCAGCTGATCGCAATCGCGAATGGCCTCGGCGAACTGACGGTCGGCGAGGTTGAGTCCCGCCCGCATCAGCAAGGCAAGACCGTCGTCCGCGTCCAGCTCCAATGCCTTGGTGTAGTCGGCGCGGGCGGTCCGCACGTCTCCCTTGGCCTGGTAACATTGTCCACGACAGCGGTACGCCGGGCCGAAGGACGGCGCCAGGCGAACGGCCTCGGTGAAGGCGATGATGGCGTCGTCCGGTTTGTTGCCCTTGAGCGCCGTCAGACCTCGGTCGAACTGGTCAAGGGCAGCCTGGTGGACCGGGGACAGTTCGGGCCGCGTTGGTTTCGGTGGCGGGTCCTGGCTGGGTTGAACAGACGTCGCGGGCTGCTCATTCACGCTCGGCGGTGCAGAGGCGATCTCGGTTCGCGTCGCCGTCACCGGATTATCCGATGCATCGACCGGCGCGGAGGATCGTTGCCGGAGTGCGAAAACGACAAAGGCAGCCAGGCCGACGATCAGGACCGCACTCAACATCGCCGTGGGCACGAGCCACAGCCGCACGGGGCCGGCATTGCCGCTTTCGGCCGTCGGTTCCGACCGGCCATGATGTAGCCCGAGCGGCGGTGGGATCGTGATCGGCGGCGGATCCTGCACCAACTCCGCTTTGGGCACAATGGTGCCGTTGGATGGCCCGGGACGCGGCTGGACCGCCGTCGGGCTCCTGACTGCGACCATCGATTGGTTGGTCGCCGCCACGGCAAAGCCTGTGCCACACTGTCGGCACTTGACCGTTTTGCCCGCGTAGGCATCCGGTACCGCACCGCCGAACCCACAAACCTGACACTTGACTGGGATGGGCATCGAATCCTCCGGGTCGGTGGCGATACGAAGTAAACCGTGGGTGTGCGGCCGCACCCGTCGCATCCCGCTGCTCGATCACTTGAGGCGGCGCAGCTTGACTCGCTCGCCGTCCGGCATGACCCAGACAAGCTCGTCCGCAGATGGGAAACTGACTTGCATCCGGCCGGATCCGGCCGTGCCCGTGGTCTCCATCGTCGTGTCGTCGATGAAACGGTAACGCCCCTTGTCCGGGGACGGAATACCCGACGGCGGGACGACCGCCACCATGCCGTCCTTGTAGAAGATGAGAATCGCCTTTTCCTTGGGATTACGCTCGTCCTTGTACTGCCAGCGTCCGAGAATCCGTTGCTGCGGCTTCGGCTTGAATGGCCCTTGCTCGCTCAGCCAAAGGATCGAGAAGCCGCCTGCGACGACGATGAGCAGGAAGGCGAAAACCGCGGTCCACGCCGCCGACCGGCCGGAGGGCCTGGGCTGGTGAGGCGCCCCGTCGAGTCTTTCGTGTGCAGCCCAGGCCGCTGCCGTCGACGGTGCGGCGGCCATCGCGCTGGTGAGCACGTTGACCACCACCGGTGCCGAGACCGTTGGAGCCGGTGGAAAGGGCACTTCGAAAGGGAAATGGCAGCGCGGGCAATGGGTGACCGAACCGGCGCGCTCGTGCGGGGCCGTGACCATCGTCCGGCAGTGCGGGCAGATGCAGCGAAGTGTGGCGGCGGTCGACGCCGTCAGTGCCGCGGGTACGCGTGCGGCTTCGGAAGTCCGGACCGGAAGCACGTCCGCAATGAGGGTGTGATCGTGGGTAGGAGTTCGGGTCGGCACGCGCAGTCGCTGGCCGCAGCTCGGGCAAGGGAGCTTCTCGCCGGCCTCCGCATCGTTCAGCTGGAGACGCGTTTGGCAGCGAGGACAGGCGAAGGCGATCATCGGCTCGGTTCCTGAAAGCAGTGTCGTGTAGCGATGACGTTCGGGCTTGGGCGGACCGGTGCCTACCGGTGAAATCGCTACGCCCAGTATACACACAATCGTATGCAACACAATGATGGGTAGATCGAAAACCTGGGTCGGATTGGAGTGGCTCCTTTCAATTGCGAGTCGAGCCGTGCCGTCCCTCCCTGAACGCTTTGGCAAAGTCCTCCGCCGCCGGCGCCTGGCAATCGGCGTTTCTCAAGAAGACCTGGCCGCCCAGGCGGGCCTCCACCGCAACTACGTTGGATTGCTGGAACGCGGCCAGCGGGTGCCGACGATTACCGTGGTTCAACAACTCGCTGCGGCGCTGGGGACGTCGATGAGCAAGCTCCTTGCCGATGTGGAGCGCTCCAGCGGCTGAAGGGCATGCTGCGCGACGGCGGCTTGACCGACTGGGAATACCAAAATCGGACGCGGTAACGCAACTCGGTACACGTTTTTCGGGGTGGTCCCGGCTGCCACGACTCCTGCCTGGTGGCCCGACCTCGCCCGCGTGGGTTAACGGTGCAGAGCGGTTGTCTGTGCTCGCCGCCCTGGGCGGCAACAGAGACATACTCGGCATCACATCCACCATTGCGATCCCACTGCATCCGTCTGTTCCACCCCAGGCGCCACCTCCTGACACATGGATCGCCAGGTCGAGACGTCCGCCCGGTCGTCCCAATCGCCTGGGGGAGTGCCTCCGGCTCCGAACTTCCCCGTTGACCGTGCGAGTCTGTTCCTGTCCTTTGGAAGTCACCGTTAGCCTTCGGGTCGCTTCGCTGCCATCCAAATCGCCCGACCCCAGCTTGCAGGCTCCCTCCCTTCAGGCGTCAAGCACCAGATGACGCGGATTTTCGGCGATTGAGGTGGCGCCGGTCCCAGTCCGTCAGTGAAATAGACAACGAGGTCAACGTGGGACTTGCGAAGAAAACCAGGTTCCAGCGGCGGCCGGAAGTCGGTGCCACCGCCGCCCTGCACGGACTTGATCCGCCGGTAGGCATAGACGCGATGAATCGTGCAGTCGCATTCGACCACCATGACGGTGTACATCCTCGCTAGCCGGGCCAGTTCCGCATCGATGATCCTGAGCAAGTCTTGCGTGATGGAACCACTGGTATCGATGACGGCCAGGATCTTTGGCTTGGCAGCTTGTCGCCGCCGACCTGGCATGATGCCGACCAGCTGGGGAAAGCGTCGAGGTGGCCGATTGAAGACCGGACGCACATGGAGCGCCCTGCCGATGTACTGGCGCAAGTGCTGGGTCCAGTTCAGCCGGCCCTTCGCATCCCGCTCGATGGTCCGCGCTGCGTCGCTTGGCGCGCTGCCGATGCCCAGGCCTTCGCCGATGTCCTTGAGCATGGCAGGCACCTGCTCGGGACCCACTTGCACCATTGCTTGCTGCATGGCGTCTCGGATGACGGCCTGGGAGCGTTCAGGCTCCTGGCGCGCCTCTGCCCAGACCGAGTGGTCATCGACCGTGTTGCCCAGCGGCTGGCCGGCCGACTCGGCACCATTGGCCCCTCTGCGATGCTTCGAAGCACTCTTACCGATGGACTCCTCGGCACCCGCGCCGCCTTCGGGGTCTGATTCAGCGCCCGCGTCGCCATCCGATCGGCAAGTCGATGGCCGCTTCCTGGCAGTGTCCTGCGCTTCTGGATCCGGGCTGCTACAGCCTTTTGGTGGATCGATCCGCCGCCGGCCCACCACCGAGGCGAGTCGCGCATAGCGCTCGCTGGTCGATTCCCGTCGGGGCAAGTCGGGAAACATCCTCAACCGGATGGCGCCCTTCGTGAGCGGTTCCCTGATGTATTCATTGACGACCGTCTCCTCCGCGACGACCCGCGCCCAGTCATCGGGATAGTCGGCCGGATCGGCAAGCAGGTGACCGAAGACGACATGATGCACCTCGTGCAAGAGCACGCCGCCCAGCTGGGCAGCCGGTAGCGAGAGCACGAATGGCGGATTGTGGTACAGGAGCAGGTCATCACCCACCACGCTCACGGCCATCGTGCCCACGTCCGGCCGCACGCGAATCTGGAACTGCTCCAGAACGCGCGCATGGAACGGGTATTTTTCCAGCAGCCGGATGATGGCGATATTGATACACCCTTCGGCACGCTGGGCGTCATCGAATCCCAGGCTCATGGTTTGCCCCTCCCGTTCCGGGGCACATCGTATCTCCGCTCCTTCAAGTACTGCTCGACCTCTTTTCGCAGATCACCGGGAAGGTCCGCCATGAACTGACCCAGATTTGCCCAGTGCTTCGAGTTCTTGCGGACCCGCTCGTAGTTCTGGGTCACCTGCAGGTCGAGGAACACCGAGTGCGTAAGAGGCCCTAAAACAATGATTGAAGTTGCGGTGGCAGAGGGCATTGAGTCGAAATGGAACGCGGAGCTGGCGCTACG
>JAIEMG010000047.1 GCA_019752375.1 Gemmataceae bacterium | reverse complement strand
CTCCGGTCAAGGGGATCGAAAAAAAAGCTCCTCGACAGCCGAGGAGCGTAGAATGCGAAATGAGCCACCCAAAGCTCAGGCGAGCCAACACAAACCACTGTGCGGAATGTAAGGCTTGCGCGTCGGGCTCGAGGGTATCTTTCCCTCCGCCGCTCGCCTAAGTGCTTGACGCCTAGGCCTTCAGCATCTCATCATGCCGCATCCCGCTTGGCGGATTGTCCGCCCGGCGCACGTTCGCCAGTGCCGTCTTGGCTCCCGCGTGTTGCTCTTGGTCGTTGTCTTCCCACTCGATGTTCACAGCGCCGTCGTAGCCGGCGCGGTTGAGCTCGATCATGATTTCTTCCAGGCTGTTCGCGTCGCGCGCGGTGCCGGCGGTGACGAAGTTCCAGCCGTTGAGCTTGTGGCCCATCGGGCGGTGGCCGCCCAGCAGACCGGCGCGAGTGTGTTCTGGGCTGACCCAGACGCCCTTGACGTGGGCGCAATGGATGCGGTCGCCGAACTCGCGGATGAACTGGATCACACTGACGCCCTGCCATTCCATGTGCGAGCCGTCCAGGTTGAAGCCGACCACGTCGCGGTAGCCGGCCTTGTCCATCGCGGCCAGGTAATCCGTCGCCGACTCGATGTCGCCCATCGCCCGCTCGCTCGGATGGCACTCGAGGTCATAGGTGATGCCGTACTTCTTACAGGCATCCCAGACCGGACCGAAGCGCTCGGCCAGCAGCTCCAGGCTGACTTCACGCACGTCGGCAATCGCATGCCCTGCGATGCTCGACGGCAGCGGCGGGAAGAGGAAGAAGCTGGCCCAGCAGTGGGCCGGCGAGCCGACGAAGCCCGGCAACGCCACCTTGCGATTTTGCAGCTTGCCCAGGTAGTGGGCCAGGCGGACACAGGCGAGCAGGTCCTTGGTCGCCTTCTCGTGCATCATGCGGCCGACTTCGTCAGGGACGTAGTAAGGATTCGTTCGCGGCGGCTTGTTGCCCTTGTCGCGCCACGCTTTGTATGCCGCCACCGCCTCGCCGCCAACAAATTGAAGTGTACGTGCGCTCGGCTCGTCGCCGAGAACCTGGCCCTGCAAGTGCGTGGCGACGGTGAAGATCTCCAGGCCGTGCTTCTTGGCGAGGTCGACGCGTTCCTTGGCATAGGCTTCGGCACCGGCGTCGGTAGCGCACTTGTCGAGATCGAGCTCCCAGCTGGCTTCTTCCCAGCCGTCAAAGCCGGTGTCCTGAAGGAACTTGACCCACTTGTGCATGTCCACGTTGCCGAACTGACCGCGGACCAGTCCGACCTGGTGATACGAACTCTTGCCGAAGCGATGCTCGGCGGTTTGCTTGTGACCCATGGCAGTTCCTTTCAGTCGAGAATCCCGGTGTGAGAGCGCGACGACTGGTGACTATACCCGCGATTGAATGCGCTGCAAGAGGTTGATGCGCAAGGAGGGGCGCGGACCCACACCGTCAGCCCGAGATCAGCCAGCGTGCTAAAGAGCGGCTGGAGGAAAGCCTGGCTGCGGGTGGTCAAGCCGACCCCGTTGGGCAAGCTGCTGGAGTTGTTGGGGCGCTTGGTGATGTCGGACACGAGCTTCGAATCCGCCCGCGACCGGACGAAGAAAGTGAGATGCAGCAGTAGCAGTGCAGCGCAAGCAGGGTCAGCCCTCGCTTGCGCTGCACCGCGGGCTCGAAGCAATCAATCCTTGATGGACAGCTTGATCTCATCCGAGTTTGCCTTCAACTCGGGAGCATACATCGCCGACGCTCGCGTCGGCAAGGCGCTGAACTTGCCCGGAATCTCCGCACGCAGGCGGTAGCTGACGCTGTGCTTGCCGCGGGTCAACGCCCGGACGAAGAAGCAGACCTTCTCGTCGCGCAGCTCCATGTAGGCACCCATGTCGTTGGGGTTATAGCCGCTCTGGAGGAGCATCGGCTCGAAGCCGGCGGCCTTCGGGTCCTCGAATAGGATGTACTCGTAGTCGTTCTTGCTGTCGATCTCCAGCTCGACTTCCACCAGGTCGCCGCTCTTCAATTCAGCCAGGTTCGTCAGCTCGGTGCGCTGATACTTTTCGACCTTCTGACCCACCGCTTGGCCGCGCGAGCCGGAAACCTTGACCTCCTTGTCCACCCGGGTGAGCTTGTAGTACTTGCGGTTGACCTTGATCTCCAGGCCGGCCTTCGTGATGTGGTCTTCCAGCGTGAAGTTGGTCACGTAGGCGTTGAAGTAGATCGGACCGGTGCCCTTCCGCTTGATCTCCAGCTTGTGCTTCCCCGCTTCGACCGCATCGCCGAACAGCACGAACTGGTTGTCGAACGTGAACAGGTTGCCGGCATCGATCTTGACTTCCTTCTTCTTTTCGCCGTCGAGCCAGACCTCGACGGTCATGTCCGGCTTGTCCTCGCCGCTGGCGACCAGGTACTCGGCCATGGCTTCGATGCAGACGGCCGTG
Source organism: Gemmataceae bacterium (assembly GCA_019752375.1). GTDB lineage: Bacteria > Planctomycetota > Planctomycetia > Gemmatales > Gemmataceae > JAIEMG01. The sequence continues at coordinate 26,303 of JAIEMG010000047.1, read as the reverse complement.
TCGCGAGTGTTGGTCCAGTAGGTCGAGTTCTTGCGGTTGTTCAACAGGTATTTGACCAGCCGCGACGCCTTCTCATCCTTGGGGTTGGTGCGTGCCAGCAGCTTCAAGTAGTAGGCGTTGGCCTCGTTCTCGCTGCCGTACCAGTTCCACCAGTAGTTGTCGCCCGGCAGCTTCAAGTGCGCTGTCTGGTTCTCATCATCCTGCACCACGTACTGCTCGATGTTCTTGACGATCATCGCCAGCTTGTCGGCCTGCTGCTCGTGGTGCAGGGCCAGTCCGAACATGGCCTTGGCGTAGACTGCCAGTTGCGTCCGGTCGCGATAGAGGAAGTCGCGCATCGCCTCGTTGGAGATGCCGGCATCGACCAGGATCATGGTAACCATCGCATCCAGGTTGTCGGCAACGGTTTTGTATGGCTCCTTCTTGCTCGGAGCATTCTGCAGCAGCTGGATCTGCTGCGCCTGGTAACGCTTGAGCCACTCGATGCCGCGTTCCAGCATGCCGTGGGGCAGTGCCACGCCGCTCTGCTTGGCCAGCTGCAAGCCGTGGACGACAACGGCGGTGGTGTGCGGATACGATTGCTCGTGATAGCCGGAGAACCAGCCCCAGCCGCCGTCGGACAGGTGCATGGCTGCCAGGCGAGCCACGCCGGCCTCGGTCATCCGCTGCACCTCGGCTTCGTTGAAAACCGGGTTGCGCGGATAACGCTTCCAGCCCTTCGCCCGTGCCTTGTCGTCGCCAATCTCCTGGGCATTGAGGTTGGTCCGCTTCTCCTCGATTGCCTTCAAGTCCAGGTTCATCCGCTTGAGGATGCGCTGGGTGATGACGGTCGGCACAAAGCGGTTCAAGGTCTGCTCGGTGCAGCCGTAGGGGTAGTCGACCATGTAGGGCAGGGCATCGACCATCGCGCCGGCCAGGGTCGGCGAGTAGCGGACTTCCAGGCGCGATTCGTTGATGCGGCGTTCTTCCGGCACCACATAGGTGATGTCGGCCGACTGCCGATCGGGGCGAACGACGCCGGAGAAGGAGTCGGTCTTGAGCATCCCGTGGACATAGCTGGGGAAGCTCATCTGGACGGCGTCCGATTCCTCATCAGTGACGGCCTTCATGCGGACGACTGCAACACCCTCGGTGTTGACGCGGACGCGCCAGTCAATGCGCTTCTCGCCGCCCGCCGGGATGACGACGCGCTGCTCTTGCTTGGTGATCGAGTAGAGCACGTTGCCTTCCAGCTCCAGCGTGACGGTCACTTCCTTGGCGGTCTTGAGGTAATTGTGGACGTTGCCGGACAGGACCACCTCGTCCTTCTGCACGAAGAAGCGCGGCGCCTGGAGGCGAACGAGCAGGTCCTTCTTGGTGACGACCTCGACCTCGCCGGAACCGACGCGGGTGCCGTGGCCCATCGCCCAGGCCTTGATCTTCCAGGCCGTCAGGTTTTCTGGCATGGTCAGCGACACCTCGGCAATGCCTTCGGCATTGCTGGTCAGCGTGCCGTTCCAGTAGGCGGTGTCGGCGAAATTCTTGCGGACGGCCGGCTCCATGCCAGGTTGCGCGCCTCCCTGGCCTCCTCCCGGAGCACCAGCCTTCTCGGCGGCCTTGAGCCGAGGAGCTCCATCCATGTCGCCTGCTTCTCTGCCCGCAGCTTGCGGTGCGGCGTCCATGGCCAGATTTGACTCTTCCAATCGGTCGTCCTGAGCACCGTATCCGCGGCGGCCGTTGCGTCCTAGTCGCCGCATGCCGTGCTCCTCAATCACCAGTGCACCGAAGACGCCCAGGTTGGTCATGCCCACCTCGCCCTGGCGCAGTAGGTTGCCGAAGATGTGGCCGAGGTTGCTCTCGGTGTTCACGTTGTGGTGCCGCCGCCACTTCCAGAAGTAGCTGCGGATCTCCGGCACGTTGCTGCCGCCGGAGATGTACTCCACGCTCTTGTCGTAGATGCTGAGTACCATGGAACCGACGAACGGGTTGCCGGCCAGGTCGGTCAGCTTGACCTTCACGGTCGCCTTCTGGCCCGGCTTGTACTCCGTCAGCGACGGCAGCACTTCGACGTTCACCACGCGCTTTTCGGGCGGCACGACGACTTCGCGCGTCTCGGAATGCACCTTGCCGTTGGAGATCGTCATCGCCTCGATGAAGAAGTTAGGCATGTCGCGCTGGGCCACGTCGATTTCCTGCTCGATGCTCTTGCCCTGGAGTCGCAGGACCTTCGGCGGCAGGTAGACGCCATTGGCCGGCCGCACGAACAGCAGCACGGTGCTGTCGGCGCGGTCGGTGTTGATGAGCAGCTTGACCTTCTCGCCTGGCGCGTATTCGCGCTTGTCGGTGGTCAGCTCGATGTCGTTGAAGCGGAAGTCCTTGCCGATCACGCCCTCGCCGCGGACCACAAAGACATAGGCGCCTTCGATCGTGTTCTTCTTGCTGTCGGTCAACTTGTAACTGAGGCGATACTGGCCGGCTTGCGACGCCTTGATCTGCTGCTGCGCCTGGCCCTCGACGTTGGTGTCGAGCTTCCAGGTCTGCACGGCCTTCTCGACGGGCTGGGCCTTGTCGTTGTAAGTGACCTGGTAGAGCGTCAACTCGCCCTGGCCCTCGACCGCCTTGCGATCGAGCCGCTGGGCGCTGAAGCTGGCCTGGACGGTGTCGCCGACGCGGTAGTGGCCGCGATCGACCCAGGTGTAGACCTGGAACGGCTTGCGTGCCACCAGCACGCTGCCGGTGCCCACGATGGTGCGCCGCGATTCATCCACCACCTCGGCCGTGATCGTGTATTCGTGGTCCTCGTCGCCGTGCAGCGCCTTGGCCGGCAGCGTGTCCAGCAAGACCTTCACGGTGCCGTCGGGACCGATTTCGACTTCATTCTCGGTGACCAGTTCCGGCGGCTGATGGCTGCGGTCCTGATACCACCACGGGATCGGCCGCGAGCAGCCCCAGTCGCGCCAGCCGGGATACCACCGATAGTCGGTGGCGAACCACCAGTAGCCAGGACCATAAAACCAATCCCACATGCCGCCCGGATACCAATTGCTGTTGTGCGCGGTGCGCATCACCTTGTACTTCACCTTGCCGCGCGTCACCGGTGCGCCGAAGTAATACTTGGCCTGGATGGTGGCCGTCACGGTCTCGCCCAGGCGAACTGGTTGCTTCGGCGCTTCGACCGTTACTTCATACTCGGGCTTCTTGTACTCTTCCACGCGCACGACCGTGTGGCCGATGATGTGGCGCGGATCGGTGCCGACCTGGATGGAGTACATGCCGAGCGTTGCCGCCGTGGGCAGCGTGAACTCGCCCGTCAGACCGCCGTAATCGTCGGTCGTGAAGGCCTGCTCGTGGATCTTCTCGCCCTTGGGATTGTGGATATAGACGTTGAAGGCCTTCTTGGCGAACGACGACGTATCCGCCTCGTCGTACTTGGCATGCCGGACCCAGAACTTGTAGTTCACCTTCTGCTCGGGGCGATACACCGGCCGATCGGTGATGGCGAACACCTTGGTCTGGTGGTATTCCGCATCGTGCCGATGGCCGAACCAGATGCCGGTGAAGCCGATATAGGCAAAGCGATCGGCCCCGTCGGGACCGGCCTTCGGCTTGCGGGAGACGATCAGCCACTGATAGTTGTGGTCGATGCGGTTGCCCTGAATGAACGCCTGGCCGTCGTCGTTGGTCGTCTCCTTGAAGCCGGTGGTATCGACGCGATAGTCGTTCGGCCCCGGTCCGAAGTGGACCTGCCGCCAGCCGAAGAACTCCATCTCCGCCTTCGGGACGGCAGCGCCGTTCAACGCGTCGGCGACATAGTACATCGCCTGACCTTCGAGCGGTTTCTTGGTGATGACCGTGTCGGCGACCCAGACGATGACACGGCTCAAGTTGCCGTTGGCCATCTGGCCGCGCAGCAGGTACGCGCCCGGCTTCTTGAGCGGCGTGGTCACGGTGATGCGGTCGTCCACGTGCTCCGGCCGTGGCTGCAGGTTCTGCTCCCACGCGGCGACCTTCTCGCCCAGGTACTTGGCGTCGCCCTGCTGCACCAGGCGATGGCCGACGTCGGCAATGTTCAGCTTTTGGTGATCCAGGCGGGCGGGGTTGCCGCGCAGGTATTCCTTCACGTCGTCGAGGAGCTTGGGCACGTCGATGGCATAGGCCTCGAACGCGACCTTGTCGCCGTTGCGGAAGCGGAAATCGACGGAGGCGGGCTTGCCGGCTGCCTGAATCTGGCCGGGCTCGAAGCGGCCCCAGTTGCCGACGATCTGTTCGAGTAGCTTCTGGCGGCGAGCGTTCTGGCCCGGACCATAATCCTGGATGGCGTCGCGGATCGCGGCGGCGGCCTTGACGTACTGGCGACGATCGGAGTATTCCTGCGCGATGGCGTCGCGTGCCTGCTCGCCCCACGACGATTTGCCGCGAGCGATCACTCGTTGATAGATCTTGATCCAGTTGAATTCGTCGGCAAGCGGGAAGCGCTTGATGCCGCTGGCGAGGCGGGCGATCGTCTCTTCCTCGTTGAGCGTGTGCAGGGCAAATGTACCGCTCTCGTCCTTGCGATTCTCGTCCTGGCGGCCCCAGCCGTAGAAAGCCATCGTCTGCACGCCGAATTGCGAGCGCAGGAAGCCGGCAAAGAGCATGTCGATCTCGCTGGCCCGCGCCGGGTCATACTCGGCAGCCTGAATGAGCATCCAGCGCCAGCGCTCGCCGTCGCTCTTGGCATCCTCGTAGCTCTTCGGAACGAAGTGGAAGACCGCTTTGCCCTGCTCGTCCACCGGAGCGCCGCGGTTGATGCCTTCGTTCCAAAAATCGCCGTCCTCGTAATCGGGCAGCTGGTTGATGTCGGTCAGGTACTGGAGCCGCCACGATTCGTGATCGGCGGCGCCCATGAACTGATCGGCGAAGTGCAGGTAAAACTCGGCCAGCGCCTTCTTGTCCGTCTCCTTATCGGTATGGTTCATACCCTGCTGCATCAGCTGCAGGGCCCGCACGCGGTCGCGCGGATAGGCGTTGACATGCCGGCCATCGCCGCCGCGTCGATTGCCGCGGTAGAACTTGTTCGCCACGATGGCGCCGTGGTGCTGCACGTTCAGGTAGGTCTTCGCGCTGGTGTGCAGCAAGCGCCAGTTGTTGCCGTGGACTTCGATGACGGCTTCGCGAAATTCGTCGATCTCGTCATCGCGTCCAAGTTGCTGCAAGCAGGCGATGCCGGTCTCCAGGTCCTTGCTGACCGCAATCGGGTCGCACTTCGGGTCCATTGCCAGCTTGCGCAGGCCGTCATAGGCGTCCTTGTAATTGCCGTCGGTGTACGTCTTCATCAGACGCACCCGTTCCGGATTCGGCGCCGGTCCCTTCTTGAACTTGTCCGCGGCGACGAACAGGATGGCGCCGCTGGCCACAAGCAAGAGGGCGAAGGCCGCCAGACGCAATTTCAAGCTACTGAGCATGACGATGAACCTCGACGGACAAGGAGAATGGATGGGCGCTATGCCACCTTGGACGACTCTATGCGCCAATCACTCGAGTTGTTGAAAGGAAATTGCAAAATCAGTCGACATAACAGGATGAGGACGCTGGCGATTCGAAAATTGCGGCGCACTGCAACCCCTGGAGCGGGCGCCGCCCTGGCGCTCATCTATAAAGACGAGGTTCAGGCCGCAGAGATTACCCGTGGCTGTCGGAGGACCGATGCCGGGACCGATCGATGACACGCTCAAGCATCTGACCGAATGGTCACCGGAAGACTGGGTCGTACGAGGAGGTTGGTCGGCAGCGCCGGCGTCGCTGATCGACGCCGACATTGCCACCATCACTGGGGCGACCGACAAGGTCATCCGCGTGGCCGGAACCCCCGACTGGCTCCTCGCGGTGGATTTCCAGGCTGGCCACGATACCGTTGCGAAGTTAGCCGACCTGCTGCTGTATAATAGCGCACTGTTCAAGCGACATCGCCTGCGTGTGCGCAGCCTGCTGGTGGTCCTGCATCGCGGAGCCGATTCGCCCCAGTTGACCGGCCTGTACGAACGCGGTTTCCCGGGCGAACCATTCGATGTCGCAGGTGCCACCCGAGCAGTGGCTGGCGGGCGGCTTGGGAACGCTGCCGTTGGCGCCGCTGGGAGACTTGCCGGCAACAGAGTTACCCGGGATCATCGCCCGGATGAAAAAGCGGATCGACCGCGAGGCACCGTCCCGCCAGGCGACGGAACTTTGGTCGGCCACCTACATCTTGATGGGCATGCGCTATCCGGACGTGCAAATCGAAACCTTGTTGCAAGGAGTGGTTGCGATGGAAGAATCCGTAACTTACCAGAAGATCATCCGTAAAGGCGAAGCCAGAGGCGAAGCCAACGAGGCCCGGAAGATGGTGGTGCTCATGGGGCGTGCTCGCTTCGGCGAACCGTCCCCGGAAGCGTTGGCCGCGCTTGATGCGTTGACCGACGTCGGCCGGCTGGAAGCGTTGGGCGTCCGTTTGCTTCAGGCGGCCAGCTGGCAAGAACTGCTCGAAAATCGCGGCTCATTTCAGCTTTAGCTGCGCAAGTAGCCACTTCGCGACCTCGGTACGCTTGCCGACCTCGGCGGTGGCGGTCGTTGTCTCCGGGAACGCCCGATAGGCCTTGCGGAGTGTCGCGACGCGTTCTTCCACAGCGTTCTCGCTCACCCGCCGGTTGAGGCCGTCTACCAGGCCTTCCAGACGCACCGGTCGCGGTGAAAGCACCGCGGCCACGTCGAGGATATCGCCGGCTGTCAGTGCGCCGGGCACCACCGCATCGTGCGGGAAGTAGCAGAAATGACTAAGCAGGATCGAGTCGTAGCCCACCAGGCCGCCCTGGCCGTAGACCGCTTTCACATCGGGTTCATGTAGTGCACCCAGGAGTGCCAGCAATTCGCCGAGCGGCTCCGATTGCGCCGGCAACTTCTCTGCATCCCACGGCACGTCCAGCCGCACTCCCTCGCCGTTGACCGGCGCGAACGAATCGCCCCACAGCGCAATGCGTGAGCCGTCCAGCTCCGAACGATCGCGCAAATGACGCAGGACCGAGCGCAGGTCGCGCAGCCGCGAGCCGAGCAACGTCTGTCCGAGCATCAGTTCCGCCGCGGAAATCGATGTCGCGCCGCTGGTGCGTCCACGCGAGTCGCCCGGCTTGGTCTCGCCGGTGCCGCGCAGGTCCGGCAGGCAGACGGCCGAACCGCCCTTGAGCAACTCCGCGATCCCGTCCGCGCGCTGCTTCAAGAACTCTTGCTTCCCCTCCTGCGCGAAGGCGACGACCACGGGAAGCTTCGACGCGTCCTTGTGCGTCGGAATAAGTAATAACGTCGGCACCACGATGCCGGGTTCGACCTCCAGGACGATTCGCTCGACCGTGACGTCGCCCAGTTTCGTCGTCGGCTGAGCCATCGCCTTGGGCGCTGCCTTGGGGTCGACGTTGCCGAGCAAGGCTGCCCAGTCCTTCTGCATCTGTACTCGCCGGACATCGAGCGGCAGCTTGGCCAGTCGCTGTCGGGCCGCTTCGGCCCGCTCCTCGCCGATCTTCGCAGCCACTTCGTACATCGGTTTCATCTTGAGCAGCTTCTCCGCGGTCGAGCAGCTCAGCTCTTCGGGCTTGTGGCGGGTGCGAAATTCCTTTTCCACGCTCCCATCCAGCCTGAACCACTTGTTCAGGGCCGGATACATGGCATGACGATGCTCCGGACCGATGTTGTTGCAATGCGTGGACTCGGGCGGCTTGCCGGTGACGGAGCCCTTGCCATTGGCCGAGGCCAGACGGTCGGGCACCTCGTAGAAGTCATAGATCGCTTGCAGACGTTTCCAGACCGGATCGCGTTCGCGGTCCCAGGCGAACTCGTGGGCATACATCAGCCGCCGCGGCGCGACGCCACCCACGATCACCCAGGGCGCGAAACCATCGCGTGCGGACAGGCGCAGGTTGCGCGTCGATTCCCAGCTGCCGCCGCCGGCGTAGTTGAAAGCGCTCTCGGCATCCATGGGCAGCGGTAAAGACGTCTCCGGCTGCGGGCCGCCGAAGTTGAATGGTCCCACGGCAGTGATGCGCGGATCGAGCGCGCCGACCACTGCGGCTGGGTCGCCGCCGCCCGCCACCGAACCGAGCATCAGGATGCGTTCCTTGTCGACCCCCGGCTGGGCCAGCAGCACGTCGACGCCGCGCATCAGGTCCCAGGCCATCCAGCCCATCGGGCTGTCCCCGATCGTGTAAAGCTGAAGCGAGGTGTTGTAACGAAAGTAATAGTCCTGGCGGCCGACGCGGAAGTTGTCCGGATAGCTGTTCTCGTTGACGAACGGATGCTGGCGGCGCTCGCCGTGGCCAAGGTTTTCCATGACCAGGACGATGCAGCCCAGCCGCGCCCAGCTCATGCCCATGTCTTGAAGTTCGCCCTGGGTGCGTGGATTGTGGTGGCTGGGGACGACGATGATGCCCGGCATCGCCTTACGCTCTTCCTTCGGCACGTACAGGTTGGCGGTAATGCCAAGTTCGGGCCGGCTGTCGATGATTAGGTTCAGGATGCGATAGCCATCGCCGTCAATCTGGCGGACGATCGTCCATTTCGGCGTCTTCGGAGCTTCGGGAAAGCTGCCCAGCGAAGCCCGCAAGGCTTGCAGGCGCGGATCGCGATATTTCTCCCAGCCGGCACGGTCCTTCACCTCACGCCACCGCTTCGTCTCGCGTTCGTTGGCGGCACGGACGCGGCTACGAACATCGGTGGAGAGCATCTGTGCCAGCTTCTTGCTCGTCTCCGCGTCGGTCGCGACGATCGTTGCATTCAGTTCGCGAAGCTGGGCTGCCAGGTCGGCGTCCTTGTCCGCCGCGCGCAACCGTTCGTCCCCCACGACTGCGGTCAAGGCAAGGAGGAGCACGCACAAACAGCAAGATCGCGCCATGGAAGAGTCTCCAGGTGGGAAGGAGAGCGGTCGGCAGGCGATGGGATGGATCGTACCACCGCGCGGCGCGGGAGGCAGCGCTCCGGTTGGCATTGGCAGTGGAATTGTGTTTGTGTGATTTAGCTGAAAAGCGATGGGGCACGCTTCCAACGTGCCCGATTGTGGCAAGCGGGAAGCGTGCCCCACATGAGGAGGCCCGGCGGTCATTGCGAATCAACGCCCGCGCGCCGGCTTGGGTCCCGTGGCGCCGCCCCGTCCGCCACTACTTCCTTGCTGACCAATCGCGAAGGTTGGCGTTATCGCGCTGCCAGACCCACGGCCAACACCCCCCGTGGAGGTACCGCCCCTGTAGTAATGCGACAGGTTCAAGAACTGCGTTGGATGGCCGGTGTTCAGGCCGCCCGCGTTCGTTTCCTCGGCCTGCGCGATCGCCTGCGAATTCTGATAAAGCTGCTGCTGCACCTGGCTGATGTCGCTCTGGGTCTGAAATTCCGGGCGCACGATGCCGGCGTAGTTGATGCCTGGGACCGTCCCGGCGCCGCGGGACAGGTTCAGGTAGGGACTGAAGATCGGGCGACTGTAAGGGTTGTTCGGATTGGGATTGGGGCGCGAATACGGTGCCGGCCCCTGCGCATGGGACAATGATCCGGACAGTCCCAGCGCCAGGAGCGCGACGGCATATTTATTCATCATGGTCTCCTACAAGCGCCGCAATTCGTGACGCCCTGAGGGCACGTCTCTATTCTACCCCCTGCCACAATCGAGCGACACCCCGCCAGGCCGAATCCGGAATTGACTCGACTCTACACTCTACATCGGCAATTCGTCGCGCCCGACTCCGGCTTTCCCGACGCCCTGCGGGAAATCAGGCGTTTCCCGCGGGGCATCGGGCGTCGGCGGGCTCGCTCAAGGAGCGATGATGACGCCGTTGTTGCCGAAGTTCCGGTTCGGGTTGGTGCGGATCGTGTTGACCGTTGTGGCACCCAGCAAGGTCACGCCGAGCACGCGCTCCACGGGCGAGATGACCTTGGCAAGCCAGTTGTCGGTCGCGATGAGGCTGTCGGCCTTCACGTAGACGCGATCGCCGGGGAAGAGCTGGTAGTTCGTCTCGGTCCGGCCGCATTCGACGATCTGCGTCCAGTCCACGGGCATGACCTGATCGCAGCCGGCGCCACAATTGTGCTGCGGACGGGCCACCCAAATGTGCTTCTTGGAGGAAACCGCCGGCAAGCCGTTGAGCTGGCTGACCGCGTCGAGCACCGTCTCGTTACCCGTGACCGGCAGACGGAAGACCTGCTGGCCATAGCCGCCGCCGTCGAAGATCAGGTAGAAGACCTTGCTGTTGTAGGCAAACACGTCCACCGACACTTCGGGCTGGAGCAGGAACTGCGACAGGTGCGCCTCGATGTGCGCCTTGGCATCTTCCAGCGTCATGCCGGCGACATAGGCCGAGCCGTAAATACCCAGGCTGACCGTGCCGTCCGGCCGCACCAGGTGCTCGCCGCGGATCTGCTGCATGGCACGCGCCTGCGCCAGCGCCACCACCACCTTCGGGTTCTTGAGCTGGAGCTTCAGTTGCTTTTCGATGGCGGCCCGGGCGTCGTCGACCGTCATACCGGTCACCTCGACCACGCCGTAGGAAGCACCGAGGTTGATTCGGCCTTCCGGCTCCACGCTGAACAGGCCGTTGATCGGCTCGTTGGGCAATGTATCGGTCGCCTGGATGAAGAGCACGTCGAGCGGCTGAACCTTGTACGGCGGCAAGGGCACCACGCGGACCGCGTCGATGAGCAGGATGTCGGGTGGCTCGATGACATAAGCCGGCAGCGAGAGCTTGGCCAGCTCACGCGGGGTGTCGGCCGGCGCATGCTTGTCGCACGGTTTGCAATGACCGCACGTCATGCAGCCGGCGCTGCCCAGGCAAATCAGGCAAGCCAGAGAAAGCCACACGACGCTCAGGCCGCGGCAAATTCGTTCCATGAGCCAAGTCCCTAAAAATGAAATAAAGGCCGGCGCTCGGCGCGAGCGCGACTTTCAGTGTCGTCCGGAAAGGGGCCGCTATCGATTCATCAGGAATAATCGGCAGAACCTGCCCCGTTGTACGGCAAATCTTGGCCGGAAGGCGCCTTTGGCTGAACCGAGCGGCGAATGCGGAGAAATTCTCATGCGCGAGGCCCAGGTCCGGGCCTGTATTCACTTGGGCGAGCGGAAATGCTCTTCCCACACCAACCCGACGCGCCAGCGAGGGGCGCCTCGCTGGCGCGTCGGGTTGGTGTGGGCGCTTCCTGCCGCTCGCTTGAATGGCCTGTCCGTCATCTCGAAGCCGGGAGCCGCAATCATGACGATCCCAAGCATCACCCGTGCGCTTGGATTCACCTTTGCATTCACGCTGGGCCTGGCCAGTACGGCGCGCGCCGAGGCTCCGCCGCTTCCCGTCGAGAAGCCGACTGAGCGAATCAACGACCTGATCGCCGCCAAGTGGAAGGAAAACAGGTTGGATCCGGCCGGGCCGGTGGACGATCTGACCTACCTGCGCCGTGTGTGCATCCAGGTCATTGGGCGCATTCCAACCGTGGACGAGATCTTCGCCTTCGAGAAGGACGGCCGCGCCGACAAGCGGGCACGTCTGGTTGAACGGTTGCTGGCGACCGAGGAATATACCGATTACTGGGGCGAAGTCTGGGCGGAGCGCCTGCTGGGCGAGGGCGCGGAACCTGCTTACAAGGAGCAACTGCAGGCCTGGGTGAAGAAGTCGCTGGCCGCCAAAAAATCGCACAAGGAACTGGCGACCGCGCTCCTCACGGCGGAGGGCCGCAGCGACGTCAATCCGGCGGTGCTCTTCGTCCTTTCGCATCTCGGCAAACCGCTGCCGGCGGATCGAGTGGCTCGCGACGGACAGCACGACATGGTGCCGATCGCGGGACGCGTCCCATGGCTATTCCTCGGCTTGCAGCTCCAGTGCGCCCAGTGCCACTGCCATCCGTACAACGCGGACGTGAAAGACAAGCACTTTTGGGGAATGAACGCCTTTTTCCGGCAAGCGGAGCGACGGGAACTTGTGCCCGCGACCAACCACGACCCCGCGATTCTGGAGTTACGCGACAACTTCAACCTGAACTCCAAGGGCTTGATATTCTTCGAGAAACGCAGCGGCGTGTTTGTGCCGATAGAGAGCACCTTCATCGATGGTCGCAAGCTGCCGCGGAACATGGTCGTCAATCGCCGCAAAGCTCTGGCCGAGTTCATCACCGGCCACGACAACTTTGCCCTGGCGCACGTGAACCGCACCTGGGCCCATTTCTTCGGCCGCGGAATGAACGAGATGCCGGAAGCCGGCGACTTCGGCGAACACAACCCTGTCTTGCATCCCGAACTGCTCGCCGGACTGGCTGGCGACTTCGTTGCCGCCCATTTCGATGATCGCAAGCTTATTCGCTGGATCTGTGCCAGCGATGCCTATCAGCTCAAGGGCGTGGTCAACCGAACCAACGAGGACGACGACAAGGCCGTTTTTTTCAGCCGCACGGCGATTCGGCCGCTGAGCTTCGATCAAATGTTTGCCTCCGTGCTCATGGCCACTCGCCTGGCGGACAAGCTCGGCAAAGGCGAGCGACGGGAAATGCGCCAGCGCTGGCGCGAAGACCTGCTTCTTCGCCTCGATGAAAACGGGATCGATGAGAAGTCGTTTCGCGAGCCGACGACGGAATCGTTCCGCCTGATGCTGCAGCTCATGAACGGCAAGGAGGTTAACCGGGCGATCTTCGACCGCCAGACCGGTGCCATTCCTGAATCACTGGCGCGCGAGAAACCCGCCACGGTGATCGATAGGCTCTATCTGGCGACGTTGACACGCTATCCGACCGTGAAGGAGCGAGAGCTCTTTGAAGAACTGGTGCGCAAGGAACGAATCCGCGATGCCAGGGCGGACTTGGTTCCCGTGTGGCAAGACCTGTTCTGGGCGCTGCTCAATAGCAGTGAGTTCCTGCTGAAACAGTAAACCCGCTTGCGGCGCGGCACTCTTGTGCCGCGCCGCAAGCAGCTGGATCAGCAAATCTTCTCTGTCTGTTCTACCCACCCGAGCACGCGATCGAGTTTGTCGATCGCCTCGTCAATGTGTTCGGGCTGAACAATCAAGGGCGGTGCCAGCAGGATCAGTGAACCGCGCGGCATCACGTGCAGTCCCTCCGCCCAGGCGCGACGGCGAATCTGCATCGGCAGCAACGAATCGGTATTTGGCGGCACCAGCGGCGCCTTCGTCTTCCGGTCGCGCACGATCTCCAGGCAAGCCAGCAAACCCTTGCCGCGAACGTCGCCGATGCAGGGATGCCGCTCGGCCAGTCCATGCAGCTTGGCGAACAAGGCCTCGCCCATGCGCCGCGCGTGTGGAATCAGCCCGCCGTGGTCGTACTCCTCCAGACACGCCATGGCCGCGGCACAGGCCAGGGGGTGCGCCGCGTAAGTGCTGCCCAGCGGAAACATGCGCTTCTCGAAGTGCTCGGCAATGCGGTCGCGCACGATCACCGCGCCCATCGGCACGTAGCCCGAAGTCAGGCCCTTGGCCAGCACCATCAAGTCCGGCACCACGCCGTCATGCTCGACACCGAACCACGCGCCGGTGCGGCCAAAACCGGTGATGACTTCATCGGCAATCAGCAGGATTCCGTGTTTGTCGCAAAGCTCGCGCAACCGCAGGAGATAGCCGTCCGGCAGTGGAAACCCTCCGGCCGCGCCGGTCACCGGCTCGACGATCACCGCCGCCACCGTGCTGGGATTTTCGAGCTGGAGCTGCCGTTCGAGCGCGTCAAAGCAGTGCAGCTGGCAGGATGGATACTCCTTGCCGAAGTCGCAGCGATAGCAGAACGGATCGTAAAACCGCACGCTTCCCGCCGGTCCAGGCTCGATCGCGGCGCGACGTGGGTCGCCGCCGACGCCGAGGCCGCTGAGCATCGTGCCGTGATAGCTTCGGTACTTGGCAAAGATCTTCGGACGGCCGGTCACCATGCGGGCCAGGATGAATGCTTGATCGTCGGCCTCGCTGCCGCTGTTGACGAAGAGGCATTTGTTCAGATCGCCCGGCGTCCGCCGTGTCAGTTCCGTCGCGAGCGTTATGCGTTCCTCGGTCATGAGCACCGGTGAAACGCAGCAGGGACGAGCCGCTTGCTGCTGAATGGCGGCAATGACGCGCGGATTGCCGTGGCCCAGGTTGCAGTTGAACAACTGCGAAAGAAAGTCGAGATAGCGACGCCCTTGCTGATCGTAAAAGTAGACGCCCTCCGCACGGTCCAGCATCAGGAGGGGGTCTTCGCGTTCCTGAACCGTCCAGGGCAGGAGTATGTGTTGCCGCGATGTACCGAGCGTGCTCATCCGCCGATCCTCGAAATGGTGTCTTTGCCGCCAGACTACTCCGACAGCAGCCGATTCACCACCCTCATGTTCCCAGGATTTCCAGCAACCCTGCGGCGACGCGACAGGGGTCGTCCGCCTGCGCGATCGCTTGACTGACGGCAACGCGTCGCACGCCGGCCGCGACCACGGCATCGATGGTGTCCTCATTCACCCCACCGATCGCGAATGCCGGCAGGGATGTTTCCGCCATGGCCTGACGCACGAACTCCACTCCCGGAAAATCCGCAAACTCCTTGGTGCCGGACGGAAACGTCGGTCCGATGCCGACATAACTGGCGCCATCGAGGATCGCTTGACGAAGCTGCTCGATGTTGTGTGTGCTGACGCCGATCAATGCGTCCGGGCCGACGATTCCGCGCGCGTCCTTGACCGACAGCTCGTCCTGGCCGAGGTGGACGCCATCGGCGCCGGCGAGGCATGCGATGTCCGCGCGATCGTTCATGATGAAGAGCGCCCCGGCTTCGCGCGTCCAGCGCCGAACTTCCCGGGCGCGGTCCAGCACTTCGCGATCGCTGAGCGCTTTCTCTCGTAGCTGGATGACCCGGGCGCCTCCCGCGACACACTCGCGAATCGTCCACTCGAGCGGATGGCGGCAGCTTGCCCCTGTCAACAGCACGTAGAGGCGAGCATCGACCAGCCGTCGGCGGGCGTCGGAACCGAGAAGGACTACACGTTCCAAGGTGTAAGTGCGGTAACGGAGTTGCTCCAGAGTCCGACCCAGTTCGGGGCCGCGCAGCTTGCCGAATTCCTCCAGGCTGCGGAGCGCTTCCTCCAGTCGTTTGAAGTTGGCCTGCGCAACCGAAAGCAGCGAGGCACGATGGTGTTCGTCCGTCGTGAAAATGGCCGTGCCCACGTCGTGCTGCGTCTCGCGCGCTTCCAGCAACAGGCTCGCGGGCAACTCCGTAAGGGATGTGGTCAGGTCGTGGCGCAATCGTTTCAATTCGCCGCTCAGGAAAGCGTCGTCGAGGACGAATCGGCAAAAGTCTTCGACGACGCGCAGCGCTTCGCGTGCGCGATTGGCAACCGCGTCGAGAATGCGGGCCGTAGCGATGGCATCAGCGGCCTTCTCGACCGGCGTATAATCTGGCGACATGAGTCCTCATCCTCGACGGGCGCTCGCTGCGTCGGCTTTGCCCAGCTTATCGTCGGACTTCCTGATTGACCATCGCCGACGGCAACCCGTGACGGTTAGAACGCCGGCGCCCAACCTCTTCAGTCGCTTGGACCTCTCTAAGTTTGCAGTGGGAAACTGGGCATGACCGATGAAGTTAGAAGAAGAGGGAACCGGCCGATTGTCCCGCCTCTTGCCCGCTTCCCGCTTCCTGCCGTGGATGGATTCGCACCCCGCCTGGAGACAATCCCATGAGCATGATGCGCGATCGCTGGTGGCGCGCGCCGGCCACGCTGTGTGGCGGCCTCGCGTTGTCGTTGATGCCGTTGGTCGTGTCCGCCGCCGAACCGGAAAAGCTCCCCCTTCCCAACGACCCGCCTGCCGCCGTCAAGCCGCCGCAAACCAAGGCTGTCCACCTGGAGGAAGCAATCCGCTGGGCGCTCGAGCAGCAGCCGAACATTGCTGCCGCTCGCGCCAGCCTTGCCGCGGCCCAGTCCGGACAGATGGCTCTGGAGAACCTGCGGGCCATCCCACTGTTGCCGGGCAGCCATGAGTTGCCGATCCGCCGCAAGCAGGCGGGCCTCGGCGTCTGCGCTGCCGAGGCCGCCCTCAAGCTCGCCGAGCAAGAGACGGTCTACGCAGTGACGCGCACCTACTATTCGGTCCTCTTCGCCCAGGCGCAGGAGAATGTGGCCCGCGAAGCCATCGAGCTTTTGCAGAAAACGCGTGCTAAGGTTGAAGAAGCACTCAAGGGCAAGAACCCGAACATCAAGAAGTCCGATCTCAAGCGGCTCGACGTCTATATCGCGATGGGCCAGACGCGGCAAGAAGAAGCCGCGCAAGGCACGCAGCGAGCATTGGCGGCGCTACGCGAAGCGATCGGCATCGGTCCCGAGTGTTGTCTGGCGATTACGGACTCGCAGTTCCCTCCCGTCCGCGACGGCCTGTGTAAGGGCGACTTGATCCAACTCGCGCTCGCTCATCGCCCGGACTTGCGTCGCGCCCAGCTGTTCGCCGAGATCGTCTATCTGGAAGCCGACGCGCAGGGCAAGGCGTGCGGGCCCGCGGTGCGCACCTTCGCGGCCGGCGCGGACATCCATGCCAAGCCGGCACCGCAAGGCATCGCCAATGGCGAGTATCGGCCCGGCGCGCTGAACCCGGAGATGCCGACGCTCTTGGTCGGCAAGAAGTGCGACCGGGTCCAACGCGCCACCGAGTTCGGCGTCCATGCCACGTCCCTGGTGGAGAAGACACGCGGCTTGGTGGTCCTTGAAGTCGAAGACGCATTCTTCCGCTGGTCCGAAACGAGCTCGAACGTGAGGCGCCTGGCAGGCGTCAGCGCTCAGGCGGATGAAGTGGCGAAGGAGGCGCAAGACGCGCTGACAGATGTGGGCAATGCCGAGGACGCGGTCCGCACGCAGGTCCTCGCGGCCCAGGTGAAGGCCCAGTACAACGAGGCGGTCTTTCACCATGCCCTGGTCCTGGCGACGATCGAGCGCGCGACCGGCGCCGCGTTCTGTCTTCACCCGGCGATGGCCGCGCCGGCCAAGTAATCGGTCGTGGGTAAGGCCATCTGGGCATCATGTTTGCACTCATTGGATCGCCGGACACGAACCTTCGGAACTCAGCTCATCGAAACGCCAGAGAAGAGGAGCGCTTCATGGCAGGCTTGCGATCCATCCTTGCGATACTCCCTGTGCTGCTTGGCCTGACGGCGTTGATGCCTGTCGAGGTACCCGATGTCGGAGCGGCGGAACCGGCACAGCCGTTGCGCGTCGGCATGCCGAAGAGCTTGTTCCGCGACCTTCCGCAGACGGCACTACCGTTGCTGAGCGGACCGCTGACCAAAATGCTGCAGACCCAGACCGGCGTGCAGGGTAGCTGCGTGGTCGCTGGCACGATCGAGGAAATGACGCAGCAGATCGAATCAGGCAAGCTGCAACTGGGCGTCTACGCCGGCCATGAATTCGCCTGGGCTCGGCAGCAGTGTCCGGACCTACGTCCGCTGGTCATCGCGGTGGCCAAGCAACGCAAGCCGCGCGCTTTCATCGTGTGCCGCACCGACAGCAAGTCCGCCAGCTTCGCGGACCTGAAAGGCCAGAAAATGGCGGTCCCGTTCTTCTCGCGCGAGCACTGCCATATCGTCCTGGACACCTGCCTGGAAGCAGAAAGCGCCAGTGCCAAGGAGTTCTTCGGCGACGTGACGCGGCCGGCCAACCTCGAAGCCGCCCTCGATCATGTCGTCCAGGGCAAGGTGGATGCCGCGCTGGTCGACAGCGTCGCGATGGACTGGTACAAGCAACAGAAGCCCGGCTGCTACTCCTGGGTCAAGGTGATCACGGAGTCCGTCGAATTTCCGTCCCCGGTCGTGGCTTATCACCCCCAAGGTCTCGATGGCAAGGTCGCAAAGAAGCTCAAGGACGCTCTGACCAACGCTCAGAAGACCGCGCAGGGTAAGGAGCTTCTCTCCAACTTGCGTCTCACCGCGTTTGAGCCGGTCCCTGACGACTACGAGGAGATGCTGGGCAAGATCCTCAAGGCCTACCCGGCCCCCGAAGCAGCGAGCAAATGAACGGAATCCCAGCGCCGGACGAGGAGCGTCAACCTCCTCGTCCGGCGTTTTTGCGCGCCAGTTCCCGGCAATTCCATAGTGACTCTTAGTTCACTATTCGGGACAAATCTGCCCGGCACCCGATTCGCAACTCGTTTGGTGACAACATCTTATTAGTAGATCCCCCGACAGGAACTGAGCTAGGTGGAAGGGAAGCGGGCTGCTACAATTCTCCTATCCCTTGCGATCGTTGTTGTCGGAGTAGCGGGTCCATGGCGGAAAACATCGAGCAAGTTTCGATCATTACCGAGACGCGGCGGCGCTATCTCAACTACGCCCTTTCCGTGATCACCTCGCGCGCGCTGCCGGATGTCCGTGACGGCCTCAAGCCGGTGCAGCGACGCATCCTCTACACGATGTATCACGACCTGCACCTGAATGCCGACGCCCGGCCGGTCAAGTGCGCCCGCATCATCGGCGACGTCACCGGCAAGTTTCACCCGCACGGCAACGACGCGGCCTACGAAGCGCTGGTGCGCATGGCCCAGGACTTCGTGATGCGTGGCACGCTGGTGGACGGCCAGGGCAACTTCGGTTCCGTGGATGGCGATCCCCCGGCAGCGTATCGCTACACCGAGGCCAAGCTGACTGCGATCGCCGATCGTCTGATGGCCGAGCTGCGCCAGCACACCGTGGACATGCGCCCCAACTACGACGGCACGCGCGAAGAACCGATCGTGCTGCCGGCCCAGTTTCCCAACGTGCTGGTCAACGGCGCCTCGGGCATTGCCGTCGGCATGGCCACCAACATTCCACCCCACAACCTGGGCGACGTGGTCAAGGCGGCCCTCTTGCTGATCGATGAACCCGAGGCGACGACCGCCCAGCTTCTTGACCGTCTCAAGGGGCCCGACTTCCCGCTGGGCGGCCGGGTGATTACCGACCGGCCGACGCTGCGCAAGATTTACGAAGAAGGCACCGGCAGCATCCGCGTCCAGGGCGAGTGGAAGACCGAGACGCATGGCAAGAAAGAGCAGATCGTCATCACGTCGATCCCCTTCAGCGTGAACAAGGGCAACCTGGAGCTGGCCATCGGCGAGATCATCGCCGAGCGCAAGTTGCCCCAGCTCACGAACCTGACCAACGAATCGAACGAAAAGGACGGCCTGCGCATCGCACTGGACATGAAACCCGGCAGCGATCCGAAGCTGATCATGGCCTACCTCTACCGGCATACGGCCCTGCAGGAGAACTTTCCCGTCAATCTGACCTGCCTGGTGCCCGGTGCGGACGGCAAACCGCGTCCGGAACGGCTCGGCCTTCCGGCGATGCTGCGCTACTTCCTCGATTTTCGTTTCGCCACGGTCAAGCGGCGATTCGAGTACGACCTGGAGCAATTGCGCAAGAGGCTGCACATTCTGGAGGGCTTCCGGATTATCTTCAACGCCCTGGACAAGGCCATCAAGCTCATCCGCGAGAGCGACGGCAAGGCCGATGCGGCCGCGAAGCTCATCAGCACGTTCAAGCTCGACGAGATTCAAGTGGAAGCGATCCTCGACGCGCAGCTCTACCGGATCGCCCAGCTCGAGATCAAGAAGATCATCGACGAGTTGAAAGAAAAGAAGGCCCAGGCCGAGGCGATCGAGGCGATCCTGCGTTCGGACAAGAAGTTGTGGCGCGTGGTGAAGGACGAGTTGACCGAGATCGGCGAGAAATACGGCGACCGCCGGCGGACCAAGATGGCATCGGCCGAGGACGCACCGGAATTCGACGAGGAAGCCTACATTCAGCGCGAGAACACCAACGTGGTGCTGACGCGCGACGGCTGGATCAAGCGCGTCGGCCGCCTGGCTTCCGTGGAAGGCACGCGTGTTCGCGAGGGCGACGAAGTCATCGCCGTGCTGCCCGGCAACACGCTGGACCACGCCATGTTCTTCACCGACGACGGCACTGCCTACACGATGCGCATGAACGAGGTGCCCGCCAGTTCCGGCTACGGCGAGCCGGTGGGCAAGTTCTTTCGCCTGGCCGATGGCGTGAAGGTGATTGCTGCCGCCACGACCGATGAGCGCTTCACGCCCCCCGACGCCACCCCAAAGAATGGCGAGCCGCCGGCGCCCTATCTTCTCGTGGTCACGGCACAAGGCCAGACGCTCCGGGCGCCGCTGGGACCGTTCCGCACCGCTTCCACGAAGGTGGGTCGCCGCTTCGTGCGCTTGAACGACGGCGACAAGGTCGTCATGGCCACGGTCCTGCGCGGCGACGAGGACACGATCTACCTGGCGAGCACCGAAGGCCACGTCGTCCATTTCAAGGTGGAGGAAATCAACATCCTGTCTGGCGTGGGCAAGGGCGTGATGGGCATCAAGCTTGAAGAGGGCGACACCTGCCTGGGCGGCGCCTTGATGTCCGGCCGCTTCGACAAGATGGTCCTGGAAACCAGTGGCGGCAAGACGATGGAATTCGGCCGCAACAAGTACGATGTGACGTCGCGCGGCGGCAAGGGCTTCGAAGCGGTCAAGCGCGCCAACTTCGTGCGCGTGGTGCCGCCGCCGATCGAACTGGTGAACTGGGACGAGGTCGAGGGCAAGGAAGAGAAGAATGGGAAGGCGAACGGCAACGGGCAGCGGGAGTTGTTTGAGTAGAATCTGAACCAGACGGGAGATCAGCCATGTAGGCAGGAAATAATCTAGGCACGACACTAACCCGACGCGCAAGCGAGGGAAGACTTGACCCTCGCTTGCGCGTCGGGTTAGTGTGGGCAGATTTTCTTCTGCTGGTCGCACTGCGGAGTCACGGCTATGCGGTTGCGCGGACACTTTGACGGACAGCAAATTGTTCTGGATCAGCCGGTGCCATCCGGGCTGAAGGTGAACACCCCGGTGGAAGTTGTCATCCTGGATACGCGCGAACAAGCGCTGCAGGAAATGCAGGCGTTCCTGAAGGAGTTCTGGGCGCGGCCGTTGCTCGCGACTGGCCCCAAGGCCGGCCGGCACTGGGGGCGCGAGGATCTTTATGAGCGCGGCGGACAAGGTGTTTCATAATGTCCGACGCCATTTCGACCAAGTTTTGCACCGCGCGAGGAGTGTTCTAATGACACAACAAGTATCGCACAGCTGGTCCCACATTACGGATCTGCCGCAAGACCTAACGCCATTGATCAATCCTCAGGTCGGGGTATTGGTTCAGGCGTGGCAAGAGCAGGCGGGAGAACTTCGACAAAAGGATGCTTACAAGAGATTCCTTGTCAGATTGAGACGCAAATGGGCTATCGAGACTGGCATCTTGGAACGATTGTACGATCTCAGTGAAGGCGCAACAAAGACATTAATCGAAAAGGGCCTCGACGCTGCACTCATCTCCCATCAAGACACCGATGGGACGCCTGAGGAAGTCGTCGCCAAGATCAAAGATCACAACCATGTGATCGAGGGGCTGTACCAATTCGTCTCAGCAGAGCGTCCACTCAGCAAGTCATACATACGAGAATTACACCAAGCACTTACATTGCACCAAAAGTGGTACGACGCTCGGGACACGCTGGGCAACGAAGTGAAGCGTGAGCTTCCGCATGGGGAGTGGAAAAAACTTGCAAATAACGTTGAGGGCTCAGACGGGTTCAAGTTCGAGTTCTGCCCTCCGGAACATGTGGACAGCGAGATGGAACGTCTATTGGAAATGCACGAGCAGCATGAACGATCGCGAGTATCTCCTGAGGTAGAGGCTGCGTGGCTCCATCATCGATTCTCGCTGATTCATCCATTTACGGATGGAAATGGAAGAGTCGCTCGCTGTTTGGCTACATTGGTATTACTTAAGGCAAACTGGCTTCCGTTGGTAGTGACGCGACATGAGCGAACTACTTACATACTCGCTTTACGGGCTGCTGACCAAGGTGACCTCGGGCCGCTTGTTACTTTGTTTGGAACCCTTCAACGGAAAGCGGTCAGAGAGGCGCTTAGTCTAAGCGAAGAAGTAGCCCAGGATGTAGCCGCCATCGGTAGCATCTTGAAATCTGTCAAGAGTCAGTTCGACAGGCGGCGCCACGAGCGCACCGAACTGATGAATAGAGTGCGCACTGTGGGGGATGCGCTTCAGACTCTGGCCGACCAGCGGTTGCGAGAAGTTGCCCAAGAAGTGAACCAGACGATTGGGGATGAAGGTCCGAACTACAAGGCGTTTTCCTTCGACTCTCCGAGGGGTGGACCAAGGGCCCAATTCCACTACCATCAGATCATTCAATGTGCCAACAAGCTTGACTATTATGCAAACCTGTCAGCGTTTCAGGCTTGGGCGGCAATTGCGATAGTGACGAATACTCGGACCGAAATACTATTTTCATTTCATGGAATCGGGCGAGAATGGACCGGAGTACTGACCTGCTCTGCGATGGCATATACAAAGGAAACGACGGATACAGGAGACACAGTCATCGGCGACGTTGTTCCCCTTTCCGATGAACCATTTGAATTCACATACGTGGATGATCCGATTGAAGTAAGGCATCGGTTTCAGCAGTGGATGGACGAACGCGTGGTTGCTGGGCTTAACCACTGGCAGAAAACACTCTAGCAGCGCGTAAGATTGGGCGCCAAGAAGGCACTCTCGGTGCGAAATCAGTGTCGCAGCTGGTGGTTTGTTCTACGCACTTGATTACGCCATGACCGATGTGCAAATGGCAGTCGCTGATTGGAACGCCGCCGTTGAAGCCCTCGAGTATCACGAAGGCTCGCAGTGCATCAGGGGAAGCGTTTTCGCCTAACGGGATTGAGACCAATACATGACCACCGCCACCAAGTACTCCGCCCAGGAAATCACCGTCCTCGAAGGCCTGGAGCCCGTCCGTAAGCGGCCGTCGATGTACATCGGCGGCGTGGACGGCAAGGGGCTGCATCACCTCGTCTGGGAAATCGTCGATAACGCCGTCGATGAATACCTCAACGGCTTCGCCGACACGCTCGTCGTCACGCTGCACAAGAATGGCGACGCGATCACGATCGTCGACAACGGCCGCGGCATTCCGGTGGACTTGCATCCCAAGTTCAAGAAGCCGGGCGTCGAGATTGTCCTGACCGTGCTGCATGCGGGCGGGAAGTTCAACAACGACAACTACTTCTTTTCGGGCGGCCTGCACGGCGTGGGCGCGTCGGTCGTCAATGCGCTGTCGAAGAAGCTCGTGGCCACCATCCATCGCGACGGCTTCGAGTGGCAGCAGACGTTCAAGCGCGGCGTGCCGGCCGGCAAGCTGGAAAAGCTCGGGCCGTTCCGCGGGCATGGCACCTCGATCTATTTCGAGCCCGATCCGGAGATCTTCAAGACCACGCACTTCGATCCGAGCCTGATCCGCTCGCACCTGGAGGACATGGCCTACATCCACAGCGGGCTCAAGATCACGCTCAAGAACGAGAACACCAAGGAAACCCTGGAGCTCAGCCATCCGGGCGGCATTCCGGAGTTCCTCACGCGCCTGGTCACCGAAGCGCAGAAGGGCAGCGTCACCGAGACGCCGTTCCTCACCGCGCGCACCAACGGCGAGAAGATGGAAGTGGCCCTGCAATGGACGGAATCGACTGAGGAAGTGATCCGCAGCTACGTCAACGGCATCCGCACCTCCTCGGGCGGCACGCACGAGAACGGCTTCAAGAGCGCCGTCGGCAAGGCGATCCGCAACTTCATCGCCACGCATGAGATCAAGATCAAGGGCCTGGACATCAGTGCCGAGGACATCCGCGAAGGTATCGTCGGCATCCTTTCGGTCTTCGTGCGCGAGCCGCAGTTTCAGGGACAGACGAAAGAGAAGCTCAACAACCCCGAGATGACCGCAACGGTCGACAACTTCGTCCGGCCAGCGCTCGAAGCGTGGCTCAACGCCAACAAGACGGCGGCGGACCAGATCGTCGGCCGGATCGTGCTGTCCGCCAAGGCGCGGCTGGCGTCGCGCGAAGCGGCCAGCGAAGTGAAGCGCAAGTCGCCGACGCAGCGCCGGCTGAACCTGCCCGGCAAGCTGGCCGACTGCAAGGCGACTGACCTGGAAGAGTCAGAGCTGTTCATCGTCGAAGGCGATTCCGCCGGCGGCAGCGCCAAGCAAGGCCGGAACAACCGGACGCAAGCCGTGCTGCCCCTGCGGGGCAAGATTCTCAATTCAGAAGGCCTGGCGCTGGGCAAGGTGCTGACCAATGCCGAGCTGGCGGACCTGGTTTCCGCCATCGGCACCGGCGCCGGCGAGAAGTTCGACCTTGGCGGCCTGCGCTATGGCAAGATCATCCTCCTGATGGACGCGGACGCGGACGGCCATCACATCACCACGCTGCTGATGGCGTTCTTCTTTCGCCACATGACGGAGCTGATCCGCAAGAACCACGTCTACATCGCGCAGCCGCCGCTCTATCGCATCGATGTCGGCAAGGAAACGCACTGGGCGCGCGACGATGCGCACAAGGAAGAGATCCTTGCCGGGCTGCGGGCCAACGCGAAGCCGGAGATCACGCGTTTCAAGGGTCTAGGCGAGATGCCGCCGCGAACGCTGGCCGAAACCACGCTCGATCCGCGTACGCGTACGCTCCTGCGCGTCAACATCGAGTCGAACCTGGAAGCCGATCAGACGTTTGTGGAATTGCTCGGCAAGGAAGCGGCACACCGCTATCGGTTCATCATGGATTCGGCATCACTGGCGGTGGCGGAAGACCTGGACGTGTAAAAGCAATCGCGAAACGGCGACCCGGAGGAATGGCGATGTCGCCCCTCCGGGTCGCCGTTTGTCGCTATTGGACCGGTCACTGGTCCTGCTTATCGCGCGGGAACAACGGCACGTGCCGGTAGTAGACTTCCAGCGTCAGCAGGCAGAATGAGGTCATGCCGAGCCGACCGAACTGGTTGGCGAACGGATCGCCCGCCGGGTCCCAGCCCCCAGGCAGTGGCCTCCTGGCGACAGAACAACCCTGCGGCTGTCATCCGCTGAAGGGTTGGTTGTGGACCGGTGTAGCCGTAACCGCTGCCGTCCTGGTTGCCTACCTTGTCCAGGAAGTTGCCGACGCCCGCCCAGGTGGCCTTGGGAATGTCCAGTCCTGCCTGCTTGCCGGCATGCAGCGCCTGGATGTGCCAGCTGCTGACCGACATGTCGCCCATCTGCTTGGCGCTGTAGCGGAATCCTCCGTCCTGCCCCTGCCAGTTGACGATGGCGTTGAGCGCTCTTTGCGCCGGAGCACTCCAACCCTTCGGCGACATACTCGATCCCCCCATGCCCCAAGCGCCGGGCTTCCACGGCCGCATACCGGCGTCGGTCCTTCTCGGACAA
Organism: Gemmataceae bacterium; assembly: GCA_019752375.1. Taxonomy (GTDB): domain Bacteria; phylum Planctomycetota; class Planctomycetia; order Gemmatales; family Gemmataceae; genus JAIEMG01. Next base: position 1,069 of record JAIEMG010000047.1, on the reverse strand, counting down.
GGTGGCGTAATAGGCCCGCACCCGTGCGGCCACTTCCGGTGGATAGGGTGCTTGAAAAGCGAACGCCATCCTTGGCCTCCTTCGTGAGATGAGACGTACCGCAACTCCTTCCAAGAAAGGTTCGCAACTCAGCTGCAAAACGGCGACACTTGTTGACTCAACGGTGCTGAGGATCTGCTTTTTGTGGAAGCGGACGAACCGGTTGAGTCCATTGCCTGGTGCGATCTTTGAACTCATCCAAGGAGTTCTTTGTTCTCGAACGTGGAAGCGATAACGATGGAAATCTTTGACAGCGAGACCAACAAGAAGGTTGTCACATCGGTCGTTATTTTCTTTCTGACGACCCTGGCGTCTTTCGTCATCGGTCGTTCGTGGGGGAAATACAAGGCCAACCGCGACTGGAGCAACAAGCACTTCCTGGGACGAGTGATCGTCAGTCTGAATGTTTTTTCGGACGGCTTCCTGAAAATCCGCACGATCTTCGAACGATCGCTGGAGGACGTGTTCATCAACTCTGCCGCCGTGGCGAAAGTCCTGTCCGCCTCGAAGCTGACGAGGCAGGATCAGCCGATCCTGCCCATCGCCAAGGAAGACCGCTGGTTTCTGTTGAATTTCGTCTTGAACGCCGTTTCCGAGGAGTTCAACCAGGGCTTGGTGCACTTTGACGCGGGCCAGCCATTGAGGCCGGTCACTTATTTGATCTGCCTCACCTGTGAAGCAGTCGGTCCGGATCGCATTCGCAAGGTGCGCGCCATGATGATCCGCAAGGACCTCTTGCTGAATTTGCCCGCGGAGATTCCGAAGCTGGAGCAGCCCTGGCACGCGGACCGCTTTGTTACCCTGAACCATTGCGCCAAGGTCTATCGGACGGAGCCGGATAATTTTCTGGAGTTGGAAGTCTACGTGTAATTATAATTACAGGCTTTGCGGCGGAACACCAATGGTCCTTGCCCTCCCCCGACTGACGAGAGGGAGTTCTGGAAATGGGGCATGACTGATTGCCATTCACTTAAGGCGAGCGGGGCGTGTGAACGCCCCGGTTTTGGTCGCTCAACCGGGGCGTTCACAC